>NZ_CP067041.1:6300000-6597500 GCF_016599855.1 Bradyrhizobium diazoefficiens | reverse complement strand
CTGCTTGAAACAATCGGCAGCGTAGTCGTTCGGCGCCTCCAGCACGACATAGACGCCCCAACGCAGGTCGCGAAACACCGGCCGGCCATCGCGCTCGAGCGAGGAAACCACTTCCACCACGCCCGACCGCTCCAGCACGCCGCCGCGCGATCGCGGCCGCATGATGTGCGGCAGATCGTCGACGCCGCACGGCGGAAACAACAGGCCCTCCCCTGGCACATCGAGGCCGCAGGCATTCGCGATCGCCGCCATCTCGATCGCCGATTTGGTGCCGTCGAGGAAGGAGTTGAACATCTGCGGATTCATGCCGGCCGACTGCGCTTCGCCTGCGGTGAGGCCGTAGTGCTGCCAGACGCCATCAGGCGTCACGTCGTGATAGGCCGGCAGATATTTTGTGCCCTTGCCGGCGGCGACGACGCGGAATCCCGTGGCGCGGGCCCAGTCGACCATCTCGGCCGTCAGCGCCGGCTGGTCGCCATAGGCAAGCGAATAGACCACGCCGGCTTTCCGCGCTTCCTCGGCGAGCAGCGGACCTGCCAGCACGTCGGCTTCGACATTCACCATCACGATATGCTTGCCCGCCGCGATCGCCGCGCGCGCGTGGCGGATGCCGACGGCCGGGTTGCCGGTCGCCTCCACCACCACATCCATCGCGCCGCCGGCGATGGCACGAGCGCCGTCATCGGTGAAAACGGTGGCCGCGATCCGCTCGGCGCTCCAGCCGACGATGCGGCACGCCTCGCGCGCGCGCTCACGGTCGATGTCGACAATGATCGGCACCTCCAGCCCCGGCGTGTGCGGCACCTGCGCCAAAAACATCGAGCCGAATTTGCCGGCGCCGATCAAAGCGACACGGACAGGCTTGCCGGCGGATGCGCGAGCCTGGAGGAGGCGGAAGAGGTTCATGGGGAATCTCCTGAGCAATGATCGTGTTCTGGACGCGGTGCAGCGTGTAACGCTGATCCGCAGAGCCGGGACCCAGAAAACTATCCGTGGGGCATGGGCCCCGGCTCTGCAGCGCATCGTCGAAAAGACGCTGCGCTGCGTCCGGGGCACAAGACAGTCTACTCCGCCGCCTGCCGAGGCGCACGGGCGAGCCGCAGCAGCGCATCATCGTCAACCGTTTTGATCGGCGCAAAATCGCGGTGCGCGATGTACTCCGGCCGTGTCGGGGTGCGGATGTAGTTCGAGACTGCGTTCAAGGTCAGATACACGATCTTGCGCGGGTAGGGCGTGATGTTGCCGGCCGAGCCGTGCACGAGATTGCCGTGGAACATCAGCATGCCGCCGGGCTTGCCGGTCGGCGCGACGATGCCGCCCTGCTTGACGAGGCGCGTCACCGTGTCTTCGTCCAGCGTCCACAGCGGGTAGGATGTTGTCGAAACGTCGTGCGAGGCCTGGAGATCGCCGGCGTTCTGGCTGCGCGGCACGAGCATCAGCGGCCCGTTGATCGGCATCACCTCGTCGAGGAAGATCGCGATGTTCATCGCACGCGGCTCCGGCATGCCGTCGTCGCGCTTCCAGGTGCCGTAATCCTGGTGCCACTGCCAGACGTCGCCGGTGAAGGCCGATTTCGCGTTGATCTTGAACTGGTGCATGTAAACAGGCTCGCCGAACAATTGCTCGACCGGCTCGATCATGCGCGGATGCGCGCCGAGGATGCGGAAGGCCTCGTTGTAGAGATGCGCGGCAAACGCCGTGCGCGGCGCGCCGCTCTTCTCGCGCCAGACCTCCGGCCGGTTGGTGTCGTAGATGCCGACCGCCTCGCGCGCGAGCAGATCGACCTCCTCCTGGGCAAACAATTCGGGCAGAAACAGCCAGCCCTCGCGGTGGAAGAACTCCAATTGCTCCTGAGACAATTTCATGGGCCGTCCTCCTGTTTTGTTTTGTCATTCCAGGGCGCGCGTAGCGCGAGCCCGGAATCCATTCATCCTCAGTCTCCCGCCAAGAACCTGTCGACCACTTTACCGAACTCCTGCGGCGCTTGCTCGAACATCCAGTGCCCGGCGTTGGGGATCACCGCCGCCTTGCTGTCTGCGATATGCTCGGCCAGCACGCGCCATGTCACCGACAGGCTGCCGGTGGTGGCGCCGCCGCCGATCAGCAGCGTCGGCGTCCTGATCGCCTGCGCATCCGCAAGCGTGTAAGGCCGGCGCTGCTCGTTGACCTGGCCGAGGAGGGTGAGCACGTTGTCGCGCAGCTGTTGCTTCGCCGCGGCCGGCACCCGCCGCCACGAGCCGTCGCCCTCGATGCCTTCATAGAAATTCCGCAGTGCGCCTTCGGTATCGCCAGCGCGGATCATCTCGACCGACCGCGCCGTCTTCGCGGCCAGCGGCGGATGCGCGGGCGTATCTTCGGGCTGCGGCAGGCTGGCGTCCAGATCGCCGCCCGGCTCGGCCAGCACCAGCTTTCGCAACAGTTCCGGCCGCGCCTGCGCAACGCGAAACGCGATGTGCCCGCCGCGCGAATGGCCCATCAGGTCGACCGGGCCGGGCTCGACCTGTTCGATGAAGGCGATCATGTCGAAGACATGCTGCGCCATCTTGTAGTCGTCACCGACGCCGTCCCAATGCTTGGGAAAAAAGTGCCGCAGGCTGACCGCGATCACGCGATGGTTTTTCGACAGCGGTCCGAGCACCGAATACCAGGTGCGGAAATCTCCGAGCGTGCCGTGCACGCAGACCAGCGGACGGCCCGCTCCGACCTCGAGATAGGCCATGTCATAGCGGTTGACGCGAAATGTCTGCATGATCAGCTCGCCAGGAAATCGAGAACCACTTCGGAATATTTCTGCGGCGCCTGCTCGAACATCGGATGCGTCGCATTCGGAATGACCGCCGTCCTGGCGTAAGGCACGTGCGCAGCGAGCGCATGCAGCACTTTCGGCAGCAGGCCCTTGGTCCGCGCGCCCAGGATGAACAGCGTCGGCATCTTGATAGATTCCGCATCCGCCTTCGAGAACGGCGGGCGATCGTCGCCGACTTGGCCGATCAGCGTCATGGCGTTGTCGCGCAAATTCTGCTTCACCATCGCTGGCAGTCGCGGCCAGGTGCCGGCGCCTTCGAGCGTGTCGACGAAGACGGCAAGCCCGCCGTCGACATCGCCTGCCGCGATCTTCTCGGCTGCGTCCGTAAACCGCGCCAGCAGCGGTGAGGGGCCGCCGGCGTAATCCGGATCGAGGCTCGCATCGAGCTCGCCGCCAGGCTCGGCGAGGACGAGCCGCCGCAGCAGATCGGGCCGCTGCTGCGCGACGCGGAAGCAGATGTGGCCGCCGCGGGAATGGCCCATCAGATCGACCGGGCCGAGGTCGAGTTTCTCGATGAAGCCGATGACGTCACTGACATGTTGGGCGATCGAATAGGTGTCGCCGACGCCGTCGCAGTGGTCGGGGAAGAAGTGCCGCAAGCTGACAACGATCATCCGGTGCCGCTGCGTCAGCGGCCCGAGCACGCAGCTCCACACGCGGAAATCAGAGAGCGACCCATGCACGCACACCAGCGGCGGCCCGCCTCTGTCCTCGCCCACGTCGAGATAGGGCATATCGTATCCGTTGACGTGGAGGCTTTGCATTCTTGGCTCGCGGAAAGCTGTGCGGAACTCCTGTGCAAGATTCCCGGAAACCGGGTGGATCGCAACTATTTCCAAGCCTAGATTTAGGCCCGATGACAATGGGGCATGCGACAAGGACGCTAGTTTGAGAACCAAGCTATGACCGACCAGCATTTCGCCCTGTTCGACACCAGGATCGGCCTCTGCGCCATCGCCTGGGGCCCGCGCGGCATTAACGGCACGCAGCTGCCAATGGGCGGCGAGGCGAAGATCCGCACCCGCATCAGCCAGCGTCATGCCGAGGCCAGCGAGGCCGAGCCGACCGCTGAGGTGCAGCAGGCGATCGACCGCATCGTGAAGTTGCTCGCGGGTGAGCCGGACGATCTCACCGACATCCCGCTCGATCTCGACGGCGTGCCCGACTTCAATCGCGGCGTCTACGAGATCGCCCGCGCCATTCCGCCCGGCAAGACCGTCACCTATGGCGACATCGCCAGGCAGCTCGGCGGCGTCCAGCTGTCGCGCGATGTCGGCCAGGCGCTCGGCCGCAACCCGTGTCCGATCGTGGTGCCTTGCCACCGCGTTCTGGCGGCCGGCAACAAGCCCGGCGGCTTCTCGGCGAATGGCGGCGTGGTGACCAAGCTGAAGATGCTCGAGATCGAAGGCGCGCTGGTGAACCACACGCCGAGCCTGTTTGATTGAGGTCCTAGATTTTCGTCGCCGTCTTCGGCCAATACCGGTCCCGCAGGTGCCGCTTCACCAGCTTTCCCGTGGGCGTGCGCGGCAGCTCGGCTTCGAAATCGATTGAGCGCGGGCACTTGATGACGGAGAGGCGGGTCTTGCAGTACGCAATCAGATCGGCCTCGAGCGCCTTCCCGGCGCGCGCCATGTCGTGCGGCTGCACCACCGCCTTGACCTCCTCGCCCATCTCCTCGTTCGGTACGCCGAACACGGCGACGTCGGCGATCTCGGGGTGAGTGATGAGCACGTCCTCGGTCTCCTGCGGATAGATGTTCACGCCGCCCGAGATGATCATGTAGGACTTGCGGTCGGTGAGGAACAGAAAACCGTCCTTGTCGAGATAACCGACATCGCCGAGCGTCGACCATCCCTTAGCGTTGTATGCCTTCTTCGTTTTTTCAGGGTCGTTGTGATAGGTGAAGGCGGGCGCGTCGGCGAAATAGACCGTGCCGATCTCGCCGGTCGGCTGCTCCTCGTCGTTCTCGTCGAGAATCTTGATCTTGCCGACCACGGCGCGGCCGACGCTGCCGCGATGCTCCAGCCATTCTTTCGAATTGCAGACGGTGACGCCGTTGCCTTCCGAGCCCGCGTAATACTCGATCAGGATCGGTCCCCACCATTCGATCATCTTTGCTTTGACGTCGACCGGGCAGGGGGCGGCGGCGTGGATCGCGCCCTTCAGAGTCGAGACGTTGTACTTGGCGCGGACCTCGTCCGGCAGTTTCAGCATACGCACGAACATGGTCGGCACGAGCTGCGACTGCGTCACCTCATGTTTCTCGACCAGCTTCAAAAATTCTTCTGCGTCAAAATGCTCCATGATGATAGAGGTGCCGCCGAGCACGATCGCCATCATGTTGAAGCGCAGCGGAGCTGCGTGATAGAGCGGCGCCGGCGACAGATAGATGCTCTCGGCCTTCATGCCGCACATGCCGGCGCACAGCACGCGCAGGAATGCGTTCGGCTCGTCGATTGGCTTGCCTTCGAACGCCTTCTTGATCCCCTTGGGCCGGCCGGTCGTGCCCGATGAATACAGCATGTCGTAGCCGGCGACCTCGTCCGCGATCGGTGTGGTCGGCTGCGCGGCTGCTTCCTTGTCGTAGCAGCGGAAGCCGGGCAGGGGATCATCGACCATGTAGAAGATCGGCTCGTTAGCGCTGTCCTTGATCAGGCCTTTGATCTGGTCGGCGCATTTCGGCGTGGTGATCACCACCTTGGCGCCGCAATCGCTGATAATGTAGTCGATCTCGTCCTGCTTCAGATAGCGGCTGATCGCGGTGTAATAGAGCCCGCTGCGCTGCGCCGCCCAGCAGATCTCCATGAAGGCGAGACGATTTTCCATCAACAGCGCGATATGGTCGCCGGCCTTCAGGCCGAGCGAGCGGAACAGGTTTGCGCCCTGGTTCGAGAGCTCGTCCAGCTCGCGATAGGTGATGGCCTTGCCGGTCCCGGCCATCTGGTAGGCGATCTTGTTCGGCGTGGTGCGGGCGTGGATGGAGGGATGAGTCATGGCGTTTCCTCAAAACGCAAATGGCGAGCAGCGAACGGCGAATAGCGAAGAAGGGCAAATCGCTCCTCGCCTATTCACCATTCGCTACTCGCCACCCACTGTTCGCTTTTGTTTCTTACAGCCGTTCCACGATCGTCACGTTGGCCATGCCGCCGCCTTCGCACATGGTCTGGAGGCCGTAGCGCTTGCCGCGCTGGTGCAGGGCATGGACCAGCGTCGTCATCAGCTTGGTGCCGGAGCCGCCGAGCGGATGGCCGAGCGCGATCGCGCCGCCATTGACGTTGAGGCGGGCCGGATCGGCGCCGGTGGTCTTCAGCCAGCCGGTCGGCACCGAGGCGAAGGCCTCGTTGACCTCGAACAGGTCGATGTCGTCGATCGTCATGCCCGCCTTCTCCAGCGCACGCTTGGTGGCGTGCAGGGGAGCGTCAAGCATGATCACGGGATCGCCGCCGGTCATGGTCATGTGATGGATGCGCGCCAGCGGCTTGACGCCGAGCTGCTTGAGGCCGCGCTCGTTCACGACCATGACGCCGGAAGCGCCGTCGCAGATCTGGCTGGCGCTGGCCGCAGTGAGCTTGCCGTTCTCGGCGATCAGCTTGACGCCCTTGATGCCGTCGAGCGTGGCGTCGAAGCGGATGCCTTCGTCGATGTGGTGGGTGTCCTTGGAGCCGTCGGCGCGGGTGATCTCGAGCGGCACGATCTCCTTCTTGAAGTGGCCGGCTTGCGTCGCCGCGATTGCGCGCTGATGGCTCTGGAACGAGTATTCGTCGAGATCATCCTTCGACAGGCCGTACTTCTCGGCCATCATCTCGGCGCCGGTGAACTGGCTGAACACGATGTTCGGATATTTCGCTTCGATGCCCGGGCTCTTGTAATTGCCAAAGCCATTCTTGGCTGGAAGCTGCGACGACAGGCCCATCGGCACGCGCGTCATCGATTCCACGCCGGCGGCGATCACCACGTCCATCGTGCCGGACATGACGGCCTGCGCGGCAAAGTGCAGCGCCTGCTGCGAGGAGCCGCACTGGCGATCGATCGACGTGCCCGGCACGCTCTCCGGCAGCTTTGACGCCATGATCGCGTTGCGCGCGACGTTGTTGGACTGCTCACCGACCTGCATCACGCAGCCCATGATCACGTCTTCGACCAGCGCAGGGTTGACCTTGGTGCGATCGACCAGCTCGTCCAGCACCTTGGCGGCGAGATCCGCCGGATGCCAGCCGGCGAGGCGGCCCCCCTTGCGCCCGCCCGCGGTACGCGCAGCGGCGACGATGTAAGCCTCGGCCATGTCGATTCTCCCTGAATTCTTGATTGGGTTTGGTTGTCGAGACGGATTTAAGGGGCGCGAACTCGTTTAGTCAATCGATCAATTAACTCTTGTGATGAGCCGCGGCTTGCGCTTATCTGCCCCCTTCTCGAAGCGCATTCAGGGACCTCCGTGACTACCAGCGTACCGAACCGCCTCCCCAGTGGAAAGAATTCCACGGCAGAGAAATTGCTGGTGGCCGCGAGCGAGCTGATGATCGAACGCTCTTCGATCGAGATTTCACTCTCCGACATCGCCCAGAAGTCGGGCGCCAACGCCGCGCTGGTCAAATATCATTTCGGCAACAAGGACGGTCTGCTGCTGGCGCTGCTCGCGCGGGACGCCGCGACCGAAATGTCCAATCTCGAATATCTGTTGGCACAACCGATCACGTCGACGGCGAAGCTCAAGCTGCACATCGCCGGCATCATCCGCGCCTATCACCGGTTCCCCTACATGAACCGGCTGATCCATTATCTGCTGCACGAAAGCGTTGCGGGCTCCGCGGATGAAGTTTCAAAGTTCTTCGTCGCGCCGCTGCTCGACTTTCATCGCCGCCTGCTCGCCGAGGGCGTCAGCCGCGGCGAGTTCCGCCAGACCGATCCCGTGCTGTTCTACACGAGCCTGATCGGCGCCTGCGATCATCTGTTCTTCGGCCGGCACGCGATGTCTCGCGCGACCGGCGTCGGCCCGGTCACCGATGACGTCTGCCGGCAATACATCAAACACATGGAAACGCTGATCTGCGGCGGCATCCTCACGCAAGCCGGGGAAGCTGCTGCGGCCGGATAATCCGGCCATCACGAAGTCTAGAGAAGAAACGCCCAAGGAAAGGTAGATTACGATGGAGTTGAAAGACGTAGCCGTTCTCATCACCGGCGGTGGTTCGGGGCTCGGCGAGGCGACGGCCCGCGCGATGGCGGCCAAGGGCGCCAGGATCGGCGTGATCGACCAGAACAAGGACAATGCCGAGAAGGTCGCCGCTGAGGTGAAGGGCATTGCGCTCCATGCCGACGTCACCAGCGAAGAGCAGATCAAGGCGGCGATCGCCAAGGCGGAAGCCGCGCACGGCGTCGCCCGCGTGCTGATGAATTGCGCTGGTATTGGCGGCTCGCAGCGCATCGTCGGCCGCGACGGCGTCTATCCGCTGGAGAAGTTCGCGCGCATCATCAATGTCAATCTGATCGGCACGTTCAACTGTTTGCGGCTGTTCGCCGAGCGCCTCGTCACGATCGAGCCGGTCGGTGAAGAGCGCGGCGTCATCATCAATACGGCTTCGGTTGCGGCTTACGAAGGCCAGATCGGCCAGATCGCCTATTCGGCATCGAAGGGCGGTGTGGTCGGTCTCACTTTGCCGGCGGCGCGCGACCTCGCCAGCCAGAAAATCCGCGTCAACACCATCGCACCGGGCCTGTTCTTCACGCCACTGCTGATGGGTCTGAACGAGGAAGCCCGCAAGAGCTTAGGGGCCCAGGTGCCGCATCCCTCGCGCCTCGGCGATGCCAAGGAATATGGCGCGCTTGCCGTGCACATCGTCGAGAACGCGATGCTCAACGGCGAAACCATCCGTCTCGACGGCGCCATCCGCATGGCGCCGCGGTAGCTCTGCCGTCGTCCTGGCGAAAGCCAGGACCCATTGCCACCGGCGCTCGTGGTTGAGCACGCTCAATAGGCGTCGGTGGTCAAAAACAAAATCCTGTGGTTATGAGTCCTGGATCAGCGCGCGTTCCGCTCGCTTGTCCACGACGACTATGGGGAGATGCGCGACGTCTCAGCGTCGATGCCGGATCGCTGGAAGCGGTAGTCGCGATGGAGGACCGCAACCAGGTCCTGTGCAACCGCTCCGATGAATTTTCGGAGGCCATCAGGGCCTTCCTTGAGAAGCGAAAGCCTGTCTATATCAAGCGCTGAACGACAAAGATCCGCAAAGGACATTAATTCCGGGAGACGCAAAATGAGTGGAAGCGCGGCGGCGGTGATGGCAAAGCCCGCCTTTCGCAAGGTCGAGTGGCTCGCGCGCGACATCGATGTCGAGCGCCGCGCTGACGGCACAGTGGTGCTGAAGTCGCGCATTCCGCTGCAGGCTTACGAGAAGCATCTTCCGGCTGCGCTGGCAAAATGGGCGAAGCAGGCGCCCGAACGCATCTGCCTGGCGCAGCGCGGCGGTCCCAATCGCGAATGGCGCAAGGTGTCGTACGGTGAAGCCAAGTGCACCGTGGATGCGCTGACCCAGGCGCTGCTCGATCTTAATCTCGATGGCCGCCCCGTCGCGATCCTCTCCGGCAACTCGATCGAGCACGCGCTGATGACCCAGGCCGCGATGCAAGCGCGCGTCCCGGCAGCGCCGGTGTCGCCGGCCTACTCCTTGATGAGCCATGATCACGTCAAGCTGAAATACCTGTTCGACCTGATCAAGCCGGCCGTGGTGATGGTGCAGGACGGCCCGATCTTCGAGAAGGCATTGAAGGCGCTCGATCTCACCGGCGTCACCGTGGTTCACGTCGCGCGGCCTTGCGGGGACATCGAGAGCGTCAGTTTCGCCGAGCTCGCCGCAACGCCGGTGACAGCTGACGTCGAGGAATCGATTGCGAAGATCACGCCCGGCACCGTCGGCAAGCTGCTGTTCACCTCAGGTTCGACCGGCATGCCCAAGGCCGTCATCAACACGCAGGCGATGATGTGCGCCAATGCTGCGATGATGATGCAGGTGCGGCCGCGCATACCGGGCGGCCCGCTGCCGACCGTGCTCGACTGGATGCCATGGAATCACACCATGGGCGGCAACGCCGCATTCCATCCCGTGCTGCTCGACGGCGGCACCCTCTACATCGATGACGGCCGGCCGACGCCGGGCCAGTTTGAAGAGACCATCAAGAACCTGCGCGAGATCTCGCCGACCTATTACGCCAACGTGCCGGCAGGCTATGCCGCGCTGGCGGCCGCCATGGAGAAGGATGACGCGCTGTGCCGCTCGTTCTTCAAGAACCTCTCGATCATGGCGTATGGTGGCGCGCGGCTGCCTGATGATCTCTATGACCGCATGCAGGCACTGGCCGTGAAGACCACCGGCGAGCGCATCGTGTTCTACACCGGCTGGGGCTCGACCGAGACCGCGCCGACTTCGACCGGCACCTATTGGGACACCGAGCGCGTCGGCCTGATCGGCCTGCCGTTCCCCGGCGTCGAGTTGAAGATGGTGCCATGCGGCTCGAAATACGAGCTGCGCCTGCGCGGCATCAACGTCACGCCCGGTTACTTCGGTCAGCCGGAGCTGACGAAGAAGATGTTCGACGAAGAGGGGTTTTACTGCATTGGCGATGCCGGCATTTTCGTCGACGAGTCCGATCCCGTGCAGGGCATCATCTTTGCCGGCCGGGTGGTCGAAGACTTCAAGCTCACCACCGGCACCTTCGTGCATGTCGGATCACTCCGGACCGACGCGATTGCCGCAGCGACGCCGGTCGTGCATGACGCGCTGGTCGCAGGACAGGACCGCGCTTTCATTGGCCTGCTGGCCTGGCCGAACTTGCACGCCTGCCGTCAGCTCGTCGGCAATGCAGATCTCAGCTTCGAGGACGCGGTGAAGCATCCCGAGGTGATCGCCTGCTTCAGGCGCGGGCTGGAGGCGCACAACGAGGAGTGCGAAGGCGCCAGCAGCCGCATCATCGCACGCGCGATGCTGATGGCCGAGCCGCCCTCGATCGATGGCAACGAGCTCACCGATAAGGGCTACATCAACCAGCGCGCCGGCCTGGAACGCCGCACTGCGCTGGTGGAGCGGCTCTACGCCGACAAGCCGGATCAGGACGTGATCGTGCTGCGATGAGCGCGAGTGAATTCGTCATTCCGGGGCGCGCGTAGCGCGAACCCGGAATCCAGAGATGACTAGATCGAGATTCCGGGTTCGGCGCTCCGCGCCGCCCCGGAATGACAGCAAGTGAAAGGGCAGCCCGCCATGAACTTCGATTTCTCCGAGGACCAGAAACAGCTCCGCGACCAGGCGCGCAAATTCCTCACCGAGAAGTGCTCGCCCAAAGCGGTGCGGGTCGTGCTCGACGGCAAGGCGCCGTATGACAAGGAGCTGTGGAAGGGCCTTGCCGAGATGGGTTTTCTCGGCGTGGCGATCCCGGAAGAGTTCGGTGGTGCCGGCGCAGGTCATCTCGAGCTCTGTGTGATCGCGGAGGAGATGGGACGGGCGAACGCGCCGGTGCCGTTCTCCTCGACCGTGTATCTTGCCGCCGAAGCGCTGCTGCTCGCGGGCAGCGAGGCGCAGAAGAAAAAATGGTTGCCGGCGATTGCCTCGGGCGATGCGATCGGCACGCTGGCGCTGTTCGAGGGCAAGGGCAATCCATCGCCGAAGAACGTCAAGCTAATGGCCGCGAATGGCGTGCTCAATGGCGTCAAGAAGCCGGTCGCCGACGGTGCCATCGCCGACTTCGCGGTGGTCGCCGCGCGCACGGGCTCCAGCGGGCGTGATGGCGACATCTCGCTGTTCCTCGTCGACCTCAGGGCTGGCGGGGTCGAGGTGAAAAGCCTGACCAATCTCGATCCGACTCGCGGGCAGGCCGAGATCATTTTCCAGGATTGCAAGGCCGAGCCGCTCGGCGCTTCCGGCGAGGGCTGGAGCATCTTGTCTCAGGTGCTGGACCGCGCTGCGGTGCTGTGCGCCTTCGAGCAGGTCGGCGGCGCCAACCGCGCGCTGGAGATGGGCCGCGACTACGCGCTCGACCGCATCGCCTTCGGCCGGCAGATCGGATCGTTCCAGGCGGTCAAGCACATGCTCGCCG
This sequence comes from Bradyrhizobium diazoefficiens, assembly GCF_016599855.1. Classification (NCBI taxonomy): domain Bacteria; kingdom Pseudomonadati; phylum Pseudomonadota; class Alphaproteobacteria; order Hyphomicrobiales; family Nitrobacteraceae; genus Bradyrhizobium; species Bradyrhizobium diazoefficiens. The sequence continues at coordinate 6,585,607 of NZ_CP067041.1, read as the reverse complement.
ACATGTATGTCTCGGCGACGCTGGCGCGCTCCAACTGCTATTACGGTGCCTGGGCGCTTTCGACCAACGCGGCCGAGCTGCCGGAAGCGGCCGCCGCCGCGCGCATCAGCGCGACGCAGGCGTTCCAGCACTGCGCCAAGAACAACATCCAGGTTCACGGCGGCATGGGTTTCACGTGGGAGTTCGACTGCCACATGTACTACCGCCGCGCCAACGCGATGGCGCTCGGGCTCGGCAGCCTGTCCTATTGGGAAGACCAGCTGATCGATCGCATGCGCAAGAAGAACGCGGCGTAAGCGAAGGGCACTGTCATGAACTTCGACGACACCCCGCAGGAAGCCGAATTCCGCGCCACCGCCCGAGCGTGGATCGGCGCTAACGCGCCAAAGCAGTACGAAGAAGAGCTGCGCACATCCTCGCTCGGCCGCACCCAGCTCAAGAACGCCAACATATTGGAGGTCGCAAAAGCCTGGCAAAAGAAGAAGGCCGATGCCGGCTGGGCTTGCCTGCACTGGCCGAACGAGTATGGCGGGCGCGGCGCCTCGCCGATTGAGCGCGTGATCTGGCAGCAGGAAGAGGGCGCGTTCGGAAAACTCTCCCACATGTTCATCATCGGCCATGGCATGTGCGGGCCGACCATGATGGCGTTCGCGCGCGAGGAGCACAAGCGCACCTATCTGCCGCCGCTCGCCTCCGGAGAGAGGATCTGGTGCCAGCTGTTCTCCGAGACAGCCGGCGGCTCTGACGTCGCAGGGCTCCGCACGCGCGCGGAGAAGGAGGGCGACGATTGGATCATCAACGGTCAGAAGATCTGGACCTCGGGCGCGCATTATTCCGACTACGGCATCCTGCTCACCCGCACCGATCCTGATGTGCCGAAGCACAAGGGGCTCACCATGTTCTTCCTGGATATGAAGAGCCCCGGCGTCGAGGTGCGGCCGATCAAGCAGGCGAGCGGCGCCTCCGACTTCAACGAGGTCTATTTCAGTGACGTCCGCATTCCCGACCATCAGCGCCTCGGCGAGGTCGGTGACGGCTGGAACGTCTCTCTGACCACGCTGATGAACGAGCGCATGTCGATTGGCGCGGGCGTCTCTACCGGTTTCCCGGAGCTGTTCGAATATTGCTCCAGCCTGGTGCTTGACGACGGCCCGGCAATCGAGAATCCCGCGGTACGCTCGAAGCTCGCGACCTGGGCGGTGAAGGCCAGCGGGCTGCGCTACACCAGCATGCGCGCGATCTCGGCGCTGTCGAAGGGCGAGCGCCCGGGCCCGGAGAACTCCATCGGCAAGCTGGTGGCGGGCTCGATGATCCAGGACGTTGCGACCTATGCGCTGGATCTGCAAGGCGCTGCTGGCGTAGTCAGCGGTGCCGAGGATGCAGAAGTCGCTGGCCGTTTCCAGGCGATGCTGCTGCGCGCGCCGGGCACGCGCGTCGAAGGCGGCACCGACGAGATCATGCGCAACATCATCGCCGAGCGGGTGCTGGGCCTGCCCGGCGATATCCGTGTCGACAAGGACGTGCCGTTCAACAAGATCCCGACCAACGGAAGGAACTAGCCGTGTCCCGGACGCGATGCAGCACGCAGCGCTGCTTTGCAGAGCCGGGACCCAGAAGCCACAATGGGCCCCGGCTCTGCTGCGCACCGCTTGGGCGCTGCGCAGCGTCCGGGGCGCGAGAGAGGAGAGTTCGACGATGAATTTCGACGACACCCCGCAGGAAGCCGCATTCCGCGAGACCGCGCGCAAATGGGTCGCCGCCAACGCGCCAAAGGAGTTCGAGCAGGAGCTGTCAAAGTCCTCGCTCGGCCGCATCAGGCTCGCCAAGCACGATATGGTCGAGGTCGGAAAGGCTTGGCAGAGGAAGAAAGCGGAGGGCGGCTGGGCCTGCCTGCACTGGCCGAAGGAATATGGCGGCCGGGGCGCCACGCCGATCGAGCGCGTGATCTGGCAACAGGAGGAAGGCGTCTACGGCAAGCTGACGCAGCCGTTCCAGATCGGCGAGGGCATGTGCGGCCCGACCGTGATGGCCTGGGGCAGCGAAGATGCCAAACGCCGCTATCTGCCGAAGCTCGCCTCAGGCGAGGAGATCTGGTGCCAGCTGTTCTCCGAGCCGTCGGCCGGATCCGACGTCGCGGGCCTGCGCACACGCGCCGAGAAGAAGGGCGACAATTGGGTCGTCAACGGCCAGAAGATCTGGACCTCGGGCGCGCATTACTCGGACTTCGGCCTGCTGATCGCGCGCACCGATCCGAATGTGCCCAAGCACAAAGGCCTCACCATGTTCTTCCTGGACATGAAGAGCCCGGGCGTCGAAGTCCGCCCGATCAAACAGGCCAACGGCATGCAGGAATTCAACGAGGTTTATTTCACCGATGTGGTGATCCCAGACAGCCAACGGCTCGGCGCCGTCGGCGAAGGCTGGAGCGTGTCGCTGACCACCCTGATGAACGAGCGCATGTCGATCGGGTCGCGGCTTGCGACCGGCGTGCCCGAAATGTTCGAGTTCTGCTCCAATCTGATGCTGGAGGATGGCCTTGCCATCGACGATCCCGCCGTGCGCTCGAAGCTCGCGAGCTGGGCGGTGAAGTCGAGCGGGCTGAAATACACCAGCTACCGCGCGATCTCGTCGCTGTCCAAGGGCGAGCGTCCGGGGCCGGAAAATTCGATCGGCAAGCTGGTTTCGGGCATGATGCTGCAGGACATCGCGACCTACGCCATGGACCTCCAGGGTGCAGCCGGCGTTCTCACAGGCAGCGACGAGGAGACGGTGCACGGTCAGTTCCAGCAGATGCTGCTGTCCTCGCCGTCGATGCGCATCGCTGGCGGCACCGATGAGATCTTGCGCAACATCATCGCCGAGCGAGTGCTGGGATTGCCCGGCGACATCCGTATCGACAAGGACGTACCGTATAACAAGATCCCGACCAAGGGACGGTGATTCTCCCTTTTCCCGGACGCGATGCAGCGCGTAGCGCTGCTTCGCAGAGCCGGGACCCAGAATGCCAATGGGCCCCGGCTCTGCGCCGCATCACTTCGTGCTGCGTCGCGTCCGGCGCACGAAAGTGAGTCAAGCCATGGACGCCAAAGTGCCAAACGCCCGCCACTCCAATGAAGACCGCATCGGCGTGCTCGAAGAGCTCCTCAAGGAGCGCTACTCCGTTCGTGCCTTCCTCCCCAAGGAGGTCGACCGCGCCACCATCGAGCATGTGCTGGCGACGGCGCAGCGCACCGCGTCCTGGTGCAACAGCCAGCCCTGGCAAGTCATCATCGCCAGCGGCGAAGCCAAGGAGCGCTTCCGCCAGCTGATCTACAAGGAAGCATCCAGCGGCCTCGGCGACGACTATGACTTCACGCCGCCGCGCGAATATGTCGGCGTCTATCTCGAACGCCGCCGCGAGAGCGGCTTTCAGCTCTACAACACGCTCGGCATTTCCCGCGGCGACAGAAGCGGCTACGCCAAGCAGGCGCTGGAGAACTACAATTTCTTCGGCGCGCCGCATGTCGCGATCATTCACACTGACGAGCCGCTCGGCATCTATGGCGCGATTGATTGCGGTGCCTATGTCAGCAATTTCATGCTCGCAGCCCAGGCGCTCGGGCTCGGCACGATTCCGCAGGCGGCGCTGGCGCGCCACTCCGGCCTGATCCGCCGCCACTTCAATCTGGCCGACGATCGCCGTGTCGTCTGCGGCATCTCATTCGGCTATGCGGATAATGCGCATAAGGTCAACAGCTACCGCACCTCGCGTGCAACCGTCGCCGACACGGCGACGTTCATCGATAAGTGACAGAGCGAGAATCGGCGATCCAGACGCGCGCAAAGACAGCCGCGCAAACGGCCGCCTTCACAGCTGTCGCCTTAAATCGATTGACGCGCTATCCGCCGCTGCCGCCGATCACGGCGCGCACGGTCTCATCAGGCCCGAAATCCTCTGCGCCGTCGACATAGAGCAGCGCGGCGAGCTTCGAGCGCGCGCGGTTAACGCGGCTCTTGATGGTCCCGACCGCACAGCCGCAGATCGAAGCCGCATCCTCATAGGAGAAGCCCGAGGCGCCGACCAGGATCAAGGCCTCGCGCTGGTCCTGCGGAAGCTTGTCGAGCGCGGTGCGAAACTCCTCGAATTCGAGATGGGCATTCTGCGAAGGCTGCGTCTTCAGCGTCTTGGCATAGTTGCCCTCGGCATCCTCGACCTCGCGCCGCCGCTTGCGGTAGTCGGAGCGGAACAGGTTGCGCAGGATCGTGAACAGCCATGCCGGCAGGTTGGAGCCGGGCTGGAATGAGTCGATGTTGGCAAGCGCGCGCAACAGCGTCTCCTGCACCAAATCGTCGGCGCGGTCCGCATTGCCGCTGAGCGAGATCGCGAACGCGCGAAGGCTCGGCACGGCCGCGAGGATATCGTCACGCAGGGAGTTCGTGAGAGGCATTAATCCCTCCCATGGTTATCGTTGGAGCCCCCAGCCCCATTCTCGTTCTGGGATCCAGCTCCCGGCGCATCAAGCTTCTTGATGAGCTCCGCGAACCGGTCCGGAACCCCCTGCCGTACGACATCGTCGTACATGGCGCGCAATTGGTGCCCGATCCGGGATTGGATCTCCGGAGTTAGGCCTCCCTTGCCGGGGGTCGTGCTTTTGCTGGCTTGAGACTTGAGATCTTTCATGACCTGTTCCACGTTTCCCCGAGTTAAGTGACTGCAAAATAGAGAAGTTTTCTCAACCGGGAGCCGTTCCCTGGATAGGCACAATTCCAGGTTCGATAAAAAGTTCCCCCCTTGGCGGAACTTTTCTTATCCTGAGGCGTAGTCAGCCGAGCAGGGGAACTCGGGCTTCTCCTCGTGTTGCCTGGTCCTTCAAGATTGGCCCGATGATAAATGGAGTGGGGATGTCCCGTTCACAGCTCGTTGCTGAACACTTGCCATTGTTGCGCCGATACGCGCGCGCCCTGACAGGCAGCCAAGCCTCCGGCGACGCCTATGTCGCGGCCATGTTGGAAGCCATGCTGGGGGATCCGTCGGTGCTCGACGAGACCCACGGGCCGCGGGCCGGCCTGTTCCGGCTGTTCACACAGATCTGGAATTCGGTCTCCGTCAATGACGACGCCGAGGTGGCGACGCTGCCGATGCCGCCGGAGCGGCGGCTGTCCAACATCACGCCGCTGCCGCGGCAGGCTTTCCTGCTGCTCTCGCTCGAAGGATTTTCGGAAGAGGAAGTGGCCTATATTCTCGCGACCGATGTCGCCGAGACGCGGCGGCTGGCCGACGCCGCCGGCCGCGAGATGGCGGCCGAGATCGCAACCGACGTCCTGATCATCGAGGACGAGACCTTCATCGCCATGGACCTCGAGAGCCTGGTGAAGAATCTCGGTCACAATGTCGTCGGCGTCGCGCGTACCCATGCCGATGCGGTGGCGCTGGCCAAGAACAAGCGGCCGGGCCTCATTCTCGCCGACATCCAGCTCGCCGACGGCTCGTCGGGCCTGGATGCCGTCAACGAGCTGCTGCGTACCTTCGAGGTGCCGGTGGTGTTCATCACCGCCTACCCGGAGCGCTTCCTCACCGGCGAGCGTCCCGAGCCGGCGTTCCTGATCTCAAAGCCGTTCCAGCCCGCAATGGTGTCGGCGGTGGCGAGCCAGGCCCTGTTCTTCCAGCGCAACTCGCGCAACCGTACGCCCAAGGCGCCAGCGGCCTAACGGAGGCGCCTGCGGGCCGAACTTTCGAGACTGCTATCCGATCCGGCGTGCTGCAAGGCACGCCGGATTTTTCATGACTGCTTGCCGCGCTTGACGGGCATCGAATTCGCCGCTCATACCTCGGGCATCGCCCCGAATTGGAGACGTGCCCCATGGACCAGCAGCTCATCGACCGCCTCGCCATTCGCGATCTCGTCGAGAACTGGGCGGTGTGGCGCGACGCCGGCGACTGGGAGCGCTTTGCCACCGTCTGGCACGAAGAGGGCTGGATGTCGGCGACCTGGTTTCAGGGCCTGGCGCGGGATTTCATGCGCGTCAGCCAGGAGGGGTTCGCCAAGGGCGTGCGCATCCTGCACTTCCTCGGCGGCACCAGCATCGATCTCGAAGGCGAGCGGGCTATTGCGCAAACCAAGATGACGATCTCGCAGCGGGCTCTGGTGCACGACGTGCTCTGCGACGTCGTCTGCACCGGACGCTTCTACGATTTCCTGGAGAAGCGGCAGGGCCAATCAGGTATTGGCCAATGGGGCATCGTCCGCCGCCAGCCGATCTACGAGAAGGACCGGATCGACCCGGTCGATCCCGCCGCGACACTTCGTCTCGACCAGCAGGCGCTGGCCGCTTTGCCGGAAGGCTACCGCCACCTCGCCTACATGCAGGAGCTGATCGGCTACAAGGTCAAGCGCGACATGCCGGGTCTGACCGGGCCTGAGGTCGAGAAGCTCTACGGCGAGGGGCGGGAGTGGCTGGCGGGGAAGGCCAAATAATCTGCAAGCAAAAGTGAACCCCAGACAAAAGTAAGGCGCGACTGGCATCACCACAGTCGCGCCCTACGTCACCGGCTTATGGGGCAGGGGGGAATAGCCGGCTGTTGAGACGACTCCTGGGAGCCTGAGTCGTTCCCGGCGGTTGCAAAATTTTTCGCTGAGCGCGCCCGCCTGTTGGGACACGGTTAAGTGATCTTAACGTTTGGGAAACTCCGGTCCTTCCCTCGCGTTGTTCTCACGATTGCCATGGGGCGAGGGACAGCCATGCAACAGATTCAAAAGGTATTTTTTGGTGCGGTCGCCATTACCGCGACGCTTGGCGCCGTCCAAGTGGGCGCCGTGCAACTGGCCTCCGGACACGAACTGGCCGACCGCTGGCAGGCGGTCGCGGACCAGCCAAGCCAAATCCGGAGCCAAATTCCAGGTCGCAACGTCGCAAGTCATAACGTCAATCGCGCCGGTAAGTCCGACCGGCTCGCCGATCCGAAGCCGTCCGCAGTTCAGACCCGCACCGTCTCGATGCGGCTGAACGACTTGGCCGATACGTCGGTGCTGTTACGCGTCCCCCTGGTCATCGAGACCGGCAACGCCAAGCCGGCCCCTGCCCCCACGATGCTGAAGCCCGGCCGGAAGCCGACGATTGCCTGCGAGCCGATGGTCAGCTCCCTGACCGAGATCGCAAAACTGCTGCAGCCGGGCCGCTGCCTGACCTAATCCGCGCCTGGCGTCATAAAAATCGCTCTGCCTAAGAGGGCGATTTTGCGCGTCCACTTGATCCCCTATCCCATCGCGTTATATCCGGACTTTCTCCATTTCCGATGACCGGGTAAATGCATGACGACGTCCGATACGGCTACGCACACGCAGCCTTTCCAGGCTGAGGTTTCCGAGCTTCTGCACCTGATGGTGCATTCGGTCTATTCGGAGACCGATATTTTCCTGCGTGAACTCGTCTCCAATGCTTCCGACGCCTGCGACAAGTTACGCTATGAGGCGATCGCCAATCCGGCGCTCTTGGGCGAGGGCGACGCGCTCAAGATCCGGATCATCCCGAACAAGGCAGCGGGAACGCTTGTCATTGCCGACAACGGCATCGGCATGGAGCGGCAGGAGCTGATCGACCATCTCGGCACCATCGCCCGCTCCGGCACCAAGGCTTTCGTCTCGAAGCTGAAGGAGGCCAAGGACGGCCTCGGCCTGATCGGCCAGTTCGGCGTCGGCTTCTATTCCGCCTTCATGGTCGCCGAGAAGATCGTCGTGATCAGCCTCCGCGCCGGCGAGAGCGATGTCTGGACGTGGACGTCCTCCGGCGGCTCCGGGTTCGAGATCGCCCGGGCCAGCGGTGAGGAGGCGGCGCGCGTGACGCGGGGCACCGAGATCGTCTTGCACTTGAAGGACGACGCGAAAAAATATCTCGAAACCTACGAGATCGAGCGCATCGTCAGCGCCTATTCCGACAACATCCTGTTTCCCATCGAGCTCGCGCCGGAAGCGGGCGAGCCGCGCCAAATCAATTCGGCGAGCGCGCTGTGGCAGCGCTCGAAATCCGAGCTGACGGCGGAAGACTACAAGAAGGCCTATCAGCAGATCGCGTCCGCATTTGACGACCCCGCGATGACGCTGCACTATCGCGCCGAGGGCCGCTACTCCTACGCCGTGCTGCTGTTCGCGCCGTCGACGAAGCCGTTCGACCTGTTCGAGCCGAACCGCAAGGGCCGGGTGAAGCTCTACGTCCGACGCGTCTTCATCACGGATGATGCCGATCTGTTGCCGGGTTATCTGCGCTTCATCCGCGGCGTCGTCGACAGCGAGGATCTTCCGCTCAACATCTCGCGCGAGATGCTCCAGAACAATCCGCAGCTGGTGCAGATTCGGAAAGCCGTGGCGACGCGCGTCCTCAACGAGCTCGAGCGCCTCGCCGAGAAGGATGCGGAGAATTTCGCAAAGATGTGGGACGCCTTCGGTGCAGTGCTGAAGGAGGGCATCTACGAGGATTTCGAGCGCCGCGAAAAGCTGCTCGCGCTGTCGCGCTTCACCAGCACGACGGGCGAGAAGCGCGCGCTCAAGGATATCGTCGCCGATTTCAAGCCGAACCAGACCGAGATCTATTATCTCGTCGGCGACAGCATCGAGCGGCTGAAGTCCAGTCCGAGGCTGGAGGCCGCGACCGCACGCGGCATCGAGGTGCTGCTGCTGTCCGACCCGGTCGATGCGTTTTGGACCTCGATGCCGACGGAGTTCGAGGGCAAACCGCTGAAGTCGCTGAGCCAGGGCGATCTCAATCTCGACCTGATCCCGCGCGTCGACGAGAAGGACGAGGCGAAGAAGGACGAGCCCGAGGCGGACGAGGCCGCCACCATCGCGGTGATCAAGGCCGCGCTCGGCGAGCGCGTCAGCGACGTCAAGGCCTCGACCCGCCTCACCAGTTCCGCCTCCTGCCTCGTTGCAGACAGCCAGGGTCCGAGCCGCGAGCTCGAGCGCATCCTGGCGCAACAGAACCGCGGCATGCGCACCAAGCCGATCCTGGAGATCAACCTGCGCCATCCGATGGTCACAGCGATCACCAGGGCGCAGGCCGGCTCGAAGACGGTCGACGACCTCAGCCTGCTCCTGCTCGAACAGGCGCAGATCCTGGACGGCGAGCTGCCAGAGGATCCGGCTGCGTTTGCGGCAAGGCTGAACCGGCTGGTATTGCAAGGGCTCGGCTGACACGAACCCTGCTCACTCCGCCGCATCCTTCTGTTCTTCGCTCTCAAGCTCCGCCTGAGGCTTCTTCTCCATCCAGCGGGAGAGCAGGTTGGAGAAGCGGTCGAGGTAGAGATAGACGACGGGCGTCGTGAACAAGGTCAGTGCCTGGCTGACGATGAGACCGCCGACCATGGCGTAGCCGAGCGGCTGGCGGATTTCGGCGCCGGTGCCCGTTCCAAGCATCAAAGGGACGCCGCCGAGCAGGGCCGCCATGGTCGTCATCATGATCGGCCGGAAGCGCAGCAGCGCGGCCTGGCGGATAGATTGCTCCGGCGTCAGATGCTGCTCGCGCTCGGCGGCGATGGCGAAGTCCACCATCATGATGCCGTTCTTCTTGACGATGCCGATCAGGAGGATGATCCCGATCAGGGCGATCAGACTGAAATCAAAGCCAAAGACCATCAGGATCGCGATTGCGCCGACGCCGGCCGACGGCAGCGTAGACAGGATGGTCAGCGGGTGGATGTAGCTCTCATAGAGCACCCCCAGCACCAAATAGACCACGACGAGTGCGGCGAAGATCAACATCGGTACCGTGCCCAGCGATTGCTGGAAGGCCTGCGCGGTCCCCTGGAAGCTCATTGAGAGCGTCGGCGGCGCACCCATCTCGCCGACCGCGCGGATCACGGCGGCGGTCGCCTGACCCAGCGCAACGCCTTCGGCAAGGTTGAAGCTGATCGTCACCGCCGGAAACTGGCTCTGATGCGCGATCGCAAGCGGCCGCACCGGCTCGTTGTTCCAGCTGCAGATGACCGAGAGCGGGACTTCGTCGCCGGTGAGCGGCGACTTGATGTAGAGCTTGTCGAGTGTGTCGAGCTTGCCTTGGAGTGCCGGCGTGATCTCGAGCACGACGTGATAGCTGTTGGTCTGCGTGAAATATTGCGCCACCTGGCGCTGGCCGAAGGCGTCGTAGAGCGTGTCGTCGATCAGCTGCGGCTGGATTCCATAACGCGCGGCAGTGTCGCGATTGATCGTGAGCTGCAGCGTCGTGCCCTCGGTCTGCTGGTCGGTGGCGACGTCGCGAAGCTCCGACAGGCCTCTCATCTCCGTCAGGATCTTCGGCGCCCAGGCATCCAGCTCGGAGAGATTGGCGTCCTGGAGCGTGAACTCGAACTGGGTGCGCGTGGCGCGGCCGCCGAGCCGCACGTCTTGCGAGGCCTGCATGTAGAGGCGTGCGCCCTCGACCTCGGCGAGCTTCGGCCGTAGCCGCGCGATGATCTGTTGCGCGTTGGCGTTGCGTTCCTCGATCGGCTTTAGCGTGATATACATGCGCCCCGAATTCAGCGCCGTACCGCCGCCGCCGATGAACATCGCGATCGAATCGACGGCAGGATCGGCCTGGACGATGGCGTTGAGCTCCTCCTGCCGCCGCTTCATCTCGGCGAATGAGATGTCCTGAGGCATCTCCGAAACCGCGGTGAGGAAGCCGTTGTCCTGCTGCGGGAAGAAACCCTTGGGGATCAGGATGAACAGCAGCGCCGACAGCGCGACGGTGGCGAAGAAAACGCAGAGCGTGACGAGGCTGTGCCGCAGCGCGAGGTCAAGTCCGCGTTCATAAGAGCCGAGCAGGCGCTCGAACATCCGCTCGCTCCATTGGTAGAAGCGGCCATGGCGAGCCTCGTGGTCGGAACGCAGGAAACGCGAGGCCATCATCGGCGTCAGGGTCAGCGACACCACGAGCGAGACGAAAATCGCCATCGACAGCGTGACCGCAAATTCGCGGAACAGCCTGCCGATGATACCGCCCATCAGCAATAACGGGATCAGCACGGCGACCAGCGAGATGCTGATCGAGACGATGGTGAAACCGATCTCGGCCGCCCCCTTGTAGGCGGCGGTGACCGGGTTCTCGCCCCGCTCGACATAGCGCGTGATGTTCTCCAGCATCACGATGGCGTCGTCGACCACGAATCCGACCGCGATGGTCAGCGCCATCAGCGACAGGTTGTCCAGCGAGTAGCCGAACACCCACATCAGCGAGCAGGCACCGAGCAGCGCCAGCGGCACGGTGATGCTCGGGATGATCGTGGCCCAGAAGCTGCGCAGGAAGATGAAGATCACCATCACCACGAGCACGATGGTGATCATGAGCGTGATCTGCACGTCGTTGACCGCGGCGCGGATGGTGATGGTGCGGTCGCTGATGATCTTGATCTTGATCGCGGGCGGGATCGCTGCGATCAGCCGCGGCAGCTTGTCCTTGATGCGGTTGACCGTCTCGATGACGTTGGCACCGGGCTGCTTGAAAATCACCAGGAACACGCCGCGCTTGCCGTCGGCCCAGGCCGCGGTCTTCATGTCCTCCGGTCCCGACACTGCCTCGCCGATGTCGCGAATCCGCAAAGGTGCGCCGCCGCGATAGGCGACGATGACGTCCTGCCACTGACTGGGCTCGATCAGCTGGTCGTTGGCGTAGACGGTGTAGGCGCGCCGCGTGCCGTCGATATTGCCCTTCGGGCTGTCCGTGGTCGCGATCGCGATCTGGCTGCGCACGTCCTCCAGCGACAGGCCCTTGGCGACCAGCTTGGCCGGATCGACCTGGATGCGCACCGAAGGCTTCTGTTGCCCGCCGACGAACACCTGGGCGACGCCGGGAATCTGACTGATCTGCTGCGCGAGCTGGGCGTCGGTGCGGTCGCTGACGGTGGTCAGCGGCAGGGTGTCGGATGTGGCCGACAGGATCATGATGGGCGAATCTGCCGGGTTGACCTTCCGGTAGGTCGGCGGTGAGGGCAGGTTCTTCGGCAATTGGCCGCTCGCGGCGTTGATCGCGGCCTGTACGTCGTTGGCGGCAGCATCGATGAGGCGGTTGAGGTCGAACTGGATGGTGATTGATGCCGAGCCGAGCGAGCTCGTCGAGGTCATCTGCGCGATGCCAGGGATTTGCGCGAGCTGGCGCTCGAGCGGCTGCGCCACGGAGGAGGCCATGGTTTCGGGACTGCCGCCGGGAAGTGACGCGGAAACCTGGATGGTGGGAAAGTCGACCTGCGGCAGCGGTGCAACCGGCAGCAGAGGATAGGCCACGAGGCCTACGAACAGGATGCCGGCCATCAGCAACGAGGTGCCGATGGGATAGCGGATGAACGGAGACGAGATGCTCTCTTGCATGCCTGACATCATCGACTGGTCAGCGCATCTTCTCGCGCAAAGCGGAGCCGCGCCCGAGAGAGCTCGAGCGCGGATGTGCGTTTCCTTCAGCCCGTTTGTTTGTTGATGGCTCCAGAACTTCGATGGTCCGGGGCCGGTGTTATCAGGCCGAGAGTAGCCCCTTCGAGGGGGCTTGCGAACGGAATCCTGCGCAGAGCGCTTGCGACCTTTGTCGAACAGGACTTCCTGCAGATATGCGCTTTCTGCAGGTTAAAGAGGTCAGCTTGCCTGTTCTTTCGCACGTGCGTCAAAAGCGGGAGAGGTATGTTGCGGAACCGTCGCCAGCGTCGCCGCATTATGGCATATCGGACCGGCACGACGCCCGCCGTTGCCGCGGATTCGAGGAATTTACAATGCGTACCCTGCTCCTGACCATCATCGCGATCGCCACGTTGCAGGTTGCGACGCCTGCCAGCGCCCAGCGCTACGACCCGCGCTACCCGGTGTGCATGCACGTCTATTCGGGAGGCCCTCGCGGTGGTGGCGGCGACTGGTTCGACTGCTCGTTCACGTCGTTGGAGCAGTGCCGCGCCACGGCCTCCGGCCTTAGCGCGACCTGCGATCTCAATCCGTATTATCGAGCCAGCGTGCCGCCGTCGCCCCCGCGCCACAGGCGCAATGGTTAAGTGCGGACGATCACCACCGGTCCGAGATGATCGATCCGCCTTGCGCACTGAGGCCGCAAGCTACTCCTTTTTGATCCCCGACGTGCGCGGCATCGCGAGCGTGGCCGCGGTACAGGCGGCGGTCTGAAGGAAATGCCGCCTGGATCATTGTGGCCTCCAGTTCGTCTCTCGCGGGGCGAGGGGACTTCGCGTGGATTGGTATTGCAAGAAGTACGCCCGGCCGCACGCCGTTCCCGCCAGCCTGGTAAAGGATGATCGCAGTTAATCGAGAGCTAACGGAGTTTTACCTTGCCTCTTAACACCTGGGCAGGGCGCGCGGGCTAAGCTGCCGGGACCAAGCAGACACGGCCCGAAAGAATGAACAGTATGACCACCGGCGTCATCGAGCAACTCAAATCCGCGCGCGTACCCTCGGCCTCGAAGATCTGGTTGAAGGCGATCGAGCTGACCGCGCGGATTGAGACGTTGCCGGGCCGTCTGTTCGCCGACGTCGTCGACGATTGGATGCGGCGCCAACCCGATCGCATCGCGCTGGTCGTGGACGACACAAAGCTCGACTATGACGGTCTATCGAAGCGCATCAATCGCTATGCACGCTGGGCGAGATCGGTTGGCCTCGCCAAGGGCGACACTGTCGGCCTGATCATGCCGAACGGCATCGATTATATAGCAGCCTGGCTCGGCATCACCCGCGTCGGCGGCGTGGCTGCACTGATCAATACCAAGCTTGTCGGGAAATCTCTCGCGCATTGCGTCCAGGTCGCCAAGCCCTCGCATATCATCGTCGCCCATGAGCTCGCGGACACGCTGGAGAGCGCAACGCCGCATCTGAAGACCGGCGCCAAGATATGGACCCATGGCGATGCCCCCAGCGAGCGCGCGATCGATGTTGTGCTCGCCGCGCTCGATGACGAGGCGCTGTCCCCGGAGGAGCGCGGCGACGTCACCATCGATGATCGTGCGCTGCTGATCTACACCTCCGGCACAACCGGCCTGCCGAAAGCCGCCAGCATCAGCCATCGTCGCATCCTCAACTGGGGCTTTTGGTTCGCCGGCCTTACCGGCGCGACGCCGCAGGATCGGCTCTATGATTGCCTGCCGCTGTTCCACTCGGTCGGCGGCATCGTCGCGCCGTGCAGCATGCTCGCCGCGGGCGGCTCGGTGGTGATCGCGGAGAAGTTTTCGGCCTCGAATTTCTGGCCCGACATCGTCCGGCACGACTGCACGCTATTCCAGTATATCGGCGAGCTCTGCCGTTATCTGCTCAAGGCACCGCCGTCCGAGTATGAAAACCGTCACGGTTTGCGGCTCGTCTGCGGCAACGGCCTGCGCGGCGATATCTGGGAGGATTTCCAGAGCCGCTTCGCCATTCCCCGCATCCTCGAATTCTATGCCGCGACCGAAGGCAATTTCTCGCTGTTCAATGTCGAGGGCCAGCCGGGCGCGATCGGCCGCATCCTGCCGCTGCTTACGCATCGTTTTCCCGCGGGGCTCGTGAAGCTCGACGCTGATAGCGGCGCGCCGCTGCGTAATGACGAGGGTTTTTGCATTGCCTGTGCCCGCGGCGAGGCCGGCGAAGCCGTCGGCCGCATCGGCACGGCGGACCAGGGTGGTGGCCGCTTCGAGGGCTACACCGACGCCGGCGAGACCGAGAAGAAGATCCTGCGCGACGTCTTTGCCAAGGGCGACGCCTGGTTCCGCACCGGCGATCTGATGCGGCTCGACGACAGGGGCTTCTTCCATTTCGTCGATCGCATCGGCGACACCTTCCGCTGGAAAGGCGAGAACGTCGCGACCTCCGAGGTCAACGATGCGGTGCGTGATTTCACCGGCGTGATCGATGCCACCACCTATGGCGTTAGCATCCCCGGCACCGACGGCCGCGCCGGCATGAGCGCGATCGTCGTGAACGAGGGATTCGATATTGGAGCGCTGCCAGCCCATCTTGCGCAGCGCCTGCCGGTCTATGCGCGTCCCGTCTTCATCCGCCTCTCGCGCGAGCTCGATGCGACCGAGACGTTCAAGCAGAAGAAGGCCGAACTCGCTCGGGAGGGTTTTGATCCTGCCGCGATAAGCGATCCGCTGTTCGTGCTGGATCCGAAATGCGGCGCCTATCTTGGGCTCGATTCCGAGGTTTTTTCGCGGATCGTGGACGGCACGGTCAGGCTGTAGCCGCAGCAAAATCGAGAGATAGGTCCAATTTTATCTGAATTGTCCAAGAGGCCATTTACTTCTGCCGGGTAAACAGACGCCTATGGGAGGCGGTCGTCAAGAGCCGCCGCAAGAAACACGATCTGTTAACAAAGCGAGCCAGCCATGTCGGTAAGGTCTAAAGTCATCGAAGCGATCCAGCAGATCGCCAAAGAGCAGCACGTTACGCTTCCCGCGCTCTCGGACGATCTGTCCCTGCACGAGACCGGATTCGACTCGCTCGCGTTCGCGATCCTGGTGGCGCGGCTCGAGGACGAGACCGGCGTCGACCCCTTCACCATTTCCGAGGACGCGGCGTTCCCCGCCACCGTGGGCGATTTCGTGCGGGCCTACGAAAATGTCCCCGCGTGAGATCTTTGCGCTCCGCGACCATCTCGGTGCGGAGCTGACGGGCAGGCCCCTGTCGGATGCGCATCATGTCGTGTCGCTGACCGATATATTGTCGCAGACCGTCCTGGGCGGCCGTTTGCGCGAGCTATCCGGCCGTGCCGTCTTGCTGAAGCTCTCGGATCAGCTCCGGTCGGGCCTTGCCATGATCGAGCTCGACGGCATCGCCCGCCGCATGCTGCTGTGCCCGCCGGATCTCAACCCCGCGCATCTGGATGCGCTGATCGCGGATGCCGGGATCGATGCCGTGGTCACCGACGAGCCGGATCGCTGGGCCGGGACCGGCGTGCCGCTGGTCGTCACCGCACAATTGCCGCTCCAAGCCACCGCTCCGGCGCAGACCGAGCGCGCCACCGAATGGTTGATGCTCACCTCGGGTACCTCGGGCGTGCCGAAAATCGTCGGCCATACGCTGGAAGCGCTCACCGGCGCGATCGTTGCCGAAGGCCCGACGCGCGGACCCGCGCCGGTGTGGGCGACGTTCTACGATATCCGCCGCTATGGCGGCCTGCAGATCTTCCTCCGCGCCATCCTCTCCGGCGGCTCGATGGTGCTGTCGGACCCTCATGAACCGCTCGCCGATCACGTGGCGCGGCTGAATGCGCGTGGCGTCTCCCACATTTCCGGCACGCCCTCGCATTGGCGCAAGCTTTTGATGAGCGGGTCGGCCGCGCAGTTCGCCCCACGCTATGTTCGCCTCTCCGGTGAGATCGCCGACCAGGCGGTGCTCGATGGCCTGAAGGCCGCATTTCCGAATTCGTCCGTCGGCCATGCCTACGCCTCGACCGAGGCCGGCGTCGGCTTCGCCGTCAATGACGGGCTCGAGGGTTTTCCGGCCAACTACCTCGGCAACCGCAATGGCGTCGAGATGAAGGTCGTCGACGGCTCGCTGCGCATTCGCTCGACGCGCACCGCGCACGCCTACATCGGCCACAATGCGGCCGCACTCACCGATGGCGACGGCTTCGTCGATAGTGGCGACATCGTCGAATTGCGCGCTGACCGCTACTATTTCGTGGGCCGCCGCGGCGGCATCATTAATATCGGCGGACTCAAGGTTCACCCTGAAGAGATCGAAGCGGCGATCAACCGTCATCCCGACGTGCGGATGTCGCGCGCGAAATCGCGGCGCAGTCCGATCACCGGCGGCATTGTCGTCGCCGACGTGATCCTCGCTGACGACACCGATCAGGCGCGGGCGAAAGAGATCCGCGACCAGATCCTGGATCAGTGCCGCGCGCAGCTCGCCTCCCACAAGGTGCCTGCGGTGATCCGCTTCGTCGAGGCGCTCGACGTCACCCCGGCCGGCAAACTGGCGCGCACCGATGCATAATGTTCTCGTCACCGGCGGCAGCCGCGGCATCGGCCTTGCGATCGGCAACCGCCTGGTCGGCGCCGGCTACAACGTGATCGCAGCGGCGCGGCGCGAGAGTGACGAGCTCAAGGCTGCGATTGCCGAGTCCGAAGGTCGCCTGCATTTCCGCGCCTGCGATCTCGCCGTGATCGACGCGATTCCGGCCTTTGCAAAGCTTGTGCGCGATGAGTTCGGCCCGATCTACGGCCTCGTTAACAATGCCGGCCTCGGCACCGAAGGGCTGCTCGCCACCATGCACAATTCGGAGATCGAGGCGCTGGTGCAGCTCAACGTGCTGTCGCCGATCATCCTGACCAAATATGTCGCGCGCCAGATGATGGCTGATGGCGCCGGCCGTATCATCAACATCTCCTCGATCATTGCGACGACGGGCTATAATGGCCTTTCGGTCTACGGTGCGACCAAGGCCGCGGCGACCGGCTTCACCCGTTCGCTCGCACGCGAGGTCGGCAAGCTCGGCATCACCGTCAATGCGATCGCGCCGGGCTTCATCGATACCGAGCTCACGCACAATCTCTCCGATGACGGCCGCAAGCGCATCGCCGGCCGCAGCGCGCTGCGCCGCCTACCGGAAACCGGTGACGTCGCGCGCATGGTGGAATATTTGCTTGGCGAGGGCGGTCGCAACGTGACCGGCACCGTGCTTACGATCGACGCGGGGAATACGGCGTAAAAGGAAGTCCGCTGCCACAATTGTGTTTGATCCGGCACAATGACATCAAGCCGGATTTGAGCGTAAGATGCCTCGCAATCGATTACGTTACGTCAATCGAGCTGCCCTAAACGACAGGGAGCAGTCCATGGCCCCTCTGGACACGGCTACGCCAAACCTCTCCGTTGCAACTCACGGCCAAACGCCTGCGAAGCCATCGCCCGCTAAACTGGACGATGTTCGCTGTCCGCCGATGTCGCATCAAAACTCCAGCAGCTACGGCCACGAAATGTATCCGCAGCAATTCGTGCGCCTGATCGGCTGTCATGACGCGCCGGCTCCCGCATTGCGCAAGCGCCAGGACGAGAAGCTGCATTAGCGCCGCTTCCGAAATTAGTGACGAACGGTGCCGGGCCATCCGCTCCGGCATCTTGTCGTTGTCGTCCATTTCAGCCAATGATGCGTTGTTGTTTGAGAAAGCCGGCAGGTGAACCCCGATCGATGCCGCGCCGTATCTGTTCTCGTGCAAACCAACTGGCTTCTTGCGATGACAGCCGCATCCTTCTACGGCAGCATCCCTGTCTTCCGCGGCTTCACCAGCTTGATGGAGCCGAAGCTCTATTTGCCGCTGCCGGAGGACTGGAGCGTCGGCGTCGCCGACATCGTCGATTCCACCAAGGCGATCGCGGCGCAGCGCTACAAGGCGGTCAACATGGCCGGCGCCGCCGTGATCGCGGCGGTGACGAACGCATTGCAGGGACGCGAATTCCCCTTCGTGTTCGGCGGCGACGGCGCGAGCTTTGCGGTCGCGCCGTCCGATCTCGACGCCGCGCGCGAAGCCCTGGCCGCGACCGCGACCTGGGTACGGGACGATCTCGATCTGAAGATGCGCGTCGCGCTGGTGCCCGTGAGCGCCATTCGCGCGCAGGGCCTCGACGTGCGTGTCGCGCGCTTCGGTCCGTCGGCGAACCTGTCTTATGCGATGTTCTCGGGCGGCGGGCTCGCCTTCGCCGACGCCGCGATGAAGCGCGGCGAGTTCGCCGTGGCGGAGGCGCCCGCGGGTACGCAGCCCGATCTCACCGGTCTGTCCTGCCGCTTCGAAGTGATGTCGGCCTCGCGCGGATTGATCCTGTCGATGCTGGTGATGCCGGCGCCTGGCGCGGATCCGCTGGCCTTCCGCAAGGTGATCGAGGATATCATCCATCTCGTCGAGCGCAGTCCGGATGCGGGGCGTCCCGTGCCGCCGCAGGGGCCGCCGCTCAAATGGCCGCCGCAGGGTCTAGACTATGAGGCGCGGGCCGCACGCGGAGGACCATTGTTCAAGCGCCGCGCCGGCGTGCTCGCCTATACGTTCTTTGCCTATCTCCTCATGCGCTTCGACATCAAGGTCGGCGGCTTTCTGCCAAAGGTCTATAAGCGCCAGGTGGTCGAGAATTCCGACTTCCGCAAATATGATGACGGACTGCGCATGATCCTCGATTGCACGCTGGAGCTCGAGCGCGCCCTGAGCGATCGTCTCGCCACCGCTGCGCGCGAGGGCGTCGTTCGCTACGGCCTCTATCAGCAGGATGCCGCGATGATGACCTGCTTCACGCCCTCGGCACTGCGCAGCGACCACGTGCACTTCATCGACGGCGCACGCGGTGGCTACGCCTCCGCGGCGACGGCCTTGAAGGCGATGGTGGCGGCCGTGAGCTAGCGACCCGCGCGCGTCCAGGTCTCGCCGCCGCAGAGTGCGCCGACACAGCCTTCGACCCGCGGCGTTTCAGCTGGTGTCACGGTAACGCTGCTCGCATAGGTGCTGCCGTCGTCGGCATTGTAGATCTGGCCCGACCATTTGTTTGGCCCTGCGGGCTGCATGCCGGAGAACAGCGGCAGGCCGATCATCGACCGCTTGGCGAGCGCGGGATTGGGATTCTTGCTGTCGGTCGCAGGCTTGCCTGTCGCGGTGTCGTAAGGCTCCTTCAGCCAGACGATCACGCCGCAGATAGCGCCGCCGCATTTGCTGATTTTCACGCGGGCATCGCCCGCCTGGGTGAGCCAGGTCCCGGTCGCCTCGGCGCTCTGCGCATGCGCGGCAGGCGCGCCGGACAGCGCAGCCAGGAGGACGGTGAGAACGGCAAATCTGCGGGACATGGGGAGCCTCGGAATGGAGGCGTCTCCATAGCAGCAAATCAGGATCGTGCAACGCCTGATAGAATCAAATTCCTGCGCTCATTTGCCTCGTCGAACCTCTCACCAGGGCAGCCCGCAGAGATCAATAGTGCCGAGCGTCGGCGCGCGGACGACGTTGAAGACATAGGGCGCCATGTACTCGAAGCGGATCCGCCCCTCCGGCTGCTCGCAATAGACCTCGCCCTTGAAGGGCAGCCAGCTGCGGGCCTCATAAAACGCAAAATTGTGCGGCTCGCAGAACAACAGCCCAAAACGAACCGCCTCGTTGGCGCGCATGGTATGCACCGCCGCGTCGATCGCCATCGTCGCATAGCCGCGGCCACGGCGATCCTCGCGCGTGCAGACGCCGCCGATGCCGCCGACATGCACCTTCTGTCCATTCCAGGTGACGGTGCGGAAGTAAATGCCGACATGGCAGACGAGGCCGTCCTCGGGCGTCTCGATCAGCACGCGCAGATCGGCATTGGCCCATTTGACGTGCCCCCAGGGCTGCTTCTCGATGGCCTCGCGTCCCCAGACCGCACTCAGCAGCGGTTGTGCGATCGGCCACGCGGCGTCGCCGTTCAAAATGTCGATCTCGATGCTCATGGGTCTGTCTTGTGGTCCGCGGCTGCGTGGTACATTCGTTCTGTCATAAGCGCCTCAAAGGCAATGATATTTTGCGCCGGTCCGAAGCGCCTCACGCGCTTGCGTCGATTTTATGCAACCCGCCGCATCACGGCTTTTCGAAAATTGGCGGTATTTAACGGTCGTGGAACCTTCTATAAGAGTCGCCGTTAAGCCAATTCCCCATCAGTTGCGGACAACATCCCATGACCTTTACGCTGCCCCCACTCCCTTACGCCTATGACGCCCTCGGCCAGTTCATGTCGAAGGAGACGCTGGAATTCCACCACGACAAGCATCATCAGGCCTACGTCACCAACGGCAACAACGCGCTCAAGGGCACCGAATGGGAAGGCAAGTCCCTTGAGGAGATCGTCAAGGGCTCGTTCGGCAAGAACCCCGCGGTGTTCAACAATGCCGGCCAGCATTACAACCACATCCACTTCTGGAGCTGGATGAAGCCCAATGGCGGCGGCACCAAGCTGCCCGGCAAGCTCGAGAAGAAGATCAACGAGGACCTCGGCGGCTTCGACAAGTTCAAGACCGATTTCCAGGCGGCCGGTGTCGGCCAGTTCGGCTCGGGCTGGTGCTGGCTCCAGGTCAAGAACGGCAAGCTCGAGATCTCCAAGACCCCGAACGGCGAGAATCCGCTGGTGCACGGCGCCACCCCGATCCTCGGCTGCGACGTCTGGGAGCACTCCTACTACATCGACTATCGCAACCGCCGTCCCGACTATCTCAAGGCCTTCGTCGAGAACCTCGTGAACTGGGAATACGTCGAGTCCCTGTTCGAGAAGGCGTAAAAAATTTGGAGTCATTCCCGGGCGCGCGAAGCGCGAGCCCGGAAGCCATTCGTCCACCTGGGCCGACGCCCGATGGATTCCGGGCTCGACGCTGGCGCCGCCCCGGAATGACAGAAACATGAAAGGCGGCCGCTGACACGGCCGCCTTTTTTGCTATGCGGAATTGGCCTGCGCGGATGCCCGTGCCTCCCGTGGACAGACGTAATGTTATAATATAACGTCATTGGCATGGTTCCCGCTGCGTCCCACGCCCACCGTCACGACCATTCCCATGGCCACGCGCATTCGCACGGGCATAACCACACTCACGCCCATGTCCATGATGCGGCCGCGCCGCATCCGGCCCAGGACGCGCCCTGGTCGATCCTGCGCATGACCATGGCCGGGCGCCTTGCGGCCGCTTTGGCCGTCTGCGCCGTGCTCTGGGCCGTGGTCTTCCTGGTGATGAGGTGACAATGGCAGCGATCCAGTTCAATAACGTCACGCTCGGCTATGATCGCCATCCGGCCGTGCACCATCTCAACGGCGAGGTCGCGCAAGGTGCGCTGGTCGCCGTGATCGGCCCCAACGGCGCCGGCAAGTCGACGCTGCTGCGCGGCATCGTCGGCATCCTCCGGCCGCTCGACGGCAGCATCCATCTCGGCGCGCTCGATAGCCGCGACATCGCCTATCTGCCGCAGAGCGCGGAGATCGACCGCAGCTTCCCGATCTCGGTGTTCGACTTCGTCGGCACCGGGCTGTGGCGCGGGACCGGCCTGTTCGGCGGCATCGGCAAGGCCGCGCGCGAAAAGATCCTCCGTGCGATTGCGTCCGTCGGTCTCAACGGTTTCGAGAACCGCCCGATCGGCACGCTCTCCGGCGGGCAGATGCAGCGCGTGCTGTTCGCGCGCGTGCTGCTCCAGGATGCGCGCCTGATCGTGCTCGACGAGCCCTTCAACGCCATCGACAGCAAGACCGCGGCCGAGTTGCTCGCGCTGGTCAAGCACTGGCACGGCGAGGGCCGCACTGTGCTGGCCGCGCTGCACGACATGGAAATGGTGCGCACCCATTTCGCCGAGACCCTGGTGCTGGCGCGCGGCCCGGTCGCGTGGGGACCGACGGCGGACGTGCTCACGCCGGAAAATTTGATGGTTGCGATGCGAATGTGCGAGGCGTTCGACGACAGCGCCGCGGCCTGCGCGGGTGACGATGTCGGCTCGCGGGCGGCTTGATTTCCGATGGTCTATGACGCGTTGATCGGCCCGTTCACCGAATTCGAGTTCATGCGGCGCGCGCTGGCCGCCGTGATCGCGCTGTCGCTGGCGGGTGCGCCGATCGGCGTATTCCTGATGCTGCGGCGGATGAGCCTCGTCGGCGATGCCATGGCGCATGCGATCCTGCCCGGCGCCGCCGTCGGCTTCCTGCTCTCGGGCCTCAATCTGTTCGCGATGACGGCCGGCGGCCTGATCGCAGGCTTTGCCGTCGCGATCCTCGCCGGCGTGGTTGCGCGCTCGACCGGGCTGAAGGAGGACGCCTCGCTTGCGACGTTCTATCTGGCCTCGCTGGCGCTCGGCGTCACCATCGTCTCGATCAAGGGCACCAACATCGACTTGCTGCACGTGCTGTTCGGCAACATCCTCGCAATGGACGATCAGACGCTGCTGGTTGTCGCCTTCAACGCCACGGTGACGCTGCTGGTGCTCGCGGTGATCTATCGCCCTCTGGTGATCGAGAGCGTCGATCCCTTATTCCTGCGCACCGTCAGCCGCGCCGGCGGGCCCGCGCATCTCGCCTTTCTCGCGCTCGTCGTCATCAATCTCGTCAACGGGTTTCAGGCGCTCGGCACGTTGCTGGCGGTCGGCCTGATGATCCTGCCGGCCGGCATTGCGCGTTTCTGGTCGCGCGATCTGACGGCGATGATCTGCATCGCGGTCGTCACCGCGGCTGTCGCCGGTTATGCCGGCCTCGTGCTGTCGTTCCAGACCCGCGTCCCGTCCGGCCCTGCGATCATCCTTGTCGCGACGGCGCTTTATGCCGTCTCTGTTCTGTTCGGCAGCGTTGGCGGACTGATGCGGCAGATGTTCCCCGGACGCCATCTGGAAGCGTAATCGATGATTCGGCGTATCCTTCTGCTATCGGTGCTCGTGCTCATCGCTTCACCGCTCAGGGCGGCCGAGCGTCTCAAGATCGTCGCGAGCTTCTCGATCCTCAGCGATTTCGTCCGTAACGTTGGCGGCGACCGCGTCAACCTCACGACGCTGGTCGGCGCCAATGGCGACGTCCACGTTTACACGCCCGCGCCGAGCGATGCGAAGCGCATCGCAGGCGCAAAGCTCGTCATCGTCAACGGGCTCGGCCTCGAGGGCTGGCTTCCGCGCCTCGTGCAATCCGCTGGAGCCACCGCGCAGGTGGTGACGGCAAGCGCCGGCATCGTGCCGCTCAAGCTCGGCTCGGCTGCCGACCCGCATGCCTGGCAGTCGGTCCCCAACGCCAAGATCTATGTGACCAACATCGCCAATGCGCTTGCCGCGGCCGAGCCTGCGGATACGGAATTCTTCCAGGGCCAAGCCAAAGCATACCTCGACAAGCTCGAAGCGCTCGATCGTGAGATACGCGACGCCTTGGCGAAAATCCCGCCCGAGCGGCGCAAGGTGATCTCGACGCACGATGCCTTCGGCTATTTCGCTGCCGAATATGGCGTTCAGTTCATCGCACCCCTCGGCGTCTCCACCGAAACCGAGCCCAGCGCGCGGGACATTGCGGCCATCATCGGCCAGATCAGGACCCAGAAAATCCCGGCCGTTTTTCTTGAGAATATCAGCGACGACCGGCTGATCCGGCGGATCGCAGCCGAGACCGGCGCCAAGATCGGCGGGACCCTGGTTTCGGACAGTTTGACCGGCGAAAAGGGGCCTGGACCCACTTACATTGACATGGTCAGGCACAATATAAAGGCCCTGACCAGCGCGCTTGACTACTAGGCAGGGGGCCACCCCGCCTCGCTCGCGTCGCGCGGAAAAGCCAGACCCCGGAGTTGTTATGTCTGAAGCGGCCTCCTCAAAAATTCCTGTGACGGTCCTGACCGGCTATCTCGGCGCGGGCAAGACCACCTTGTTGAACCGCATCCTGTCGGAAAACCATGGCAAGAAATACGCCGTCATCGTCAACGAGTTCGGCGAGATCGGCATCGACAACGATCTCATCATCGGCGCCGATGAGGAGGTGTTCGAGATGAACAATGGCTGCATCTGCTGTACCGTGCGCGGCGATCTCGTCCGCATCCTGGACGGCTTGATGAAGCGCAAGGGCAAGTTCGACGCCATCATCGTCGAGACCACCGGCCTTGCCGATCCGGCGCCGGTCGCCCAGACCTTCTTCGTCGACGAGGACGTGCAGAAGAACGCCCGCCTCGACGCGGTCGTGACGGTCGCGGACGCCAAATGGCTGTCCGACCGGCTCAAGGACGCGCCCGAGGCCAAGAACCAGATCGCCTTTGCCGACGTCATCGTGCTGAACAAGACCGATCTCGTCTCCAAGGGAGAGCTTGCCGAGGTCGAGGCCCGCATCCGCGGCATCAACCCCTATGCAAAACTCCATCGCACTGAGCGCTGCTCGGTGGCGCTGGCCGACGTGCTCGATCGCGGTGCCTTCGACCTCGATCGCATCCTCGACATCGAGCCTGATTTCCTGGAGGCTGACGACCACGACCACGACCATGATCATCACCACCATCACGGCCATGACCATCATGATCACGGCCACGGCCTGAAGCACTATCACGACGAGGACATGCAGTCGCTCTCGCTTAGGACCGACAAGCCGCTCGATCCGAACGTGTTCATGCCCTGGCTGCAGAATCTGGTGCAGGTCGAGGGCGGCAAGATCCTGCGCTCTAAGGGAATCCTGGCCTTCCATGACGACGACGACCGTTACGTGTTCCAGGGCGTCCACATGATGCTGGAGGGCAACCACCAGCGGAAATGGAAGGACGGCGAGCCGCGCGAGAGTCGCCTCGTCTTCATCGGCCGCGAATTGCCGGAAGAGCTCATTCGCACGGGCTTCGAGAGCTGCATCGTCTCGTGATGAAAGAGTTTACGCCGGCCCCCGATTCCGCCTCGATCGTCTCCGTCACCGACCGCGTCAAGCCTGTCACGCTCGGCATGGCCGTGACGTCAGTTCATTTCCTCGGCGAGCGCGCCGCCTTCGTCGGCGGCGAGGAGCATGTCGCGCTCGTCGATGCCAAGGGCGAGATCAGCAAGGTCGCTGTTCACAGCGGCGGCATTCTCTCGACCGCCTCCGACGGCAAGCGCCTCATCATGGGCGGTGACGACGGCAAGGTCGTTTCGCTCGATGCCAAGGGCGAGGTGACGCTGCTTGCGACCGACCCGAAGCGGCGCTGGATCGACTCGGTCGCGGTGCATCCGGACGGCGCTTACGCCTGGTCGGCCGGCAAGGTCGCCTTCGTCAAGAGTGGCAAGACCGACGAGAAGTCGCTCGAAGTGCCATCGACCGTTGGTGGTCTCGCATTCGCGCCAAAAGGCCTGCGGCTTGCGATCGCGCATTACAACGGCGCGACGCTGTGGTTTCCCAATATGGCAGCATCGGCCGAATTCCTGCCCTGGGCCGGCTCGCATCTCGGCGTCACCTTCAGCCCGGATAACAAATTCCTGGTCACCACGATGCACGAGGCGGCGCTGCACGGTTGGCGGCTCGCCGACAACCGGCACATGCGCATGACCGGCTATCCCGGCCGCGTCCGCTCGATGTCCTGGAGCGCAGGCGGCAAGGCGCTGGCGACCTCGGGCGCGGACACCGTGATCCTGTGGCCGTTCGCCAGCAAGGACGGCCCGATGGGCAAGGAGCCCGCCATGCTCGCGCCGCTGCAGGCGCGCGTATCGGTCGTCGCCTGCCATCCGAAGAACGACATCCTTGCCGCAGGCTACAGCGACGGCACCATCCTGATGGTGCGGATGGAGGATGGCGCCGAGATCCTGGTCCGCCGCAATGGCACGCCGCAGGTCGCCGCGCTCGCCTGGAATGCCAAGGGCACGCTGCTGGCCTTCGCCGACGAAGATGGGGACGGCGGCCTGCTGGAGCTTTAATTCGTCATCGTTTCGGCCGTATAGGGAATCATGCGATTCCTGACCACGTTCCAGATCGCTGACTTCGCCGACACGCTGGTCAGCCTGTTCTCGGCCTTCGTGCTCGGCACGCTGATCGGCGCCGAGCGGCAATATCGGCAGCGCACTGCGGGCCTGCGCACTAATGTGCTGGTTGCGGTCGGGGCTTCCGCCTTCGTCGATCTCGCCATGCATCTGGAGGGCGCCGACGGAGCGGTCCGGGTGATCGCCTACGTCGTCTCCGGCATCGGCTTTCTCGGCGCCGGCGTCATCATGAAACAGGGCATGGACGTGCGCGGCCTCAACACCGCAGCGACGCTGTGGGCCTCGGCCGCCGTCGGCTCCTGCGCCGGTGCCGATATGGTCGCGCAGGCGGCAGCGCTCACCGTGTTCGTCATCGCCGGCAACACCATGCTGCGGCCACTGGTGAACGCGATCAATCGCATTCCGCTGAACGAGAGGACGTCCGAGGCGACCTACTACTTCAAGCTCGCGGTCACAACCGAGACGCTTGCCGATATGCGCGACCGGCTGGTCGAAAAGCTCGAGGCTGCGAAGTATCCGGTCGCCGACCTCAAGGTGGTCGAGACCGGGGAGGACCTGATCGAGATTGTCGCGGAGCTGGTTGCGACGGCGGTCGATCCAAACGAGCTGAACGCCGTCGCAGTCGACCTGCAAGGCCTGCCGGGCGTGCGCCATGCGACCTGGGAAGTTAGCACCACGGATTGAGGGCGCCGTTTTGGCGCGTGAGATGCGAGGTTCCAGCCTGATCAGGCACGGAACTGCGGTCGCGCGAATTCGTTGATCCCGTGGACAAAGGCGGTGATCCATATGCCCGGCCAAGACCCCAAGCGCAGACTGAAGCTCGACCTGATGATCGCCTGTTCGCTGTTCGCAGCGGGCGTCGCGGTGTCGGTCGTATCGCTCGCACAAATCCGCGCCGCGAGCCGGACAGAGCTGGCACAGGCGACGCAGCCGCTTCAGGGCACGCCGTCCGACGAGCAGAGCAAGGTGCCCGCGGAAGCCAAACCTGGTGGCGATCGCCCGACCACGCCGGCCCCGGAGCCCGCGCGGCCCGATCCGCAGACGCAAGGCGCTGCCACCAAGCCGGCGCTGCCGCCGGCTCCGGCCGAGAAGATCGCGCCGCCGCTTGAGAAGAAGTAGCTCTCCAAGCTGTCATTGCACGCGAAAGCGGGCAATGACAGTATTCCAGAGGCTGCGGTGCTTCAGCCAAGAAGCCGTACTGGATGTCCCGCCTTCGCGGGGCATGACAGCGGTGTTCGCGGCGGGACGCGTCGATCCTCACCGCACCAGAATATTCCGGAACTGCCAGGGATCGCTGGTATCGATATCTTCAGGGAACAGTCCCGGACGATCCGTCAGCGGCGTCCAGTCGGTATAAAAGCCCCTCACCGGGCCGAGATAGGGCAACTGGATTTCCAAGAGACGATCGAAATCCATCTCGTCGGCTTCGACGATGCCCTCGTGCGGGTTTTCCAGCGCCCACACCATGCCGCCGAGCACGGCGGAGGTCACTTGCAGGCCGGTGGCGTTCTGGTAGGGTGCGAGCTTGCGGGTCTCTTCGATCGAGAGCTGCGAGCCGTACCAATAAGCATTGTTGTCATGGCCGAACAGCAGCACGCCCAGCTCGTCGATGCCGTCGACGATCTCGTTCTCGTCGAGGATGTGGTGCTTCTCCTGCATCTTGGCAGCGCGGCCGAACATCTCATGGAGTGACAGCACGGCATCGTCGGCCGGATGATAGGCATAGTGGCAGGTCGGCCGATAGATCGCCTTGCCCGAGGCATCACGCACCGTGAAGTAATCAGCGATCGAGATCGACTCGTTGTGGGTGACGAGAAAGCCATATTGCGCGCCGCGCGTCGGGCACCAGGTGCGCACGCGCGTGTTGGCGCCGGGCTGCATCAGATAGATGGCAGCGCCGCAGCCGGCTTCGTGGGTCCGCGCATTCTCCGGCATCCATTTCTCATGGGTGCCCCAGCCGAGTTCGGAGGGCTGCACGCCTTCCGAGAGGAAGCCTTCGACCGACCAGGTGTTGACGAAGACGTCGGGCTCTTTCGGGGTCCTGGAGCGCTGGGTGTCGCGTTCCGCGATGTGGATGCCCTTGATGCCGGCCTGCCGCATCAAATCCGCCCATTCGGCTTTGGTCTTCGGCTTGGGTGCGTTGAGCTTCAGATCGGCGGCGACGTTGAGTAGCGCCTGCTTGACGAAAAACGAGACCATGCCGGGATTGGCGCCGCAGCAGGAGACGGCTGTCGTCGAGCCCGCGGGGCGGGCCTTCTTGGCGGCCAGCGTCACTTCGCGCAGCGCGTAGTTGGAGCGCGCTTCCGGTCCTTTCGACGCATCGAAATAGAACCCGAGCCAGGGCTCGTTGACGGTGTCGATGTAGAGAGCGCCGAGTTCGTTGCAGAGCTCCATGATGTCGGTCGAGCCGGTGTCGACCGACAGATTGACGCAAAAGCCCTGGCCACCGCCCTCCGTGAGCAGCGGGGTCAGCAACTCCCGGTAATTGTCCTTGGTCACGCCCTTCTGGATGAAGCGCACATTGTGCTTCTCGCAATGCGCCTTGCGGCCCTCGTCCTTGGGATCGATCACGGTGACGCGCGACTTGTCGTAATCGAGATGCCGCTCGATCAGCGGCAAGGTGCCTTTGCCGATGGAGCCGAAGCCGACCATGACGATGGGACCGGTGATCTTCGCGTAGATCTGCGAGGGAGGGCTCATAGGATGGATTCTCCGGAAAGTGCTGGCAGTGAAGGGGTGGATCAGGCGCTGCGGCGCTTGGCAGTCGCTTCGATCTCGACCTTCATCTCGGGCTTGTAGAGCGCCGAGACGGCGAGAAGCGTGGCAGCCGGGCGGATGTCGCCGAGGACTTCGCCGCATACGGCGAAATGGGCATCGGCGTCGTTGATGTCGGTGAGGTAATAGGTCACGCGGACGATATCGGCCATCTCGAAACCGCCCTCCTTCAGGGCGGCCTCGATGGTCTTGAAGCAGTTGCGTGACTGGCTCGTGACATCTGATGGCATCGTCATCGTGGTGTAGTCATAGCCGGTAGTTCCCGCGACGAAGGCGAACTCGCCGTCGATCACGGCGCGGCTGTAGCCGGCGGTCTTTTCGAAGGGGGAGCCGGTGGAAATCAGGCGGCGGGACATGGTTTCGGACCTCGATTGGAGGGATGTTTTGCGGGGTTAAAGGGCGTTTCGGGGGCCTGCGCAACCCAAAGGAAAAGGCGCGGCCGGACATCGCCGCGGGCAGCGGCTCGGGTCTTTGCCATCATGACAATCCCTTATGCCGCGTGCGCTTGGAGGGTGCGAACCAACCTCCGTTTGGCAAGGGCAGCTCCGGTCGGGACGATCATCCCTTCGGCGCCGTCCAACGCACCGTCGGTGAACTCGATCGCTAACAGGCGCTCGCGCTCGAACGGGCCGGGCAGCGATAGCGCGCCGGTCTTCTCCGCCGAGAAGCCGAAGCGAGCGTAGTAGGGCGCATCGCCGAGCAGGATCACGGCGGCATGCCCGCGCGCCCGGGCGGCGGCCAGCGCTTGTTGCATCAGCGCGGCGCCGATCCCGAGCTCGCGGCAGGCAGGGTCGACCGCCAGCGGTCCGAGGACCAGAGCGGGCCTGCCTCCGGCGCTGACCTGCCACAACCGCACGGTTCCCACGAGCTTGCCCTCGCGCACCGCAGACAGGGCAAGGCCTGTGGCGGGCGCACGTCCGTCGCGCAGGCGCTGACAGGTGCGGCCATGGCGGGTCTCGCCAAAGCAGGCATCGAGCAGCGCTTCACGCATCGCGACGTCGGCAGCGCGCTCGCTGCGGATCGCGAACGGAGCGGCTTTCGAAGTGAGGGCGACTTGTGGCTTCCGAGGAGCAGTCATGGCGCGTCAGTCCCCGCTTGAACCGAGGCGAGTGCAGCGCACCGGTCCAAGACGTCGTCAGATCGAAATGTCAGGGAGGAGCCGGCAAGCCGGCTCCCGGGTTGGTCAGGCCTCGAAAGAGAGGCGGATCAGATGTGGCAAATCAGATGTGATACGTCTTCAGCGGCGGGATGCCGTTGAACGCCACTGCCGAGTAGGTCGACGTATAGGCCCCGGTGCCTTCGATCAGCAGCTTGTCGCCGATCTCGAGCGTGACGGGAAGCGGATACGGGCTCTTCTCGTACAGCACGTCGGCGCTGTCGCAGGTTGGGCCTGCGAGCACGCACGGCGTCATGTCCGCGCCGTCATGCGGGGTGCGGATGGCGTAGCGGATCGACTCGTCCATGGTCTCGGCGAGACCGCCGAACTTGCCGATGTCCAGGTACACCCAACGCACCTCGTCCTCGTCGCTCTTCTTCGAGATGAGCACGACCTCGGATTCGATGATGCCGGCGTTGCCCACCATGCCGCGGCCCGGCTCGATGATGGTCTCCGGAATCTGGTTGCCGAAGTGCTTGCGCAGCGCGCGGAAGATCGAGCGGCCGTAGGTCACGACCGGCGGCACGTCCTTCAGGTACTTGGTCGGGAAGCCGCCGCCCATGTTGACCATGGAGAGGTTGATGCCGCGCTCGGCACAGTCGCGGAACACCTGCGAGGCCATCGCCAGTGCGCGGTCCCACGCCTTCACCTTGCGCTGCTGCGAGCCGACATGGAAGGAGATGCCGCACGGCTCGAGGCCCAGGCGCTTGGCGACGTCGAGCACGTCGACGGCCATCTCCGGGTCGCAGCCGAACTTGCGCGACAGCGGCCATTCGGCGCCGGCGCAATCATAGAGGATGCGGCAGAACACTTTTGCGCCGGGAGCGGCACGGGCGACCTTCTCGACCTCTGCGGTGCAGTCGACCGCGAACAGCCGAATGCCGAGCGCGAAGGCGCGCGCGATATCGCGCTCCTTCTTGATGGTGTTGCCGAAGGAGATGCGATCGGGCGTCGCCCCCGCGGCCAGCGCCATCTCGATCTCGGCGACGGTTGCGGTGTCGAAGCAGGAGCCCATGGACGCCAGCAGCGCCAGCACTTCCGGCGCCGGGTTCGCCTTGACGGCATAGAACACGCGGCTGTCGGGCAGCGCCTTGGCGAAGCTTTGGTAATTGTCGCGCACGACCTCGAGGTCGACGACGAGGCACGGCTCGGTGTCGAGGCCATCCTTGCGGCGATTGCGCAGGAATTCCTGGATACGTTCGGTCATAGCACTCTCCCAAACGGCCCAGCGACGGGGATCCGTTCAAAAAATTGCGTCGGATAAGAGCTCTCCGGCCGGATCGCGCGATGGAGGCGCGACAAAGCCACGAGACTCAAACCAGACTGTGCTGCCGTGGATTGGTTGGGAATGATCCCGCCCGCTCACCTGGCAATGAAGGACAAGCCTTTTCAGTAGCCCGCGCCGGCGTTGGACTGCCGGTAGAGACCAAAAAAGCCCGATCCGTCGTTGCTTTAAGTCGCGTCCCCCGTTGAGAGCGGGGTGCGCCGGTTCGCCTCCGGCTGCCAGTCACGGTTGCAAAAAGTGAAGTCACCTTCGACAAAGGCATCTCTTGAGAGAGATGCTGGACGCTCCGGGTTTGCTTCGTCGTCCGACCTTTCGGTCATTTGACTTCCGCACTTCCGAAGAGCCCCTCGGCTTCTTCACCCCTTGGCGGCTGTCCGGCCTCTTGTCCGGATACCTACCGACTGACACACGACCACAGGCACGTGCGAAATTGGGCAAGAACGCACATAAGCGTTTTGAATCTCGATCGCAAGAATTTTTTTAGGCTGCGGACAGAATTGCCTAACATCTGCTTGCGCAGTGTTGCGCGAGCGACGCGGAAAATGAATGCGCGTTAAGTTTTCTGTGTCTCGCGCGTGACTCACGCGCGAGAAGCGTCAGCCGCGCTTGAAGAACGGCTCGACGCGCTGAGCGGCGCGGATGAAAGCGGTCATCACCAGCACGCCGAGTGCGAACAGTACGGCCTGAAGGATGTGCGCGCCCTGGTCGCCGAGCCCGATTAGAATTGCGAGCGCCCAGCCGCCGGCAAACGCGGCGCCGAACACCTCGGCGCCGATCAGGATGGCGGCGCTGATGACGGTGATGACGTTCGGCCAGACGATCTGACGTGAAGATGAGGAAGGCGCGTTCATGAGCTCAGGGGTCCGTGGCTTCGAGGGCCGCAATCTCCCCGAAAAGGCGGGCGGGAGCAAGGCCAAATGGCCCAAAAAAGCCCCATCGCGTGCTATAGCTGGCCCAACAAATTGCCTCAAAAATCGGGACTTGCGATGTCAGAACCCCGCCCAACTACGGACTCCGAGTCCAACCCGCTGCTGAAGGCCTGGCTGACGCCATTTGCGACCCCGCCCTTCGACGAGATCAAGCCGGAGCACTTCCTGCCCGCCTTCGAGCAGGCCTTCGCCGACCACTCCGCCGAGATTGCCGCGATCACCAACGACCCGGCTGCACCCGATTTCGCCAACACCGTCACGGCGCTGGAGCGCTCGGGCAAGCTTTTGAACAAGGTCGCTGCGGTCTTCTACGACCTGGTCTCGGCGCATTCCAACCCGGCTATCCTGGAGATCGACAAGGAGGTCTCCTTGCGGATGGCGCGGCACTGGAATCCGATCATGATGAACGCCGTGCTGTTTGGCCGCATCGCCCAGCTGCACGAGAACCGCGCCAGTCTCGCCCTCGATCCGGAGCAGCTCCGCCTGCTGGAGCGCACCTACACCCGCTTTCACCGTGCCGGCGCCGGCCTGTCCGACGAAGCCAAGACGCGCATGGCCGAGATCAACGAGAAGCTGGCCCAGCTTGGTACCGGCTTCAGTCATCATCTGCTCGGCGACGAGCAGGACTGGTTCATGGAGCTAGGGGAGGCCGACCGCCAGGGCCTGCCGGAAAGCTTTGTCACGGCCGCCAAGGCTGCGGCAGAAGAGCGCGGCATGGCCGGCAAGGCCATCGTGACGCTGTCGCGTTCCTCGACCGAGCCGTTCCTGAAGAGCTCGGCCCGACGTGACCTGCGGGAGAAGGTCTACAAGGCCTTCACGGCGCGCGGCGACAACGGCAATGCCAACGACAACAACACGACCATCGGCGAGATCCTGAAGCTGCGCGAGGAGAGCGCGAAACTGCTGGGTTATCCGACCTTCGCCGCCTACCGGCTCGAAGATTCCATGGCTAAAACGCCCGATGCGGTGCGCAGCCTGCTTGAGCGCGTCTGGAAACCGGCGCGCGCCAGGGCGCTCGCCGACCGCGACGAGATGCAGGCGCTGATCACCGAGGAGGGCAGCAACTTCAAGCTCGCGCCTTGGGACTGGCGCTACTACGCGGAGAAGCTCCGCCTCCAGCGCGCCAATTTCGACGATGCCGCGATCAAGCCGTATCTGACGCTCGACCACATGATCACCGCCGCCTTCGACTGCGCCACGCGCCTGTTCGGCATCACGTTTGAGGAACGCAAGGATGTTCCCGTCTGGCATCCGGACGTCCGCGTCTGGGAGGTGAAGGGCCCTGACGGCAAGCACAAGGCGCTGTTCTACGGCGACTACTACGCCCGGCCCTCCAAGCGCTCCGGCGCCTGGATGACCTCGCTGCGCGACCAGCAGAAGCTCGACGGCGAGACCGCGCCGCTCGTCGTCAATGTCTGCAACTTCGCCAAGGGCACCGGAGCCGAGCCCTCGCTGCTGTCGCCCGACGATGCCCGCACCCTGTTCCACGAGTTCGGCCACGGCCTGCACGGCATGTTGTCCAACGTGACCTATCCGTCGCTGTCGGGCACTTCCGTGTTCACCGACTTCGTCGAGCTGCCCTCGCAGCTCTACGAGCACTGGCAGGAGCGGCCCGAGGTGCTCCAGCAGTTCGCGCGCCACTACGAGACCGGCGAGCCGCTGCCGGACGATCTGCTGCAACGCTTCCTGGCCGCGCGAAAGTTCAACCAGGGCTTTGCCACCGTCGAGTTCGTCTCCTCGGCGCTGCTCGATCTCGAATTCCACACCCAGCCGGCAGCTGCCGCGCAGGATGTCCGCGCCTTCGAGCGACGCGAGCTGGAGAAGATCGGCATGCCCGAGGAAATTGCGATGCGGCACCGGCCCACCCAGTTCGGCCACATCTTCTCCGGCGATCACTACGCGGCCGGCTATTACAGCTACATGTGGTCGGAGGTGATGGACGCCGACGCGTTCGGGGCCTTCGAGGAAGCCGGCAACATCTTCGACCCTGACGTCGCCAAGCGCCTGCACGACGACATCTATTCGAGCGGCGGATCGGTCGATCCGGAAGCCGCCTACGAGGCCTTCCGCGGCCGCCCGCCCGAGCCCGATGCGCTGCTCCGCCGCCGCGGCCTGCTCGACGACGTCAAGGCGGCCTGATCGGCATGCGCGCGCTATTCGGAATGCTGCTCGCCGCAATGATGCTCGTATCAGGCGCGGCGAGCGCGCATCCGCATGTCTGGATCACCGCGACCAGCGAGCTGCTCTATGCCGCCGACGGCTCGATCACCGGCGTGCGCCACGCCTGGACCTTCGATGACATGTTCTCGGCCTATGCGGTGCAGGGGCTCGAGGCCAAGAAGAAGGGGGCCTATACGCGCGAGGAGCTGGGGCCGCTGGCGCAGACCAACGTCGAGTCGCTGAAGGAATATGCCTACTTCACCTTTGCGCGAGCCGACGGCAAGAAGGAGCGCTTCAACGAGCCGGTCGACTACTTCCTCGACTACAAGGACGCGGTGCTGACCCTGCACTTCACGCTGCCGCTGAAGACCCCGGTCAAGCCCAGGCAGCTGGTGCTCGAAGTGTTCGACCGCTCCTACTTTATCGACTTCCAGATGGCCAAGGACAATCCGGTCAAGCTGGTCGGCGCGCCCGCCGGCTGCCAGATGAAGCTTGAGCGCCCCAGCGACGGCACGGCGACCGCGCAGAAGCTCAACGAGCAAACCTTCCTGGACGGCCCGAACGCCAATTTCGGCATGATGTTCGCCAACAAGATCACGGTGGATTGCCCTTGAAGCAGCCTCTCTCGCCTCTCGGACGCGGGTTCATCGTCTGCGCCGCCGTTCTCCTCGTCGTCGGCGTAGCCGATGCGGCGGTCCATGATGTCTTCGCGCAAAATCCGTTCGGCGCGCCGCGCACCGCACAGGCGGCCGAGCCCGAGGTCGGCGGCCTCATTGGCTGGCTGCTGGCCAAGCAGTCGGAATTCTATCGCCAGATGTCTTCGACGATCCGCGCCGCCAAGTCCGACGGCTCGGCGGTGTGGACATTGCTGTTCATCTCGTTTGCTTACGGGATTTTCCACGCCGCCGGCCCCGGCCATGGCAAGGCGGTGATCGCCTCCTATCTCGTCGCCAACCGCGAGACCGCGCGGCGCGGCATCGCGTTGTCGTTTGCCTCGGCGCTGATGCAGTCGCTGATGGCGATCCTGATCGTCGGCATCTCGGCTTGGATCCTGAATGCGACCGCCAGGACCATGTGCAGGGCGGAAGGCGCCATCGAGATCGCGAGCTATGGGTTGATCGCGCTGTTCGGTCTGCGGCTGGTCTGGGTCAAGGGCGGCACCTTCATTCGCGCGCTCCAGGCGGCGCAGCCGGTGCCGGCGATCGCGGGCGTACCGCATGATCATCATGATCACGATCATCACCATCATCATGCACATGATCATCATCATCACCATGACGAGGCGCACGCCCGTCACCACCACGGGCACGATCACGTCCACGACCAGCATTGCGGCCATTCCCACGGCCCCACCCCGAGCGAACTCGCCGGCCCAGGCGGCTGGCGGCGCGGTTTTGCTGCGATCCTGACCGTCGGTATCCGCCCCTGCTCGGGCGCGATCCTGGTGCTGGTGTTCGCTCTCGCCCAGGGCCTGTTCTGGGCCGGCATTGCCGCAACCTTCCTGATGGGATTGGGCACCGCGATCACGGTCGCGGCCATCGCCGTAGTCGCCGTTTCCGCCAAGGACATTGCCGGCCGCCTGAGCGGGGCCGGTGAGGGTGGCGGAGCCTTGTTCATGCGCGGGATCGAATTCGGCGCCGCGGCTCTCGTGCTGCTGTTCGGGGCCGGCCTGCTGTTCGGCTACATCGCGGCCGAGCGGACGACGTGCTTTTGAGTTGAACTCTCGTGCCCCGGACGCAGCGCAGCGTCCCTTGGACGATGCGCTGCAGAGCCGGGGCCCATCTCTCCGCGCGGCAGGGCTTGGCTTTCTGGGTCCCGGCTCTGCGGAGCAGCGCAAGAGCGCTGCACCGCGTCCGGGACACGATCGCTCACACCGGCAGCAGCCGCTTCAACACCGGCATGAAGAAAATCGCCAGATTGATCGCAAAGCCGATGCTCCAGAGGATCGAGCGCAGCGTCGGGCGGTTGCCGAGATAGGTCAGCACGTAGGCGATCCGCACGATCAGGAACAGCACCGCGAGCTCGTCGATCAGGCGCTGCGGCGAATCCCGGAATTCGGCGAGCAGCACGGCAAACGCAAAGAACGGAAAGATCTCGATGCCGTTTTGGTGCGCGCCGAGCGCGCGCTGCGCGATGGCATCCTGATAGAAGGCGGGATCGCGCGGCCGGGAATTGTCGAAATCGCGAAACCGGATCCATTTGATCGAGGCGATCGTCAAGAGATAGAGCAGCAGCGCTCCGAGAACGCACCATTCCGCAAGCGTCATCGTTTCTCCCCCGCTTGGGGGCGACCCTAGCGAAACCGGGCTCAGCTTGACAAGTTCGGAGCAACGCGCGACGCAACGGGCCATGACGAGCTTAGCCCCGATCGACACCGCGAAACCGGCAGCACAGTCGGCCCAGCCGCGCGTCGGCGTGCTGCTGGTCAATCTCGGCACGCCCGACACCGCCGACGCCCCGGGCGTGCGGGTCTATCTGAAGGAATTCCTCTCTGACGCCCGCGTCATCGAGGACCAGGGCCTGATCTGGCAAGCCGTGCTGAACGGCATCATCCTGCGCCGCCGTCCCCGCACCAAGGCGCTCGATTACCAGAAGATATGGAACAACGAGAAAAACGAGTCGCCGCTGAAGACCATCACGCGGTCGCAAGCCGACAAGCTCGCAGCCGCGCTGTCCGATCGCAGCCACGTCGTGGTGGACTGGGCGATGCGCTATGGCAATCCCTCGATCAAGGCCGGCATCGATGCGCTGATCGCGAAGGACTGCGAGCGCATTCTCGCCGTTCCCCTTTATCCGCAATATTCCGCCTCGACCTCGGCGACCGTCTGCGACGAAGTGTTTCGCGTGCTCGCCCGCCTGCGTGCACAGCCGACGCTGCGGGTGACGCCGCCCTACTATAAGGACGAAGCCTATATCGAGGCGCTCGCGGTCTCGATCGAGGCGCATCTGGCGACGCTTTCCTTCAAGCCCGAGTTGATCGTCGCCTCCTTCCACGGGATGCCGAAATCCTATGTCGACAAGGGCGATCCCTATCAGCGTCATTGCGTCGCCACCACCGAAGCGCTGCGCCGTCGGCTCGGGATGGATTCGACAAAATTGCTGCTGACCTTCCAGTCGCGCTTCGGCAATGACGAGTGGCTGCAGCCCTACACCGACAAGACGATGGAGCGGCTCGCCAGGGAAGGGGTGCGCCGCATCGCAGTGGCGACGCCAGGCTTTTCCGCCGATTGCCTGGAGACGCTGGAAGAGATCGCGCAGGAGAATGCCGAGATCTTCAGGCATAATGGCGGCGAGCAGTTTTCCGCGATCCCTTGCCTCAATGATAGCAATCCCGGCATGAATGTGATCCGTACCCTGGTGCTGCGCGAGCTGCAGGGCTGGATCTAATGGGCCCTATGAATCGCCGCGAATGCCTGGCGCTTCTTGGGGTGATCGCCGCGATGTCGCCGTCGGCGCTTGCGCAGCAGCCGAACACGACGCGCCGACTGGGCGTGCTCTCGGTCACGGCCGATGACGTGATCGGACAGACCCACCTGGCCGAAGCGCTCGCCGCCCATGGCTGGAAGGAGCACGACAACTTGCTGGTCGACTGGCGCAGCGGGGCTGGCGACCGTGCCCGCATCGCCCCGCTCGCCGACGAATTGATCGCGCTCAAGCCCGATATCCTGCTCGCGATCGGCACGCCCTCGGTGGAAGAGCTGCGCCAGCGGACCACGAAGATCCCGATCGTGTTCGCCGTGGTCACCGACCCCGTCAGCCAGGGTTTTGTCAAAAACCTCGCGCATCCCGGCGGCAACATCACCGGCTTCACCGATTACGACGGCCCGCTCGCCGGCAAATGGCTGGAGATGCTGACGCAGGTCACGCCAAAAGTGTCGCGCGTCTTCGTCGTCTACAATCCCGCCACCGCGCCCTTCGCGCCTTTGATGCTGCACACGATCGAGGACGCCGCGCGCACGCTGCACGTGACGCTCGAGCCCGCGCCGGTGCATGACCCCGCTTCCATCGCCGCACTGGCCTCGCGCAAGGACGGCGGCTTCCTGGTCCTGCCGGACTTCTTCACCATGGCTAACCGCGCGCATCTCTTGACCGTGATTGCGGAAGCGCGCCTGCCTTCGGTGTTCTGGAGCCGTGCCTTCGTCGACGAGGGTGGGCTGATGTCCTACAGCACCGACAGCGCCGAGCAACTGCGCCGCGCAGCCTCCTATATCGATCGCATCCTGAGGGGCGCACAGCCCGCCGATCTCCCGGTGCAGAATCCCACCAAGTTCGAGCTTGCGGTCAACCTGAAGACAGCCAAAGCGATTGGCATCATGCTTCCCCCAAGCCTGATCGCAACCGCGAACGACGTCATTGAGTAGCGGCGCATTTCTTAACTTTGCCGGTAGGTCTGCGCCTCCAGGCTTTCAAGAGCCTTTCGCAAATACATAATCGTGACCGTTCCATCCGAGGGCGTCTTGTGCAGAATAGCGTGGATGCCGACGTGAAAAGCGACCGCTGAACCGGTAGGATCGTGATCCCGACCAATGACAGCGCGGGAAAGGACCTTTTCCTGGCTTGGAGGATATATGAGCGGTTTCGATATTTTCGCGATTGTTCTGGTGTTGCTTGTGATCGTTACGTTGTTCGCCGGCGTGAAGACGGTACCGCAGGGGTTTGACTGGACCATCGAGCGGTTCGGCAAATACACCCGCACGCTGGCGCCGGGGCTGAACCTGATCGTTCCCTATTTCGATCGGGTCGGCCGCAAGATGAACATGATGGAGCAGGTGATCAACATTCCCGAGCAGGAAGTGATCACCAAGGACAACGCCACCGTGACGGTGGACGGCGTCGCCTTCTTCCAGGTGTTCGACGCCGCCAAGGCGAGCTACGAGGTCGCCAATCTCACCCAGGCGATCATCGTGCTGACGATGACCAACATACGTTCGGTGATGGGCTCGATGGATCTCGACCAGGTGCTATCGCATCGCGATGAGATCAACGAGCGCCTGTTGCGCGTGGTCGATGCCGCGGTCTCGCCCTGGGGTCTCAAGGTCAACCGAATCGAGATCAAGGACATCGTGCCGCCCGCCGACCTGGTCGAGGCGATGGGCCGGCAGATGAAGGCTGAGCGCGTCAAGCGCGCCGACATCTTGCAGGCGGAAGGCCAGCGCCAGTCCGAAATCCTACGCGCCGAGGGCGCCAAGCAGGGCCAGATCCTCCAGGCGGAAGGCCGCAAGGAAGCTGCGTTCCGCGACGCCGAAGCGCGCGAACGGTCTGCCGAGGCTGAAGCCAAGGCGACGCAGATGGTCAGCGAGGCCATCGCCAAAGGCGACGTGGCGGCGTTGAACTATTTTATCGCCGATAAGTATATCAAGGCATTCGGCCAGTTCGCCGATGCGCCGAACCAGAAGATCATCATGCTGCCGATCGAAGCGACCAGCTTGCTGGGCTCGCTCGCCGGTATCGGCGAGATCGCCAAGGCGACGTTCGGCGAAAGCGCTGCGTCCGCGGCCGCTGCCGCGCGCCGCACGGGCTCGGTGCCGCCCACCGGCGGCACGCCGCCGGCAGTGCCGCGGCAGGGGTAAGAAACGGCGCGTGATCTTCCGCTAAGGTCATGCGCCAACATCTGGAGGTCATGTCATGACCGACATGTTCGTATCGCTCGGCACCTGGAACTGGCTGATCTTCGGCTTCATCCTGATGGCGCTGGAGGTGGCGGCGCCGGGCGTGTTCCTGTTCTGGCTCGGGCTTGCTGCGCTCCTGGTCGGCCTGATCTCGTTCGCTGCCGCCATATCCTGGCAGATCCAGCTCGTGATGTTCGCGGTGTTCGCCGCAGCCGCCGTGCCGGTGTGGCGCCGGCTCGCCCGGGGCCGGACCGGCGCAAGTATGAGCCCCTTCCTCAACAAGCGCACCGAGGCGCTGCTGGGCCGCGAGTTCACGCTGGAGAAGCCGATCATCGACGGCAACGGCACCGTGCGCATCGGCGACACGGTGTGGCGTGTCGCCGGCCCGGACACGCCGGCGGGGACAAGGGTGAAAGTGGTGCAGGTGGATGGCGCAAACCTGACGGTGGCCGCGGCGTAGCTTCTTTCTTCGCCTCTCCCCGCAAGAACGGGGAGAGGGGAACGCGGGCATCAGCTCTTCTTCCACCGCTCCGCAAACCGGTGCAGCGGCATGAATGTCTCGCACAGCTCCCGCCCCCGAGCCGTCAGCCCATAGCCGCCGCCATCGCCCAGCTCCACAAACCCCGCCTCGCGCAGCTCGGTCAGCCGTGTCTGCAGCACCGTCGGCGAGGCCTCGTCGCAGGCCGAGCGCAGTGCGCGCGACGTGAGAGGCTCTTCGCGCAATTCCCAGAGAATCCGTAAGCTCCAGCGCCGGCCGAGCAGGTCGAGCAGCGCCATGATCGGCCGGCCGGTGCGCGAGCCGCGCACGCGCCGTTCCCCCGATGTTGCCTGTTTCGCCATTCTCGGCCCTCTTGCGTCTTGCTACGGATAATGTAGCGTATTGCTACAGGAATTGTAGCAAGAAAGATGCTCATGTCATCCTCCACGCCGCGTATGGTACCGCTCGCGCCGCCTTATCCCCCGCAGATCCAGGCGCAGTTCGACCGCATCATGCGCGGCGCGCCGCCGCTGATGCTGTTCCGGGTCATGGCCAGCCACAGCCGCGCCTGGGACAAGTTTCGCGCCGGCGACCTGCTTGACCCCGGGCCGCTGTCGCTGCGCGAGCGCGAGATCGTCATCGATCGCACCTGTGCGCTCAATGGTTGCGAATATGAATGGGGCGTCCATGTAGCGATCTTCGCCGGCCCGGCGAAGCTCACCAAGGATGAGGTCTGCGCGACGGTGCAGAGCGATGCGACGTCATCCTGCTGGTCGCCGGCCGAGCAGGCTCTGATCGCGGGGGTCGACGCATTGCACCACCGCGCGACGTTGAGTGACGCCGAATTTGCTGCGCTGTTGGCGCATTACGGCGAGGCACAGATTCTGGAGATCATGCTGCTGTGCGGCTTCTACCGCACGGTGTCGTATCTCGCGAACGGGCTCAAGCTGCCACTGGAGGAGCAGGCGGCGCGGTTTCCGCAGTAGGTGTCATTCCGGGGCGCCCGAAGGGCGAGCCCGGAATCCATTTTGCAGCGACATCGGAGTGAAATGGATTCCGGGTTCGCGCCAAGTGGCGCGCTCCGGAATGACGAGCGGCTTACGCCACACCCGCCCGCAACAAATCGTGCAGATGCACGATGCCGACCACCTTGTCCGCCTCGGTCACGACCAGCGTCGTGATCTTGCGGGTGTTCAGCACCTCGATCATCTCGGTTGCCAGCATCGAGGGCGGCACCGTCTTCGGCTGCCTGGTCATGATGTCGTCGACCGACGCGGTCAAAAGATCCGGCCGCATGTGGCGGCGCAAATCGCCGTCCGTGATGATGCCGACGGCCTCGTTCACACCGTTCACGATGCAGACGCAGCCCAGCCCCTTGGCGGACATCTCCATCACAGCGTCCGACATCTTGGTGCCTTCAGGCTTGAGCGGAATCTCCGCGCCGGTGCGCATGTAATCGCGCACGAATTTCAGCATGGCCCCCAGCTTGCCGCCGGGATGGAAATGCGCGAATTCGAGCGCGGTAAAGCCGCGGCCTTCGAGCAGGGCGATGGCGATGGCATCGCCGATCGCGACCTGCATCATGGTCGAGGTGGTTGGTGCCAGATTGTGCGGGCAGGCCTCGCGCGCCTTCGGCAGCTCGATCACGATGTCGGCGGCCTGTCCCAGCGAGGACGCCGCGTTCGAGGTCACCGCAATCATCGGGATCGCGAAGCGCGCAGAATAATTCACGAGGGTCTTCATCTCCGGCTGCTCGCCGGACCAGGACAGCGCCATGATGACGTCGTCGGCGGTGATCATGCCGAGGTCGCCATGGGCGGCTTCGGCGGTGTGAACGAAAAAGGCCGGCGTTCCGGTCGAGGCTAGGGTCGCCGCGATCTTGCGCGCCATGTGGCCTGATTTGCCGAGACCGGTGACGATGACGCGGCCCTTGGCCTTGCGGATCAGGTCGACCGCCCTGGCAAAGGCCTCGCCCAACGGGCCGCGCAGGGCGGAAGCGAGCGCGTTGATGCCGCCGCTCTCGGTCTCCAACGTGCGCAGCGCGGATTCGACGCTTGTCGGGGTGGGGCCGGATGATGAGGTCATCAGCGGTTTCGAAGTCGGCATGTTCTGGTCCAGGGAGGAGGGGGGCATCGGCCCGTTCGGGCCTGCTTAGCACGGACTGGGGTGAGAGGCGACGCGGCCGCCAAAGCCCTCAACCGGTCATTAACCATAATTGTTTTAACTCCATTAACGATGGTTCCTGCGAGCCGGCGGGAGGTCATCGTGAAAGTATCTGATTTCGTTGGAGTTATTCCATCGTGGGGTCGCCTCCAGGCAGGGGCCGGAGCAAGCGCGCGCAACTCCTTCGCGCCGCTTTGCCATGTCTGCTGCTGACCGCGCTGGAAAGTGCCCCTGCGGCCGCCCAGAGCCTCACCCCGGACCTGTTCAATCCCAGCCGCGGCGGCTTCGTCGCGCCCGACGCGCTGCCGATGCGCCGCATCGCCGGCGTGCGGCAGGCGCCGTCGGACGCGATCCCGACGCCGCCGGATCCCAACGACGATCCGCGCAAAAAAAGCGATGCGCCCGCGGCCTCGCGGATCGGGCAGGTGCCGACTTATGGCCTACCCGCCGCCAACGGTGCGAGCAGCTCCGGCTACGATTCGCTCAATCGCAAGCGCCAGCAGCCAAAACTCTATCCCGGACAGCCGAAGCCGAAGAGGCCCGCAGGTCCCGGCTCGCCCGTGCCGTCGGCAACACCGACACTGTCCCCTCTCGGTGCACCGCGCATTGCACCGCCGCCCTCGGAGACTGCGAACAAGACGCCGGTGCCGCCCGCGATGGCGGGCACCGTGCCCGGCCAGCCGCAGCGCCGCCGCCTCAAGGCCGATGACGACGCATTCGGCGCGGTCGGCGATTACGCCGGCAGCTTTTTGATCAAGGGCGGGCTTGAGCTCTCGACCGGCTACGACACCAATCCCGCGCGTCTGCAAAAGCCGGTCGGCTCGCCGGTCTATGTCGTCGCGCCGGACCTGCTCGTGATGTCCGACTGGGAGCGCCACGCTCTAGTCGCGGATTTGCGCGGCTCGTTCTCCGGCTATACCAACAATATGCCGGCGACGATCGACGGGCTTCCTTCGCCCTCGCCGGTTGAGATCAACCGTCCCGATTTCACCGGCCATGTCGATGGCCGCTTCGATGTCGATCGCGATCTCAAATTGACCTCGCAGCTGCGCCTGCGGCTCGCCACCGACAATCCCGGCAGTCCGAACGTGCAGGCCGGCCTGCAGAAATACCCTGTCTACGCCACCTATGGCGGCACCTTCGGCTTCGACCAGACCTTTAACCGCTTCCAGGTTGCGGCCGGCGCGACGGTGGATCGCACCGCCTATACCGAGTCCAAGCTCACCGACGGCTCGACCTTCAGCAACGACGACCGGGACTTCAACCAGTATGGCGGCGTCGGGCGCTTCTC
The DNA here is from genome assembly GCF_016599855.1 of Bradyrhizobium diazoefficiens. Taxonomy (NCBI): domain Bacteria; kingdom Pseudomonadati; phylum Pseudomonadota; class Alphaproteobacteria; order Hyphomicrobiales; family Nitrobacteraceae; genus Bradyrhizobium; species Bradyrhizobium diazoefficiens. The sequence goes on along the minus strand of NZ_CP067041.1, from coordinate 6,541,432 downwards.
GTACGAGCTGAAGTCGGGCTTAAAACCGTTCGTCGAGATCGAGGGCGACAACCGCGTCCACGATCAGGCCGCCGACCGCAACGGCTATTTGCGTGATTCAAACGGCGGCTACGCCAAAATCGGCTCGTCCTTTGAATTCTCGCGCATCCTCACCGGCGAGGTCTCGGTCGGCTATTCCGCGCGCAACTATGTCGATCCGCGGCTCAGTCAGCTCTCGGGCTTCCTGACCTCGGGCTCGCTGATCTGGAACGCGAGCGGGCTGACGACCGTGAAATTCAACACCGACACGCAGATCGCGGAAACCACCATCCCCGGCTCCTCCGGCGTGCTGGTGCACACCTACGCCGCCGAAGTCGATCACGACTTCCGCCGCTGGCTGACCGCCATCGGCAAGTTCACCTACGGCACCTACGACTACCAGGGCCAGAATCGCAACGACAACACCTACTCGCTCGAAGGCAATCTGATCTACAAGCTCAACCGCAATATCTGGATCAAGGGCACGCTGCGCCACGACATCCTGGATTCGAACCAGCCGGGTTCGAGCTCGCAGGCCACGGTGGTGATGCTGGGCATGAGGCTGCAGAACTAACAGCGCGTGACTGGGTGCGCACGGCGCAGCCAAGCCCTCAGGGTGTCGTCCTGGCGAAAGCCAGGACCCATTACCCCAGGGAGTGGTTTGGCGAAGGGTGGGAGTTCGGTACTACGACCGATAGATTCCGCGGTATGGGTTCTGGCTTTCGCCAGGACGACAGCGCCTACCGCGGCAGATCCGTCTTCCCCATCAGGAACGTATCGATCGACCGCGCGCACAGCCGGCCCTCGCGGATCGCCCAGACCACCAGCGACTGGCCGCGGCGCATGTCGCCGGCGGAGAACACGTTCGGGCGCGAGGTCTGGTAATCCAGCGTGTTGGCCTTGACGTTGCCGCGGGGGTCGAGCTCGACTGCGAGCTGCTTCAACAGGCCTTCATGCACGGGGTGCACGAAACCCATCGCGAGCAGGACGAGGTCGGCATCGAGAACGAACTCGGTGCCTTCGATCGGCTTGAACTTGTCGTCGACGCGGATGCAGTGCAGCTTCTTGACTTGGCCGTTCTCGCCGGAAAATTTCTGCGTCAGCACGGCGAATTCGCGGATTGCACCTTCGGCCTGGCTGGACGACGTCCTCATCTTCAGCGGCCAGTTCGGCCAGGTCAGGCCCTTGTTCTCGCGTTCGGGCGGGGCGGGCATGATCTCGAGCTGGGTCACTGAAAGCGCGCCCTGGCGCAGCGAGGTGCCGATGCAATCGGAGCCGGTGTCGCCGCCGCCGATAACGACGACATGCTTGCCGACGGCCAAAATCTCCTGGACGCCGCCCAGCGGCTCCTCAGAGACGCGGCGGTTCTGCTGCGGCAGGAAATCCATGGCATAGTGGATGCCGGCGAGATCGCGGCCGGGGATCGGCAGATCGCGCGGGGCTTCCGCACCGCCGGTCAGCGCGATCGCGTCGTACTGGTTGAGCATCTCGCGCGGATCGACATTGCCGTCGACGCCGACATGGCTGTTGTAGTGGAAGGTGACACCTTCACCTTCCATCTGCGCGACGCGGCGGTCGATGATGCCCTTCTCCATCTTGAAATCAGGGATGCCGTAGCGCAGCAGCCCGCCGGCCTTGGCGTATTTCTCGAACAGATGCACGTCGTGTCCGGCGCGCGCGAGCTGCTGGGCGCAGGCCATGCCCGCTGGGCCCGAGCCGATCACCGCGACCTTCTTGCCGGTCTTGACGGCCGCGACCTCAGGCTTCAACCAGCCATTGTCCCAGGCGCGGTCGACGATCGCGCATTCGATGGTCTTGATGGTCACAGGGTTGTCGTCGATGTTGAGCGTGCAGGACGCTTCGCATGGCGCCGGACAAATGCGGCCGGTGAACTCCGGGAAATTGTTGGTCGAGTGCAGATTGCGCGAGGCCTCTTCCCAATTGCCTTGGTAGACGAGGTCGTTGAAATCGGGGATCTGGTTGTTGACCGGGCAGCCGGGCGTGCCCGGCGCGACCGAGCCGGTGCCGTGGCAATAGGGAATGCCGCAATTCATGCAGCGCGCGGCCTGGTCGCGCGTTTCCTTCTCGCTCAAGGGAACGACGAATTCGTGAAAATGCTTCACGCGCTCGGCGACCGGAGTGTACTTGCGGTCGTGCCGTTCGATTTCGAGAAAACCCGTGATCTTGCCCATTAAACCCGAAGTCCCTGCCGTTTTAGTCGTTCTGTCTCTCACTCCTCATCCTGAGGAGCGGCGCACTTTCGCGCCGCGTCTCGAAGGATGAAGGCCCGGATGGTGGTCTCATGGGTTCGAGACGGCGCTTTGCGCCTCCTCACCATGAGGCCTTCTATTACGCCCCGATCGCGATTTTCGGCTCGGCGTCCGCGTTGGCGGCCATTTCGCGCAGCGCGCGCCGATACTCGACCGGCATCACCTTGCGGAATTTGGGCAGCCATTCCTTCCAATTGGCAAGGATGTCGGCGGCGCGCCTGGAGCCGGTCGCCTTCGCATGGCGCGTGATCAGGACGTGCAGGCGCTCGACGTCGGAGTCGAGCAAGTTCTGGAACACGTCGACCCGGCCATGTGCCTCGAGGTCACCGGAGTGATGATAGGTGCCGGCGTTGATCAGCTCTTCAGACAAGACCGGTTCGAGCTCGACCATGCTGAGGTTGCACAGTTTGTCGAAGCCGCCGGTCTCGTCGAGCACATAGGCAATGCCGCCGGACATGCCGGCCGCAAAATTGCGCCCGGTCTTGCCGAGCACGACCACGATACCGCCGGTCATGTATTCGCAGCAATGATCGCCCGCGCCTTCGACGACCGCGACTGCGCCCGAGTTGCGCACGGCGAAACGCTCACCGGCGACGCCGCGGAAGTAGCACTCGCCCTGGATAGCGCCGTACATCACGGTGTTGCCGACGATGATGCTTTCTTCCGGCACAATGCCGCTGTTGGCCGGCGGCTTGACGATGATCTTGCCGCCCGAGAGGCCCTTGCCGACATAGTCGTTGGCTTCGCCTTCGAGCTCGAAGGTGACGCCGTGGGCGAGCCACGCGCCGAACGCCTGGCCGGCGGTGCCCTTGAGGCTGACATGGATGGTGTCGTGCGGCAGGCCGGCATGGCCGTAGATCTTGGCGACCGCGCCTGACAGCATGGCGCCGGCAGAGCGGTTGGTGCTGTTGATCTTGGCCTCGATCTTCACCGGCGCGCCACGGTCGAGTGCGGGCGTCGCCTTCTCGATCAGCGAGCGGTCGAGCACGGCCTCCAGATGATGGTTCTGGCGCTCGGAGTGATAGATCTTCTGGCCCTTCTCTTCCTTCTGCTTGACGAACAGTTTCGAGAAGTCGAGCCCCTTGGCCTTCCAGTGCGCTACCAGCTTGGTCTGATCGAGCAGCTGAACCTGGCCAACCATCTCGTTGAAGCTGCGGAAGCCGAGCGAGGCCATGATCTCGCGGACTTCCTCCGCGACGAAGAAGAAGTAGTTGATGACGTGCTCGGGCTGGCCGGTGAAGCGCTTGCGCAGGACGGGGTCTTGCGTCGCGACGCCGACCGGGCAGGTGTTGAGATGGCACTTGCGCATCATGATGCAGCCGGCCGCAATCAAGGGGGCGGTGGCGAAGCCGAACTCGTCGGCACCCAGCAGCGCGCCGATCACGACGTCACGGCCGGTGCGGAAGCCGCCGTCGACCTGGACCACGATGCGGCTGCGCAGCCGCTCGCGCACCAGCGTCTGGTGGGTTTCGGCAAGGCCGATCTCCCACGGCGAGCCGGCGTGCTTGATCGAGGTCAGCGGCGAAGCGCCGGTGCCGCCTTCGAAGCCCGCGATGGTGACATGGTCGGCGCGCGCCTTGGCAACGCCCGCGGCCACCGTGCCGACGCCGATCTCGGAAACCAGCTTGACCGAAACGTCGCCCGTCGGGTTGACGTTCTTGAGGTCGTAGATCAGCTGCGCCAGATCCTCGATCGAGTAGATGTCGTGATGCGGCGGCGGCGAGATCAGGCCGACGCCCGGCGTCGAATGCCGGACCTTGGCGATGGTCGCGTCGACCTTGTGGCCGGGCAGCTGGCCGCCTTCGCCGGGCTTGGCACCCTGCGCCATCTTGATCTGCATCATGTCGGAGTTGACGAGATACTCCGTGGTGACACCGAAGCGGCCCGAGGCGACCTGCTTGATCGCCGAGCGCATGGAATCGCCGTTCGGCAGCGGCTTGAAGCGATCGGCTTCCTCGCCGCCTTCGCCGGTGTTCGACTTGCCGCCAATCCGGTTCATGGCGATCGCGAGCGTGGTGTGGGCCTCGCGCGAGATCGAACCGAAGCTCATCGCACCGGTGGCAAAACGCCTGACGATATCCTTGGCCGGCTCGACCTGGTCGAGCGGGACGGGCTTGCGCTTCTCTTCTTCCGCGTTCTTGATCCGGAAAAGGCCACGCAGCGTTAAAAGGCGCTCCGACTGCTCGTTGAGGATCTTGGCGAAGGCGCGATAGCGCTCCTGCGAATTGCCGCGCGCGGCGTGCTGAAGTAGCCCAACCGACTCGGCGGTCCAGGCATGGTCCTCGCCGCGGCTGCGATAGGCATATTCGCCGCCGACGTCGAGCGCGGTCTTGTAGACCAGCGACTCGCCGAACGCATCCGCATGGCGGCGCACCGCCTCTTCGGCGATCTCGGCAAGGCCGACGCCCTCGACGCGGGTATGCGTGCCGGCGAAGAATTTTCCGACGAAGTCAGCCTTGAGGCCGACCGCGTCGAAGATCTGCGCGCCGCAATAGGACTGGTAGGTCGAGATGCCCATTTTGGACATCACCTTGAGCAGGCCCTTGCCGATCGACTTGATGTAGCGCTTGACGATCTCGTAGTCGTCGAGCGAGCCGGGCAGGCGGTCCTTCATCGCGATGATGGTCTCGAACGCGAGATAAGGATTGATCGCTTCGGCGCCGTAGCCCGCAAGGCAGGCGAAGTGATGCACTTCGCGCGGCTCGCCGGATTCGACGACGAGACCGACCGAGGTGCGCAGTCCGACGCGGATCAGATGATGATGCACGGCGGCGCAGGCCAGCAGCGAGGGAATCGGCACACGGTCGCTGCCCATCATACGGTCGGACAGGATGATGATGTTGACGCCCTCGCGCACGGCGCTTTCCGCGCGCGCGCAGAGCTCATCCAGCACCTGGTCCATGCCCGCAGCACCAAGGCCGGCGTGGAAGGTGGTGTCGAGCGTGCGCGACTTGAAGTGGGAGTCACCGAGATCGGCGATCGAGCGGATCTTTTCGAGGTCCGCATCGGTCAGGATCGGCTGGCGCGCTTCGAGGCGCTTGGTGGTGGCAAGGCCCTGCAGGTCGAAGAGGTTCGGCCGCGGTCCGATGATCGAGACCAGGCTCATCACCAGCTCTTCGCGGATCGGGTCGATCGGCGGGTTGGTGACTTGCGCAAAGTTTTGCTTGAAATAGGTGAACAGCGGCTTTGGCCGGTCCGACAGCGCCGAGATCGGCGTGTCGTTGCCCATCGAGCCCGCGGCTTCCTCGCCGATGGACGCCATCGGCGTCATCAGGATGCTGATGTCTTCCTGGCTATAGCCGAATGCCTGCTGACGATCGAGCAGCGACAGATTGGAGCGGACGCCGGTGGTCGGCACCTGCGGCAGCTCTTCGAGCACGATCTGGGTGCGGTCGAGCCACTCCTTGTAGGGATGGCTGCTGGCGAGATCGGCCTTGATCTCGTCGTCGGGAATGAGGCGGCCCTGTTCGAGGTCGACCAGCAGCATCTTGCCGGGCTGAAGCCGCCATTTGGTGATGATCTGGTCCTCGGGGATGGTTAGAACGCCCATCTCGGACGCCATCACGATGCGGTCGTCCTTGGTCACGAGATAGCGCGCCGGCCGCAATCCGTTGCGGTCGAGCGTGGCGCCGATCTGGCGGCCGTCGGTGAAGGCGATTGCGGCGGGGCCGTCCCAGGGCTCCATCAGTGCCGCGTGATATTCGTAGAAGGCGCGGCGCTTCTCATCCATCAAGGGATTGCCGGCCCAGGCCTCCGGAATCATCATCATGACGGCGTGCGGCAGCGAGTAGCCGCCCTGCACCAGGAATTCGAGCGCGTTGTCGAAACAGGCGGTGTCCGACTGGCCTTCGTAGGAGATCGGCCAGAGCCGGTTGATGTCCTTGCCGTAGAGCTTGGAGCTCACCGAGGCCTGGCGCGCCGCCATCCAGTTGGTGTTGCCGCGTAGCGTATTGATCTCGCCGTTATGCGCGATCATGCGGTAGGGATGCGCTAGCGACCAGGCCGGGAAGGTGTTGGTCGAGAAGCGCTGATGCACCAGCGCGAGCGCGCTCTCGAAATCCGTCTCGTGCAGGTCGGGATAGTACTTGCCGAGTTGGTCGGCGAGGAACATGCCCTTGTAGATCACGGTGCGGCAGGACATCGAGCAGGGATAATAGCCGGCAAGCCCGCGGTCGCGGCGCTGATAGATCGCCTGCGAGATCGACTTGCGCAGGATGTAGAGCCGGCGCTCGAACTCGTCCTCGGACTTGGCGGTGCCGTTGCGGCCGATGAACACCTGCATGCAGGCGGGCTCGGTCGGCTTCACGGTGACGCCGAGCGAGGAATTATCGGTCGGCACGTCGCGCCAGCCGAGCAGGGTCAGGCCCTCTTCCTTGATCTGGTCGGCGATGATGCTCTTGATGACGTTGCGCCAAGCGGTGTCGCGCGGCATGAACAGCGCGCCGATGGCATATTCGCCGGGATTGGGCAGCGCGAAGCCGAGCTCCTTGGCTTTGCGGCTGAAGAAGGCATGCGGGATCTGCACCAGAATGCCGGCGCCGTCACCGGCGCGCGGGTCGGCGCCGACGGCGCCGCGATGCTCGAGATTGCAGAGGATGCTCAGCGCATCCGAGACGATCTCGTGAGACTTCTTGCCTTTGATGTTGGCGATGAAGCCGACACCGCAGGAGTCCTTCTCCAGGCTCGGATCGTAGAGACCTTCGGCCGGCGGGCGCGAATTGTGCTCCTGAATCGGATCGGTCGTTTTCGAGGCGACCGTCGCCGACAGCTGTTCTGCCACGATGTTTGCGCGCTCGAATTGCGACCCGTTCATGTCCTCGTCCTCTCCATGCGGCAAGCTGTCTCACCACCATCTTCGGCGCACCTTGGGCGTTCCGCGGCACCCGCCTCTGGGTCACCGCTCGTCCGCTGCGAGCCGCATTTTCTTAAATTCAGGCCAAGGCGTTCTTCGTCCCCGAGAACGGCTTTGCCTGGTACCTTGCCGGCGCTTGAAAGTGCCGGTTTTCGCTGCAATTCCTGTGCCGGAACCGCGAGCAAAATTGAGACAGTCTTCCTGTCCTAACCATCACCTTGCCAAATTTTTGTCTATCACACAAGCGCGCGGAAGTCCCGATTCCCGATATGTCAATCAATCGCTTTCCAAAAGTTGCGCGGCCCCGGTTTTGAGGCAAACGCGCCCTGATCCGGCCCTGCAGACGCCGAAATCCCGAATGAAGCTTCGGATTAGCCCTTCGAAAAGCGCGCCACGCCGCAAGAAGCGAAAGCGCAAGTCATCCGGGGGCCTGACAGGAGCGTGTTGACCATGAAGTTTTTCACAGGATGTGTGGCCGCTGCCACGCTGGCGCTGGCTGCAAACGCTGCTCGGGCGCAAGTTCCGGCGAGGGATATTTCCGGCGGCGCCATGATCGCGGTGTCGGATTTCGACGGACCCTATGCACCGCCAGAAGCCGCGCCACCACCGCTCCCGCGCTACGGTTACGGCTATGACCACGAGGGCCGCGGTCCGGCGCCGGCACTGCTGCCGGCCACCGAGGTCTACGCGGTGCTCCGCGACAACGGCTTCTCGCCGCTCGGCATCCCGCACCTGCGCGGCGCCGTCTACACCATCGCGGTGATCGACCGCCGCGGCGACGATGGCCGGCTCGTGATCGACGCGCGGGACGGACGGATCTTGCGCTTCATGCCGGCCGCCGACGCCTATGGCATGGCCCCCATCTACGAGGAGCCCGCGGTTGTACCTTACCGCCCGCAAAGCGCGCTGCCGCCGCCGACCCTGGTCCGCAGCGGCCCGCCGCGCCCGCCAGCTCCGATCCCGCATGTCGCCAGCCGTACCGTGCCATTGCCCAAGATGGCTCCGCACCGCGGCGAGGCGCCGGTTGTCGCCGCGAAGCCCGCGGAGCAGACGACGCCGCAGGCTCAGGCCCCGCAGCAGACTGCCGCTGTACAAGCGCCGCAAGCCGCGGCTCCGACCGTCGGCCAGGCCAAGCCGGCCGCAACGATCCTGCCGACGCAGGAAATGCCGGCGGCGCAGGGGCTGGATTAGATCCGCGCAAACAAAAGCGCCCGAAAATCTCGGGCGCTTTTCGTCACCGCGACAGCGCTTCAGCTCCGCGGATACCTCGCCGCCTCCAGGATCAGGTTCGCGACCTCCTTCGAGTGCGACACCAGCGAGAGATGGCCAGCGTCGAGCTCGACAGTGATTGCGTTCATGCGCTTGGCGAGGAAGCGCTCGAAGTCCGGATTGATGGTGCCGTCGTTTTTCGACACCGCGTACCAGCTCGGCTTGGAACGCCAGGCGGCTTCAGTGGTGCGGCCGGCGAAGATCGAGGCGGCCGTCGGCCATTGCACCGCATAGAGCTCCTTCGCGCGTTCCGGCGCGACGCCGTTGGCGAAATATTTCAGGAAGGCGTCTTCCGACAGCTTGGTATAGCCGTCGCGCTCGACGATGCCGGCGCGCACAGGGCCGGTCGGAAACTGCTTCGACAGCGCGACGAAATCCTCGTTCGCATCGGGAGCGCGTGCGGCGATGTAGACGAGGCCGGCGACCTTCGGGTCGGTGCCGACCTGGCTGATCACGGTGCCGCCCCAGGAATGCGCGACCAGCACAGTCGGCCCGTCCTGCTCGGCCAGCGCGCGCTCGGTCGCCTCGACGGAGTCCGCGAGCGACGACAGCGGATTCTGTACGGCGGTCACGTGAAGTCCTGCGGCCTGGAGGATCGGGATCACCTCCGACCAGCTCGACCCGTCGGCCCAGGCGCCGTGCACCAGCACGACGTTCTTCGCCTTCACCGTCTGCGGCGTCTGCGCATGGGCGAGGCTGATGGGAGCCGCCAGCAGGCTCGCGGCGACGAAAAGGCTGCGCCAAAGTGACATGATCGTTCTCCGTCTTGTTTTGGGTGCGATATCCAAAGGACGGAGCGCGAGGCGATGGCGTTACGCTTCTTCACCGCTCTGTGATGCAGTGCAATACAAAAAAACGCCCCGGGGGCACCGGGACGTTTCGCAACTCGGAAATGGCGCGGGTGCTTAGGCAGCTTGCGCCGAGCTCTCGATCACCTGCGCCTTCGCAGCGCCGGTGTTGATCGCGATCTGGCGCGGCTTCTTGGCTTCGGGAATCTCGCGCACGAGGTCGACATGGAGCAGCCCGTTCTCGAGCGAGGCGTCCTTCACCTGCACAAAGTCGGCAAGCTGGAAGGCGCGCTCGAAGGCGCGGGCGGCGATGCCGCGATAGAGCACTTCGGATTTCGAGTTCTCGCCTGCGACTTTCTCGCCCTTGATCGTCAGCGTGTTTTCCTTCGCGACGATGGAGAGCTCGTCCTTGGCGAAGCCGGAGACCGCAACTGTGATGCGGTAGGCGTTCTCGCCGGTGCGCTCGATATTGTAGGGGGGATAGCCGGGGCTGCCGTCAGATCCTGCCTGGTCGAGCAGGTTGAAGAGGCGGTCGAAGCCGACGGTGGAACGATAGAAGGGGGTCAGATCATAGGTACGCATAGTCAAGTCCTCCATTGAGCGACTGTTTGGCAACCCGCCCGCCAATCGGGCCGGGCTTAGTCTGTGTGCAGCCTGATGTTCCGGTTCCGAAACACTGGTAGCGGCCTGCACTGAAGTGATATGGGTGAGTCCAGACGGCGTTCAAGAGGGCGGTAGCGGCGCCTTTTCGGCGCTCCCGCCCCTTGATTTGCGGCACTTGGTGCTCAAGCCCTTTAACATGACGCTGGTCTCGATTCCGTCCAATCCCGTGCCCGAAGACGTCGTCAGCGGCACCATCAAGACGCCTGATGGGGTCGAGCTGCGCTTCGCGCGCTGGGCGCCGCCGGCGAACCGCAAGGGAACCGTCTGCGTCTTCACCGGGCGCAGCGAGCAGATCGAGAAATATTTCGAGACCGTGCGCGATTTGCGCGACCGCGGCTTTGCGGTGGCGATGATCGACTGGCGCGGGCAGGGCCATTCCGCGCGCCGCCTGCGCGATCCGCGCAAGGGCTATGTGCGCAACTTCGCCGATTATGAGATCGACGTTGAGACGTTCGTGCAGCAGGTAGTCCTGCCGGATTGTCCGCCGCCATTCTTCGCGCTGGCCCATTCCATGGGCGGCGCGGTGCTGCTGCGGCTCGCGCATGCCGGCAAGCGCTGGTTCGACCGCATGGTGCTGTCGGCGCCGATGATCGATCTTCCCGGTCGCGCCACCTCATTTCCGGTGCGGGCGCTGTTGAAGACGATGCGCATGCTGGGGCGGGGCGCTGGTTACGTGCCCGGCGGCAGCGACCAGCTCACCGGCCTGTCCTCCTTCATCAACAATCCCCTGACCAGCGATCCCGTGCGCTATGCACGCAACGCCGCGATCCTGGAAGAGGACCCGACGCTTGGCCTCGCGTCACCGACGGTCGCCTGGGCCGATACCGCCTTCCGCGCGATGCATACCTTCAAGGGCACGAACTACCCGTCCGAGATCCGCCAGCCGATCCTGATGCTGGCGGCCTCCAACGACACCGTGGTTTCGACCGCGGCGATCGAGGAGTTCGCCTACCATTTGCGCGCCGGCTCCCATCTCGTGATCGCCGGCTCGAAGCACGAGATCCTGCAGGAGCAGGACCGCTATCGCTCCCAGTTCTGGGCCGCGTTCGACGCGTTCGTGCCGGGCACGCCGCTGTTCAAGTGAGCAGGAGCGGCACTGACGGTGTGCTCCCTCGCCCCGCTTGCGGGGAGAGGTGGAACGGCAGCTCACAGCGTCTTCAGATACTCGATCAAATCGTAGCGCTCAGCATCGTCCTTGAACATGCGGCCGATCGCGCCGTCGTGCTTCGCTTCGCCTTGCTTGAGCTCAAAGGAATGGCCGAGCACACTGTTGCCCTGGATCGGATCCTTCTCCGACCCCGCCGAGAACTCCGTTTCGCCCGTCTTGCACCGCTCGCCAGGGGTGACCGCAAAACCGACGGTCACGGGATCATAGTCGCGGCGGCCCATGCAAAAGCTCGTCGGACGTTCGTGCTGCGGCTTTAGGAGCCAGTACAGCGAAGGCACCGAACCGTTGTGCAGATAAGGCGCCGTGGCCCAGATGCCGTTCAGCGGGCGTGCCCGATAGCGCGGATCGGGCGCCGGATTGAGGCAGTTCTTGCGCGCGAGATTCCAAATCTTCGCCCGCTCGGCGTCCGGCACCTTCTCATCGTCCATCCATTTGCGGGCGACGAGGTCGACCACCGTCATGAGGCCGAGCGCGTAGACCATCTCGTTGGGCGAGGCGCTCGCAGTCGGGATATTGCATTGCCACCATTTCTGCAGGTCGGCCGTATTCACCTTTAGGAAGCCGGGCACGTCGACGACCCTCTTGCTGAGGACGAGGGACTGTTCAGGATCGGTCTGGATCTCCTTGAGGGGAATCGTCACCGCGTTCAGCACCTTGCTGTCGCCGCTCGGCTCCCAATGTCCAGAGGACCAGAAGGCCGGGGTATCGATCGCGGGCAAATGGCATCCGGAACACATCTCGGCGTAGATCTTGCGGCCATTCTCGATCTTGGTCGGATCGATCCGCCATGCGTCGCCGAGAATCTGCGACGGCCATTTTGGCGACAATAGGCCGCCGAACTTCTTCTCGGCGGCGGGATCGGCCGCCTTGAACGGATCAGGGCCTCTGAGCAACTCCTCGATCCAGCCGAGCGTGTTGATATGGACCGAGGACCGCCACAGCCTGTCCTCCGGATAAGCGTCGGACAAATTGAGCAACGCGGTCACGCCGAGGGCTTCACCGGCATTCCGGATCAGCGGCTGCTCGATTGAAGCGTCATATTGGGCGAACTTGAACCACGGCACGGTCCAGATCGCGGGGTAGCTGACCGGCGCATCCTGGGCATGCAGGTTCTTCTCGAATCCCTTGATCCCGCTCAGTGCGAGATCCTGCGAGAACACCTGGTTGCCGATACGGTTGAGCGCGTCGAGGCGGCCGAACCCCTCCTCGGTATCCTTCTGCTGCCTGCCGTTCCAGGTCTTCTTGGCTTCCACGGTCTTTTGCTGGGTTTGCGCCCAGTTGACCAGGAAGCCGCCGATCGCACTGAGCTTCTGCTTGAGCGCATCGCGGTCCGCCTTGCTGGCGTCGGGGCCGAGCACGCGATCGGCGAAGCGCCGGAAGCGGAAGGGGACGTGCAGCGTGTACTCGATCGACAGGCCGGTCGAGAGCTCGAGCTTCTTCAAATCCGTCATCGCCGGGCCGCCGTCGAAGCGGACGTCGATGCCCTGATAATGGATCTGGCCGGTATGGCAGGCCGCGCAGGTCAGGCCGATCTTGTCCTCTTCGCGCCGGCCCGTGGCGGGGTCGACGACGCCGGTCATGCGCGCGAAGCCGACCGGCAGGCCGTCGACATTCTCCGCCGAGGTCCAATTGGTCGACCAGTCCGACACCTGCGTCGTCTCGTAGACATTGGCGTAGCCGTAGCGCCGCAGCGTCGTCGCATCGGTCTGGATCGATTGCGGGCTCGGGATGAAACCGAAGCGCTCGAGATAGGCGCTGTCCTTCATCATGCCCGGCTGCGAGAACAGGCGAAGGCGCGGCTGCTCCAGCGCCATGAACCACTCATAGGGCACCGGGAAGGTCGCGGTGCCCTGGCTGGCATGGTGGAACCAGTGCCGGTCCTTCAGCGACCAGTTCTGCTCGAGCCAGTAGGCCGCCTTCGTCTCCGGGAGCTTGGGCAAGGGCGGCGGCAGCAGGTTCACGAGGATGCCCTGCTGCGGCAGCATGGCGCGAACCTGATTGGGGAATTCGGCGACGGCAACGAGGGCGACAAGACCGGCGGCGATGAGGGCCGCGACAATCCCGAGCGCCCAGCGAAACCTGAGCGCGCAGGCTGACAGGACCGGCTGCGAGATCAGCCGCTGGTTGATACGGTCGGGGAAGCTGCGCTCGTTGATCAGCGCGCGCACGTCGGCGAGGCTGAGATAGCGATCCTCGCCCTTGCCCTTGCCCATGATCTTCAACAGGATCGGCCATTCGAATTTCATCAGCAGCGGATAGTACCAGCGCGCGGCGGCGCCGGCGCGCTTGAGGTTGTCGCTCATGAAGACGCCGATTTCGGAGGCATTGAGACCGGGCTCGCTGCTCCCGGTCTCCGGATCGGTGTAGGCCCGGCCGAAGCTCGCAAGCCGCGCGATCTCGTCCTCGTTGACCTTGCCGTCGATGCCGAGAATGCGTGAGCCGGCGCCGCGCTTGTCGAGGGGGCCCCCGCGCAAGGCATCGAGCTGCGCGCCGGACCAGATGCTCTTCAGGATGTGACCGGCTCCGTTGGCGATCAATGCCACCCCGCGGACCTGAATGCGGGCGAAGATTTTCTTCGGCCCTTTTTCGCCGCTCGCGTTGGCGATGGTCTGCGATAGCGCGGTGAGCGGGACGGTCCCGCCGTCGACAAAGCCTTCGCCGACGAGGCCGCGCAGGAAGGGGCAGGGATTGTTCGGCGAGACTTCGATTGAGGGGTCGTAAGGCTTCTTGCGGAGGTTATCCATCGGGCAAAGTCCTGAAACAAATGGATCGCGAAAAGGAGCCGCCGATCAAGCGCGGAAAGTCCTAACGAACAGTGCGGACGCAGAAAGGCTATACTACTTCAGCGTGTGACGAAGTGTGGCTGAATTCACTCGGGTGTCAATAAAGCCGGGCGCGAGGCCAGAACTGCCCTCAGGATTCGGCGGCCCGTCTGACGTCGCTCTGCACCAAAGTGAACTTGCTGGCCGGCACGCCCGCCTTCAGAAGCCCCTCGCGGTAATGCGCGATGTCCTCGGGCCGCTTCCAGCGAAAATTCCGCAAGTGACGGTCGACATTCAAGGTCGGGTAGTTGCTCATGAGCACGCGGGTGGCCTCGATCGCCTCGCCGGGCCGCTGCAGCTGCGCCAGCGCCGCGGCGCGGATCGCCAGCGCCTGCATGTGGTTCGGGTTGACGTAGAGCTGCTCGCGGGCCCACGATAAGGTCGCGTCATACTGGCCGACGAGATAGTGGCTGAAGGCGTTCAGCGCCGCCCATTGATAGCGCGGGTCGCTGTTGCCGCGCTGCGCCGCCATCGAAAACAGCTCGATGGCCTGCCGGTGCTCGCCGATGATGAAGTGACAGATGCCGAGTACGCCGCGTGCGCCCATATCATAGGGATTAAGGGCGACCGCGCGCTTGGCGGCGTCCATCGCGGCCTCATAATTCCCTTCCATTCCCTGAACCCAGGATAGGATCGAAAACGCGAAGGAGGAGCGCGGGTCGAGCCGCACGCTGGCTTCGGCAAGACCCATCGCCTCGGCCCACATCTCGCGCGTGCCCTTGATCCAGCCGAACTGAATGCTCTGGATCTGGATGGTGGCGAGATAGGCGTGTGCGATCGACAGGTTTGGGTCGAGGGCGATCGCCTCCCTGAACAGCGCGATGGCGGCGACGTGGTCCTCCTTGGTCAGCCGGTAATAATGCGACAGACCTTTGAGGAAACGGTCCCAGGCGCTGACGTCGGTAGTGGGCCGCGCCGGCGCGGAGGCTTCGGCCCGGACGATCTCGGTGGCGATGGCGGCGGACAGGTTTGTCGTGATCTCGTCCTGCATCGCAAAGAGCTCGCCGATGTCGCGGTCGTAGCGGCCGGTCCAGAGCTGCTCGCCGGTTTCCGGCGCGATCAGCTCGGCGGTGACGCGGATCTTGGCTCCGGCGCGCCGCACCGAGCCCTGGATCAGATAGGTGGCGTCGATCTCGCGCGCGATCACGCGGGTGCTTGCATTTTTGCCCTTGAACGCGAAGGTCGAGTTGCGGCTCAGCACGCGGTAGAACGATTGCAGCGACAGCGCGTGGATCAGGTCCTCGGTCAGGCCGTCCGAGAAATATTCGTCCTGGGAATCGCTGAGATTGGCGAAGGGCAGCACGCCTACGATCGCGGTGCGGTACTGCTGCGCCATGGCCGGGACATCCATGACCTGTGCGGCCTGCGCACCCTCCGGCGACCAGGTGAAGACCCCGACCGGCTCCTTGATGTTCTTGAACCGGTGGTTGCCGGCATCGACCAGCGGCACGGTCAGATGCTTGCTTGCCTCGCGGTAGGCCTTGACCGAGATCGCGAACCCGCCGGGGCTCGCCACCGATTCCAGACGGACGGCAATATTGACGTCGTCACCGAACACCTCGTCTTCATCGGCGATGACGTCGCCCATATGGATGCCGAGCCGAAACTGCATGGCGCGGTCGGCGGGCAGATGGTGGTTGCGCTCCGCCATCAGCACCTGCATCGCGATTGCGGCTTGTGTGGCGCCCACGATGGAGGGAAACTCCAGCAGGAAGCCGTCGCCGGTGTTTTTGACGACACGGCCGCCATGATTGAGAATGATGGGGTGGATCGCGCTGCGATGGGCCTTGAAGACGGCATGGGTACCGGCCTCGTCGGTGCCCATCATCCGCGAATAGCCGGCGACATCGGCGCAGACGATGGCAGCCAGACGTCTTTCCATATTCCGGAGCTCCAAGGGATATCGGACCGGCCACGGCGTGGCAGTCGCCTCGAATCCTGCATTTCAAGAACCACGCCTTTATAGAGCAGATGAGCCCGAGCGAAAGTATGAACCGCATTGCAAATTCGGGGTAAATTCTACGCAATCGCGGGAGTGGACGATGGCGGCCGAACCGACTAAGGGCAAGTTCTTGAGACGGGCGGATGCGAGACACCTCACATGCTGGGTATTCACGAAATCTGGCTCTTCATCCTCTCGGGCGTCCTGCTCAACATCACGCCCGGGCCGGATACGGTCTATGTGATCGGCCGCAGCATGCAGATGGGCTGGCGCGGCGGAGCGGCCGCGGCCTTCGGCATCAGTTGTGGCTGCTTTTTCCACGTCGCGGGCGCGGCGATCGGTCTTTCGGCGCTTTTGATGGCCTCCTCCACCGCGTTCTCGATCCTGAAGCTGGTCGGCGCGGCCTATCTCGTCGTGACCGGCCTTCAGATGCTATGGTCGCAGCCGGCGCTAGTGGCGGTCAAGGACAAGGCCGAGCGGAGCTCGTTGCGGCGGGTCTTCCTTCAGGGCGTCTTCACCAACGCGCTCAATCCCAAAGTCGCGCTGTTCTTCCTGGCCTTCCTGCCGCAATTTGTCGCAGCCGATGCGCCGCACAAGCCGCTCGCCTTCCTGACGCTCGGCCTGATCTTCATCTGTACGGGCACGCTGTGGTGCTTGGTGCTGGCGGCGTTTGCGGCGAAGGCCGCTCACCGGCTGCGGCGGTCCGAGGGCGTGATCGCCTGGGTCAACCGCACCCTCGGCGGCCTCTTCATCTATCTCGGCATCCGCGTCGCCATGCTGGAGACGCGGTAACTTCAGTCAAGCGAACTCCTTCGCGAGCGCGCTGCCGGCGAGATAAAGGCCGAGCAGGATCATCGCGAGCAGGAACCAGCGGCGAAACGCTTCCGCCGGCATTTTCGCCCGCACTGACTGCCCCACGTACATGCCGGCAAAGGCCATGGCCATGGCCACCGCGCCCGGTACGGCATTGGCCGGGGTCAGCAGGCCGCCGGCGGTGAGATTGAAGGCGAGCGCCAGCGTAGCCGTGGTGAAGAACACGCCGAGCGCCTGCACCAGCTCGTCCTTCTCCATGCCGATCGCCTGCATGAACGGCATCGAGGGGATCACCTGCACGCCGGTTGAGGCCGAGATCACGCCGGTGATGACACCGACGACCCCGCCAACCCATTTCTCATTCTTCGGCCCGACGTGGAATTTGAGTTTGCTCAAGCCGATGATGGCGTAGATCACCAGCAGGATGCCGAGCACCACGGTGCCGTAGCGCGCATAGGGGCCGGTCAGCGCGCCGGCATTGAGCCAGCATCCGATCACGGTGCCGATCATCAGCGGCCACAACCGCCTCAGAATGTCGCGCAAATGCGGGCCGACGAAGGTCTGCCAGATGTTGGTGACGATGGCGGGCACGATCACGATCGCGATCGCGCGGCTGGGCGCCATGTTCACCGCGAGCAGCCCCATCGACACGGTCGGCAGGCCTAGCCCGACGACGCCCTTGACGAAGCCGGCGACCAGGAAGACCGCGGCGACGAGAATGAGAAGCGGGTCAATCATGGCTTGTACATTGACCGAAGCCGCGCTCAGGCACAATCTGGAGGTTACGGAGACAGCCTTCGTCGGCGACGAAGTCTAGATTTGGAGGAAGCAACTGTGCGTTTCGACCTCGTCGATCTCCAGCTCTTCATCGCGGTCGCCGACCAGCGCAGCATCACCCGCGGCGCGGAGCGCTCGCATCTGGCGCTGGCGTCGGCCAGCGCGCGGATCAAGGGGCTCGAGGAGGCGCTCGGCGTCGCGCTGCTCAAGCGCGGCCGTCGCGGTGTCGAATTGACCGCGGCGGGCGAGAGTCTGCTCGATCATGCGCGCCTCGTGATCCACCAGATCGACGCCATGCGCGGCGATCTCGCCGGCTTTGCCAGCGGCGTGCGCGCCAGCGTGCACTTCCTCGCCAACACGTCGGGCCTGTCGGAGCATCTGCCGAAGGCGCTCGCCGGCTTCCTGCGCGAGCATCGCGACGTCGCCATCGACATCGAGGAGCGCGAGAGCACCGACATTGCGGCCGCGATCACCGCAGGCGCCGCCGACCTCGGCTTTGCCGCCGAGCATGCGCTGCCCGATCATATCGAGCGGTTCGTGTTCAGCGAAGATCGTTTGACTCTGGTGACGTCGAAGCGCGGCCCGTTCGCCGGCCGCCGCCAGATCGATTTCCAGGAGGCGAATGCTTGCGAGTTCGTCGGCCTGACCAGCGCCACCGCGCTTCAGATGCATATTTCAAAGCACGCCGCCCGGCTCGGCATGCGCCCGCATTTTCGCGCGCGCTTACGCGACTTCGACGCGATCTGCCAACTGGTCTCGGCCGATGTCGGCGTCGCTCTGGTGCCCGAAGCCGCCGCCCGTCGCTGCGCCAAGCTGATGCCGCTCGCCATGGTCCGCCTGCGCGACGCCTGGGCCAATCGGAGGCTCGTGATCTGCGCGCGCAGCTTCAAGACACTGCCGCGGCCAGCGAAGATGCTGGTAGAGCATCTGCGCGCGGCGGCGGTGTGAGGGGGGGTGCCGCGAACTGGTGTGAACCCGTGTCTTAGCCGCGAACTCAACTCGCTCCCTCCCCCCTTGCGGGGCAGGGCGGGGCAGGGCGGGGGAGGGCGGGGGAGAGGGGTAGCCCAGGAAAAGGTGTGACTGTTGCGAAGAAGCGCGATCGATGGAGTCCCCGTGTGGACCCCTCTCCCTAGCCCTCCCCCGCAAGGGGCGAGGGAACGTAGCTGTCGGGTTGAGGTAGGTGAGCTCTTCCCCTTCCCGCTCGCGTTTGTTATTCGTTCAACAGCTTGAGTGCTTCTTCGTGAATTCTGGCGTCGCCGGCCGCGATGATGCGGCCGCCGCCCTGCGCCGGCTTGCCTTCCCAGGTGGTGACGACGCCGCCGGCGCCGGTCACGATCGGGATCAGGGCCGCGATATCGTAAGGCTTCAGCTCGGTCTCGACCACGAGATCGACATGGCCGGCGGCCAGCATGCAATAGGAGTAGCAGTCGCCGCCATAGCGCGACAGCCGCGCGCCTTGCTCGATGCGGCCGAAGATGGCGCGGTCGCGCTCGTTCATCAGCAGCGGACTGGTGGTGTAGGTCGTCGCCTCCGAGAGCGAGGCGCAGCGGCGGACCTGGAGCCGGCGCTCACTGGTCGGGCCTTTGTAATTCGCCGAGCCGTTGTCGCCCGAAAAGCGCTCGCCGATGAAAGGCTGGTGCATCATGCCGTACACCGGCGTGCCCTTGTGCAAGAGCGCGATCAGCGTGCCCCAGATCGGAAAGCCGCCGATGAAGGACTTCGTGCCGTCGATTGGGTCGAGCACCCAGACATAGTCGGCGTCCTCGCGCTCATCGCCGAATTCCTCGCCGACGATGCCGTGCTGGGGGAAACTCGCCTTGATCAGCCGCCGCATCACCGCCTCCGCGGCGCGGTCGGCTTCCGTGACGGGATCGAAATCCTTGGTCTTGCTCTTGTCGTCGATCGACAGCGAGGTGCGGAAGAACGGCAGGATGGTTTCGCCGGACGCGGTGGCAAGCCGTCCGATGAAGGCTGAGAAGTCGATCACCGTCACGGCGCATCCTCAAAACGAAAGTCGGGTGAAACTCATCTCTGCCTAGCTTAAATCGCTTCTCGCGTGCAGCGCTGTCTTGATTTGCACCCCGGAATTTTGGCTGCGGCTAGTGGCTGCCCCCCATCTGAGCCATATCCTGGTCAAATATCGATCACAGTGTTGAGAACTTAGTTCCTTGTATGCCTCGTTCGTATGCAAATGACTATCAACCCATTGAATTTCCTTATTAAAGAAACTGAATCTGGATTTTGCTAGGAGCAAATGAGCCATGTCTTTTTGCATGGGAAATGGCTGAAAAGCCCTTGCACTTTGTGCGGCGCGGCCGCATATTGTTGCGGTGCGGTAGCGCTTGGCGTTACCGCTGCCCTCCTTGGGCGTTTCCTCCCTAGACTTGGGCCGCTTCTTCATCAGAAGCGGCCCTTTTTTCTTCGGGCCATCTGTTTCGTTTCGAGCGCGCGAATGGGCGAAGCGAAGACGCGATCGCGGGTGAAGACCTCGCGGCTATTCCGCCGCGGCCTGAAACGGGCCGAGATCGCCGAACGGGATCGTGGTCGCCAAGACGTCGGCGAGGATGCCGAAGTCGCTCGCTACCTGCGCAAAGCGCGGGCCGCGCTCGCGGCGGCGCTCATCCATGTAGATCGCGCGATTGAGCTCGAGCTGCACCGCGTGCAGGCCGCTCGCCGGGTTGCCGTAATGTTCGGTGATGAAGCCGCCGGCATAGGGCTTGTTGCGGCCGATCGAATAGCCGAGCCCGGTCATGGTCTCCTCGACACGGTCGGGCAGCAGCGGCGTACAGCTGGTGCCGTAGCGGTCGCCGATCACGACGTCGGGCCGGCGTGGCTCGTCTCTGCTGACCCCGACCGACGGCATCGAATGGCAGTCGACCAGCACCACGGTGCCGAACATCTGGTGCACCTTGTTGATCAGCCGGCGCAGCGCACGATGATACGGCTTGTACAGCGTCTCGATTCGCGCCAGCGCGTCGTCGACCAGGATGCGCTCGCGATAGATCTCCTGGCCATCGCCGACCACGCGCGGAATGGTCCCCAAGCCGCCCGCGACCCGCATCGAACGCGTGTTGGCAAAGCTCGGCAGGCGTCCGGTGAACATCCGGGGGTCGAGCTCATAGGGCTCGCGATTGACGTCAACAAAGGAGCGGGGAAAGTTGACCCGCACGGTCGGAAAGCCGCGCTCGCTCAACTGGCCGATCAGCTCGTCCATGAAGGAATCCTCCGACCGCCGCAGCGTCGGCAGGTCGATGCGCGAGGCGCTCAGGAATTCGTCCGGATAGGTCGAGCCGGAATGGGGCGAGTTGAAGATAACAGGCGCGCGCCACTCGGCGGGCTCCACGATCTCGAAGGCTGGCGACACCTCGCCGTCAAACCGTGTCATCTTCTCAGCCTTCGTCCCTTCATGCTGAGGCTTCGCCTCTTGCCCCCGCAGGGATCCGGCACGGGTCCCGAATGATTCGGCCGGTCGAGCGGCTCATGTGCCGTCATTGTCCGGAATCGCAACCATTCTGCCAAGTGAAAAAGCGTGAGCCGCGCTGGAACATGCCTTAACCGTGCGGGCAGGGAGACGGGGACGCCTGAGCGCGGCTCGATTGATTCGCGGGCCATTCCGGTTCACAACACCAGGGCAGCGCGAGCCGTCCCAGGGTTAAGATTTTCACCCCAAATTTACCCTCTGTCGGGCTTAGTGACCTCTGCATATCCTCTGGGGATTCGACGTTCCTGCCATGCCAAAAATCCTGCTCGCCGAAGACGACAACGACATGCGCCGTTTCCTGGTCAAGGCGCTGGAAAACGCCGGTTTTCAGGTTTCGTCCCATGACAACGGCTTGGCCGCCTATCAGCGGTTGCGGGAAGAGCCGTTCGAGATGCTGCTCACCGACATCGTGATGCCGGAGATGGACGGTATCGAGCTCGCCCGCCGGGCTTCGGAACTCGACCCCGACATCAAGATCATGTTCATCACAGGCTTCGCCGCGGTGGCCCTGAACTCGGATTCGGACGCCCCTAAGAACGCCAAGGTGCTGTCGAAACCCGTTCACCTGCGCGAATTGGTGAGCGAAGTGAACAAGATGCTGGCGGCCTAGATTGGCCCCCTTCCGTCCTTGCACCGGCTCCCCCGAGCCGTTATAGGGTCCCCACCCGACGTAAATGGACTATTAGGGCACGTAGCTCAGCGGGAGAGCACTACCTTGACATGGTAGGGGTCACAGGTTCGATCCCTGTCGTGCCCACCATCTTTCTCGCGAAGTGAGAGAAGGATGTCACGCCGAAGCCCGAAGGACGCAGGCGGGCTGCCGCCGCGAGCTACGGCTAGGCAAGCCACGATTCTCAACGCGAAGCATGTCCGGCGTAGCGCGAAGCGCGTAGACGGACTGCAGCCTCTTGCTCCGTCTCCTTGGAACACGCCCACAAGCCCGGCATTGTTCCGCCATGCCTAAAGCCTCCACAAAACCCTTCGAGCGCGGCGATCACGTCAGCTGGAATTCCGAGGCTGGCCGCGTGCGCCGCCATATCCTGCGCGTGCATACCAAAGACGTCGACTACAAGGGCCACGTCCACCACGCGAGCCCGGACGATCCGCAATACGAGATCAAGAGCGACAAGACGGAGCACGTCGCCCTGCACAAGGGCAAGGCGCTGCGGCGGCTCAAGAGCTGAGTGCCACAAGGCGAGCTGACGAGGCATCCCAAGGCTCATCCCAAGGCTAGTCCCATGGCTCATCCCTTCTTCACGATTGGCCACGCCACACGTTCGATCGAGGAATTCGTCGAGCTCCTGCAAGGCAGCTCCGTCACCTTCGTGGCTGATGTGCGCACCGTGCCCCGCTCCCGCACCAATCCGCAATACAATCGCGAGACATTGCCGCAATCGCTTGCGGCCGTCTCGATCGGCTATGAGCACATCGCCTCGCTCGGCGGTCTGCGCGGCCGCAAGCGCGAGGTGCCGCGCCAGACCAATGCCTTCTGGCAGAACGACAGCTTTCACAATTACGCAGACCACGCCATGGGCGCAGCCTTTCGCGAAGGCCTCGCGCATTTGCGCGAACTCGGGCAGACGCAACGCTGCGCCATCATGTGTGCGGAGACGTTGTGGTGGCGCTGCCACCGCCGGATCATCACCGATTATCTGCTGGCCGCCGGCGAGACGGTGTTTCACATCCTCGGTCCCGGGCAGGTCGACGAGGCCAGAATGAATTCCGCCGCACACATCCTGCCTGACGGCCGGATCGATTACCCCGCGCAGGAGCAATCTGCCGCCGGCAGCTCCCGATGAGAGACGGGTGGCGCATTGCCGCTCACTCATGGGCAAATCACGCGACCAGGTACGTCTTCACCGCCGCCTCGTCCCACTCGATCCCATTCCCGGGTTCTTCGCCCGGCAGCGCAAAGCCGTCCTTGATCTTCAGCCGGCTCGCCAGCACCGTGTCGGCCCAGTCGACATATTCGAGCCAATGCGCTGATGGCGTCACGCAGAGCAGATGCGCGCTGACTTCCGAAAACAAATGCGTCGACATCTCGATACCGGCGGCGTGCGCGAGTGCTGCGGCACGGAGCCAGCCGGTGACACCGCCGATGCGCTGGACGTCGGGCATCACGTAATCGCTGGCCTCAGCGGAGAGCGCGGCCTGCATCGAAAAAGCGCTGTCAAAATTCTCACCGATCTGGACCGGCGTGCGCAGCGCATCCGCGATGCGGGCACAACCGACATAGTCGTCATGGCGGATCGGCTCCTCGATCCAGATCAGGCCTTCGTCGTCGAGCATCTCGCCACGGCGGATCGCTTCGGTCACCGTCAGCGCCTGGTTGTAGTCGCACATCAGCATCACCTCGTCGCCAACGGCCTTGCGCAGCGCGCGTACCACGGCGAGATCTTCGCGCGCGTCCGGCCGGCCGACGCGGATCTTGGCGGCATGAAAGCCCTCGGCCAGCAGCTTATGGGCTTCCTCGACCGCAGCGCCCGCGGGCATGATGCCGAGCCCTTTCGAATTGTAAGCCCTGACCGGTTTCGGCGCGCCGCCGAGCAGACGGGCCAGCGGCAGGCCTCTGCTGCGCGCCAATGCGTCCCACGCGGCCATGTCGATGCCGGATTGCGCCAGCCGTTGCAGGCCGGCGAGCCCGAGCAGCGTCAAGCGCTGCGTCAGCTTGCGCTCGATCTCAAGCGGCAGCAGCTCGTCGCCGGCGAGCAGCTCCGACATTTCCGTGACCATCGCGGTCAGCGGCTTCAGGGCCGACGGTGTGATCGAGAACAGATAGGCATGACCCTGCACGCCCTGGTCGGTCTCGCAGTCGATCAGCACCAGCGGGGCCTTGCTGATGGCGCCCGTCGAGGTCTGAAGCGGCAGGTTCATCGGCACGAGCACGGGGCGCGCATTGAAACGCTTGATGCGGATGGTTTCGGTCATGGGATCTCCCGGCGGAAATGAATGCAAAGGGGGAGGGAGCACAGCCGGAGTACGTTGCTTCACCTACACCTTCCCGTCCACCATCACCTCGATCAGCTTGGTCCCGGGCCGGCCAAACGCCGATGCCAATGTCGCTTTCACCTCGCGGGGATCGCTGATCTTGATTGCCTCGCAACCGAGCGCCTTGGCGATGCCGGTGAAATCGACGGGTGGATCGACAAAATCCATGCCGACATAATTGTCGTCGCCATGGAAGGCGAGCAGGCGCTGCTTGATGATGCGGTAGCCGCCATTGTTGGCGATGACGACATTGAGTGGCAGCTTGTGATGCGCTGCCGTCCACAGCGGCTGGATCGAATACATGGCGCTGCCGTCGCCGGAGAAACACACGACCGGACGATCCGGATTGGCGATGCTGGCGCCGACCGACGCCGGCAAGCCCCAGCCGATGCCGCCGGAGGCGAGGCCGTGGTAGCCGTAGCGATCGCGATGCGGACGCAGCGCGGTGGTCTGGCGGCTGGACGTAAGGCCTTCGTCGACAAGGATCGCATCGTCGGGCATGGCCTCGACCATTTGCAGCACCAGAAAATCCGGATCGATCGGCGTGCGGCCAGCACTCTTGCCGATCTGCTCGACCAGCATAGCGCGCCGCGCGGTCCAGTTCTTCGGCGCAATCTCAGCGAGACGCTGCCTGGCGCGGCTCGCGAGCGCCGCACCGCCCATCTCTTTCAACACCGGAATCAGCGCACGCAGCGTTTCCTTCACATCCGCCTTGAGCGCGATCTCGGCACCATAGTTCTTCGCGATCTCCCAATCGACGAGACCGATCTGGACGACGCCGAGTCCGTCAGGCAGTGCATCGACCTCGCTATAAACAGACATGCGCAGGGGATCTCCGCCGAGCGCGATCAGCAGATCATAAGGCGTGAGCGTATCGCGCGCGACCTTTTGTGCACGCGCGAGCGTGCCGACGAAGCTCGGGCTCTCGGACAGGAAGTGCGAGCCATAGGGCGTCGAGGACTGGTAAGCGGCAGCGCCCAGCACCGCGGCAAGTTCGGCGGCTTCCTTCAACGCATCGCTCTTCACCACCTCGTCCATGGTGACGAGGACAGGACGCTCGGCCTTCAGCAGGCGTGCGGCAAAAGCCTTCAGCGCCTCGTCGGATGGTTTGGTGCGGGCATCGATGCGGGTGGAACGGCCGAGATCGATGCCAGCCTCGCTGTTGAGGATGTCACCGGGTAGCGAGATGAACACCGGGCCGGTCGGCGGCGTCATCGCGACCTTGGCGGCGCGGCGCACGATGCGCGGCAGGTCTTCCAGACGCGTGACCTCGACCGCCCATTTCACCAGTGGCTCGGCCATGCGCACCAGTGGACCATAGAGCACCGGCTCCATCAGCCCATGGCCCTGCTCCTGCTGGCCCGCCGTCAAAATCATCGGCGTGCCCGTGAACTGGGCATTGTAGAGCGAGCCCATCGCATTGCCGAGCCCGGGCGCGACATGAACGTTGCAGGCGACCAGCTTGCCGGAGGCGCGGCTGTAGCCATCCGCGATCGCCACCACCAGGCTCTCCTGCATCGCCATCACATAGGTGAGGTCAGGGTGGTCCTTCAGCGCATGCATGATCGGCAATTCGGTGGTGCCGGGATTGCCGAACAGATGCGTGATGCCCTCGTCCTTGAGCAGAGCGAGAAAGGCGGAGCGGCCGGTGATCTTGTTCTTCATGTTTCCTCCAGCCCTCGGTACGTTGCCGCAGGGTCGGAACATGATGGCCGAAGTGGCGCGCGGCACGCAATGGAGCGCGGTCATGGCTGCGTTGCGTGACGGAGCCTTACATCTCCTCGCGGCCGAGCTCGAATGGGTCCTCCCCCCTCGCGCGCTTCTTCTTTTTCGCGCGCTGCCACACCACGCCCGGAAAACCCTTCAGCGGCACCAGCGGCTCGCCGGCATAGGCCCATTCCTGCAGCTCCTCGATCGCGATGTGATAGAGCGGCTGGCGCCCGGTGCGCTCCCTGAACAGCGCACGAGGGATATTGATCATGTGCGGGCCGCGCGGTCGCTCATAGGCGATCGGCGTGCCGCAATACGAGCAAAAGCTCCGCGCAGTCTTCGTCGCCTTGTCCTCATAACGGGTCAGCGCGGTCTTGCCGGAGGTGATGCGAAACCGCTTCTTCCAGCTTCCGACATAGGTCGCATAGGCCGCGCCATGGGCACGGCGGCTGGCGGCGGAATGATCGTGCCAGGCCCAACGTGCTGGCACGTCGATTTCGAAGGTGACCTTGCCGCAGAGGCATCGGCCCGTGGCGGTTCCTACGGCGACTGCGGCTTTGGCCATAAGGCTTCCTCATCATCGTTGCGAGCGACGACAATACACGATCGTCCTTCCGGGGCGCGGCGAAGTCACGAGCCCGGAATCCATCAGGCGGCATGTTCGGACGGAGACATGGATTCCGGGCTCGACGCTGCGCATCGCCCCGGAATGAGGGAGGGAGATTACGCCGGCGTCAGCGCATCATACACCGGATAATCCGTGTATCCCTTCTCCTCGCCACCATAGAACGTCGCGCGGTTGTACGGCGTGATCGGATAGTCGTGCTCGAGCCGGCACGGCAGATCAGGGTTGGAGATGAAGATGCGGCCGAAGGCAATGATGTCGGCATGGCCCTCGGCAATCGCCGCGTTCGCGGTCTCGCCGGTGAAGCCGCCAGCAGTCATCAGCACGCCGCTATAGTACGGGCGAAACAGCACCATCGCCGACGGCACGTTCTCCCAGTGAACGTCGGCGCGGCCAGCGCCGCTGGAGCGCGGCTCGATGAAGTGGAGATAGGCCAGGCCGAGCTTGTCGAGCGCCGTCACGACGTGAGTATAGAGCGGCATCGGATCGGGCTCGGCGGAATCATTGGCGATGCCATGCGGCGACAACCGCACGCCGACCCGGTTCGCGCCCCAGACGCCAATCGCAGCCTGGGTCACTTCGAGCAGCAGCCGCGTGCGGTTCTCGATCGAGCCGCCATATTGATCGGTGCGCTGGTTGCTGCGCGATTGCAGGAATTGCTCGAGCAGATAACCGTTGGCGCCGTGAATCTCGACCCCGTCGAAGCCGGCCGCAAGCGCGTTCTGCGCGGCTTGGCGGAACGCCTCGACGATGCCCTTGACCTCGTCTGTCTCCAATGCACGCGGCGTCTCGTAGTCGGCGAGCTTGCCGTCGGCTGTCATCGCCTTCATGCCTTCGGCCCTGATCGGGATCGCCGAGGCCGACACCGGCAACGCACCGCCGTGATAAGAGGAATGCGAGGCCCGGCCGACGTGCCAGAGCTGGAGGAAGATGATGCCGCCCTTGGCATGCACGGCGTCAACCACCTTGCGCCAACCGGCGATCTGCGTCTCCGAATAGATGCCGGGCGTGGCGGGATTGCCGCGGCCTTGCGAAAGCACCGGCGAAGCCTCGGCGATGATCAGGCCACCCGGCGTCGCGCGCTGACCGTAATATTCGGCATTGAGCGGGCGCGGGGCGAAGCTGTCGCGCTCGGCGCGCATCCGCGTCAGCGGCGCCATCGCGACGCGATGCGCAAGCTTGTACGGACCAAGCTGCAACGGTCTAAACAACGCCTCGAACTTCATGGGGGCCCCGGATGTCTTTGAAAGGATGCGGATCATATAGCGAGGGGCGGCAACCGGAAAAGGCGCCGCCCCATTTAAAAGCAGTTATTCCCTCGCGCGGAACGCAGGAGAGAACGGGTCTTACGTCGTCTTGATCCAGACGGCCTTGACGTTGAGATATTCCTCGACGTGCTGCTTGCCGGACTCGCGGCCGTAGCCGCTCATCTTGTAGCCGCCGAAGGGCACGGCAGGGTCCATCGTCTGGTAGCAATTCACCCACACCGAACCCGCGCGCAGGCGCTTCGCCACGGCATGCGCCTTGCTGACGTCGCGCGTCCACAGACCGGAGCCGAGACCGAACGTGGTGTTGTTGGCACGTTTGACCAGCTCGTCCATGTCCGTGAACGCGATGGCGGAGATGACCGGACCAAAAATCTCCTCCTGCGCGATGCGCATGTTGTCCTGGACGCCCGCGAACACCGTTGGGGAGACGAAGAAGCCCTTTGACAGTGCTCCTTCTGTTACCCGGCCACCGCCGGCGAGCGCTCGGGCGCCTTCCTTCTGGCCGATGTCGAGATAGCCGGTGACGCGCTCGAGCTGCTGTTCGGAGACCAGCGGGCCGATCTGCACATTGGGATCGAGACCGTTGCCGACCTGCAGCTCCTTGCCGAACTCGGCGACGCGGCCGACGAATTCCTCGTAGATCGCCTGCTCGACGAACAGACGCGTGCCGGCGCTGCAGATCTGCCCCGAGTTGGCAAACACCGCCATTGCCGCACCCGGCACCGCGGCATCGAGATCGGCATCGGCGAACACGATGTCTGGCGACTTGCCGCCGAGCTCGAGCGAGACGCGCTTGAGGTTGCCGGCGGACGCCCGGATGATCGACTGGCCCGTGACATGCGAGCCGGTGAAGGCGACTTTGTCGACGTCGTGATGCGAGGCGAGCGCGGCGCCCGCGGTCTCGCCATAGCCGGGCACGACGTTGACGACGCCGGGCGGAATGCCGGCTTCCATCGCAAGCTCGGCGATGCGCAACGAGGTCAGCGGCGCCTCTTCGGCAGGCTTGAGCACCACGGTGCAGCCGGTCGCGATCGCCGGGCCGATCTTCCAGATCGTCGCAGTGAGCGGACCATTCCAGGGAATGATGGCGCCGACGACGCCGATCGGTTCCTTCAGCGTGTAGGAGAAGATCTCGCCGGGCAGCGAGTTCTCGATGGTCTCGCCGTGGATCGCGGTGGTCTGGCCGGCATAATAGCGCAGCATGCCGACGGCG
Organism: Bradyrhizobium diazoefficiens; assembly: GCF_016599855.1. Lineage (NCBI taxonomy): Bacteria > Pseudomonadati > Pseudomonadota > Alphaproteobacteria > Hyphomicrobiales > Nitrobacteraceae > Bradyrhizobium > Bradyrhizobium diazoefficiens. The sequence goes on along the minus strand of NZ_CP067041.1, from coordinate 6,512,765 downwards.
CGCAGGCGATAGGCGCGGGTGCGGCTGAGGGGCGCGCCCATGTCGAGCGTGTCGAGCTGCGACAATTCGTCGAAATTCTTCTCGACGAGGTCGGCGAGCTTGAGCAGGAGGTTCTGCCGCTCGAACGGCTTGACCTTGCTCCAGGGTCCCTCGAAGGCGCGGCGGGCAGCTGCGACCGCGCGGTCGATGTCTTCCTTGTCGCCTTCGGCGACGGTTGCGAGCAGTTCGCCGGTGGCAGGGTTATGGGTCTCGAAGCGCTTGCCGGAAGCAGCATCGACCCACTTCCCATCGATCAGCATTTGCTTGTAGGACCCGTTGGCGAACGGATGGCGCGTGATCGGAATAGCCTGCGACACAGCCATGGCTGCACTCCCTGGGTAGGCGATTGATTGGGTTCGATCTTGGGGGATCGTTAAGTCGAAGAGAATACAGCGGCGCTGGAAAGGCGTAAAGTCGGCGTGGAATGGAGACCTCCCATGCCGACTTGTGCAGGGTCGCGCGCGCCATGTTATAGCCGAGCGCAACGTCCCTTCCGGAGAGAAGCCATGCCGCATCCTGTTATCACGAAGGGCAATGTCGCCGTTGTCACCGGTGGCGCTTCCGGCATCGGTCTTGCCGCCGCGACGGCATTTGCGCGCGCCGGAATGAAAGTGTGCATCGTCGACGTCGACGAGAATCGGTTGCAGGAAGCCGCAACAAAATTGTCATCCATCGCGGGCGCGGCAAACGTGATGGCTTCCGCGATCGATGTTAGCCGGATCGAGAGCGTGACGGAACTGGAGCGCGCCGTCGGCGCGCGTTTCGGCGGCACCGACCTGCTCATGAACAATGCCGGCATCCAGCCGGGCAGCACGCTGTTCGGCGAGCCCGACAATTGGCAACGCATCATCGGCATCAACATGTGGGGCATCATCAACGGCGCGCGCATCTTCGCCCCCAACATGATCGTGCGCGGCAAAGCCGGCCTGATCATCAACACCGGCTCGAAGCAGGGGATCACCACCCCGCCTGGAGATCCCGCCTACAACGTCTCCAAGGTCGGCGTGAAGGCTTTTACGGAAGCGCTCCAGCACGAGTTGCGCAACACCAGCGGCTGCCACATCACGGCGCATCTGCTGATCCCCGGCTTCGTCTTCACCGGCCTGACCGCGAAGGGCCGCACTGAGAAACCCGCCGCCGCCTGGACGCCGGAGCAGACGGTGGATTTCATGCTGGCGCGGCTGCAGGCGGGCGATTTCTACATCCTCTGCCCCGACAACGACGTGCCGCGCGCACTCGACGAAAAACGCATGCTCTGGGCCACCGGCGACATCGTCGAGAACCGCCCGCCGTTGTCGCGCTGGCATCCGGACTATGCGGATGCGTTCGCGAAGTATGTGAATGGGGAGTAACTGTCAGACCCTCATGGTGAGGAGCGCGGAACGTGCGTCTCGAACCATGAAGGCCCATCTCGGGCCTCGATCCTTCGAGACGCCGCCTCCAGCGGGCTCCTCAGGATGAAGGGTTAGAGCGTCTCTTGTTTGTGCCCGCAATTCTTGCAGGCGAACTTGACACGGCTCTGGCCTTTTTCCGCCTGGACCCGGTTTGGCGCGCCGCACTTGCCGCAGACGGCTTCGATGCGGGTCGCGCCCTGCTTCACGACGACGGTCTTCTTTTCCATCGATTCGCGGATCAGGCGCTCGGCCTCTTCACGCAGGGATTGTTTCGACAAAGCTCGTCTCCGCCTCTGAAAGCGCGAGAGCCATATCGCACCTGCGTTGGAATCTCAATCGGCAATGCCGGCTCAGACCTCGACAATCACACCAACTGCTCCACCGCCGGGTCGATCGGCGAATGTCCCCACGGCGCATCCGACCGGCGCAGCACGCGGTGCGTCACGAGTCGGTTCCGCAGCAGAAGAGGATCGTAGGACGCCAGATCATCTTCGCCTAGCGCCGCGCGCTCTCGAACAACGGGTGACGCAGCGCAGCCTGTTCTCGGCGGTCCGCCAGACCCAGGCCGAGCTGATCGCACAGAGCCGCGTGCTGGCGACGATCTCAGGAGCGGGCCAAGTTCGTGCTGGCGGGGCTCGCCGTGATCCTCGGCACGATCGCGATTGGCCTCGTGTTCTCGCGCACCATCACGCTGCCGATGCGCGAGCTGATCGATCGCGCCGCCAGAATCGGCCGCGGCGACCGCGAGGCGTTCGCGCCGCTCCGGCATTACGGCACGCGCGAGCTCGCCCAGCTCTCGCACAGCTTTCTCGGCATGGCCGAGCAGCTGGCGCGGCGCTCCGACTACATCGCGACGTTCTCGGCGCACCTCACCCATGAGCTGAAATCGCCGCTGACCTCGATCAAGGGCGCGGCCGAGCTGTTGCAGGATTCGTTTCAAGGCACGCCCGAAGGCCTGACGCTGGCCAAGCAGCAAACGTTCATCGCCAACATCCTGTCCGACACACAGCGGCTGGAGGCGATGGCGCAGCGGCTACGCGAGCTCGCCCGTGCCGAAAGCCTTGCGCGCCGTGATGGCGAGCCATGGCGGCTCGATCAGGCTCAAGCCGACGGAAGCCGGCACTGCCTTCGAGCTTCGGTTTCCAGTCGCCTAGATCGCGAACACCCAGGCGGCGACGATGGTGCCGATGGTGACGAGACCGGCGATGGTCCAGCCGGCGGCATATTCTAGCTCAGGATGACCGGTCGCCCGCATGATCTCCGCAGGATCGGCGGTATGCTTCTCTGCCATGACAGCCTCGCACATTGCTCTCCGCGTCATAGATAAGTCGCATCAGCCGCCAAAAGGTTCCGTCACGGAAATGCGAGGAATGACGCAGCTTGGTTTGTTCGCCGAACCGGAAGCATGGCCCGCGGGCCTTCGCTATGCGGACAATTTTATCGAGGCCGCTGCCGAACAGGAGCTGATCGGCCGCATCGCAGCATTGCCGCTGCAGCGCTTTCAGTTCGGCGCCTTCGAGGGTAACCGCCGCGTGGCGTGGTTCGGCTATCAATACGACTATTCGCTGCAGCGGCTGGCCGAGGCCGAGCCGATCCCGGATTGGGTCGCGCCGATCGCGCGGCAGGCCGAGGCATGGGCGGGCCTGACTGAGGGCAGCGTGCAGCAGGTGCTCTGCACCGAGTACGACGTTGGCGTCGGCATCGGCTGGCATCGCGACAAGCCACACTTCGACAAGGTCCTCGGACTGTCGCTGGGCTCGGCTTGCAAATTCCGCTTCCGCCGTCACCGCGGCGACAAATGGCAGCGCCACACGCTCGAGGCCCGGCCGCGTTCGCTATATCTGATCGATGGCGAGGCGCGGTCGCAATGGGAGCACAGCATCCCGCCGGTCGAGGCACGCCGCTACTCGATCACCTTCCGGACGATGAAGCGGACCTGACAAACCAAAACCGCGAAAACAACCCCATGCACAGTAGAACGCCCGCTTCAGCGTGAGGCGCGGTCGGGCCGGGTAAGGCCGCGGGCCGGTTCCGCTTATTCGCCTGCTGGGCTGGTCTCAATCGTCGAATGCAATACCTAGGCGCTTCTCTCTGCGCCAGACGATATGGCATCGCCGCTTTAATTGATCGCTCGCCACATAGAGCGTGAAGCGGTCCGGGATGAAAAGCGGGGTTACGACTTCGAGCGCCGCGCCGGTCTCTGAAATGTTCCTGACCGTGCAGTCGATCCCGCCGCCGCCGAACTCGATAGTCCCGGCCTTCAGAATGCGGCGACGTCGTGCTGCCCTATGTTCACCCATAGGGCGATTTTGATCGATGGGTTTTAATCTTTTCTGAAATTGGCGGTTAGACCACCGTCGCGCAGCTCGGCTATGCGCGCGATCTGTCGTGACCGGTGAGACGATCGCCGGCCCGGGCAGGCCGACGGGGCCTTAACAGACCGGAATTTCCAATCGAGAGATCGAATATCTCGCGGTGACGACAGCGCCTGCAGCTAAAGAGAGCTTCGCTCGTGGCGCGGCCCCAATGGGCGAGCGGACCCGCAAAAGCCATCGGCCATGCCCTGCACCGCGGGCACGAGACGAGAATATGGTCCGGTTCTGGCATTTCAGAACCGCTCGTCGGTGCGCATTTCATAGGGGCGAAGCGCCTGCATTCAGCTCGGAAAGCATGCCTGCGCCGTTAGCGTCAGCGGCGAGAGATTAAGCACCTGCGGAAACTGAAATGCATAGCTTGCGCTGACCTGATTGCCGCATGTCGGCGTGGAGTAGGTGAATGTCTGCGCGGGAAGACCGACGCCGAAGGCCTGCTGGGCTGCGTAAGCGGTAATAGCGTCGCTGCTCGGACAAAGCGCTGGATTGACGGTTGCGCAGCGTGCCGCCATTTCGGTCCCATGTTGCAGCCCGAGCTGCGTCCAAAACAGAAGTCCGAACTCGATGATCCCAAAGATGAATAGAAAGAACACCGGAGCGGTCAGGGCAAATTCCAGTGCCGAGGCCCCCCGGTCGTCTCGCCATATCGTTTTGGGCTTCACTGCAGCCTCACAGTGGATTGCGCGTTGTAGGTGTAGTTTGCGACGATCTGATAATTGATCAGCGTATAGTACGTCGCCTGCGCCGAGACCGTCGTATATGTTCCGGCCTGAACGCCGCCCGTGCAAACCGTACCGCAGCTCACAGTGCTGACTCCCGTGCTCGTTGGACAGCCGCAAAACTGAACAGGACCGGGTGAAGCGGTGACGGCAGTGGAATTCGTTGCACTCGTCACCGCGCTGGAAATGCCGCTCGCATCAAATCCGTGCGCAACGGCGTATTGCGCTCCCGCTTGCGCCGCATCCTCAACCTGCATCTTGCGATAGACCGCCAGCCCAATATCTGTCACTGACACCACCATTAGAGACAACAACGGGATCATGAGACCGAATTCGATGGCGGCTACGCCACTTGTATCCCGTACGGCAGCGCGCACGTACCTCGGCAAGGCATAAAGCAACCGGTCGCGGATTCTGAATGATAGGTTTTGGATTCGCATCGGTGCCACCCTCATTCGATGAGTTGAGCGGTTTGCGCGCCAATCGTCGCAGTGCCGAGTGCGGAACAATCGACCTGAAGATTCGACGTGCCGCTGAACGTCAAGGTATCTGCGATGACCTTGGTACACGAGGTGCTCGTGCCGTTACCGCCGGCGAAGCTAAGATTGGCCTTTGGCAGGTAGATGGCACCGCCGAAGTTCTGGGTGCCGCCGCCGGTCAGATTGAAAGCCGTCCCGGCCGGCATGTTGCGGTCGCCATACATGACGATTCCCTTTGTGGAACCGGTGGTCGGCGCCGTCAGATCGATGGTCGCGTTGCTGCCGATTGAGGCCGTGCCCCAGTTACTGCCCGATCCCGTAAAGACCAGAGTCACGCCCGTGCCCGCGATCGTGGCGTTACCTGCGACGCTTAAATTAGCGCCGTCCAGATAGTAGATGCCCGGGTCCAGATTTAGAGTCGCACCCGCATTGACCGTAATGTCGCCACGGTAGCAGCCAGGACTAAGGGAGTTCGTCTTGCCGTTGGCGTTGACCGTAATCTTGGCGCTGGTGCAGCTTGGCTCCGAGGGGGGCGATATGTTTGCATAGGGGTCGGAGATCGGCCGGGCGTGAGTTCGGATGCCATTAGTCGCCGTGATGCTGCTCGCGCCAGAGACATCGCCGACCACTCCGACCTGGTTGGCGGAGACGGAGGCGCTGCCGGCAACGTTGAGGGATGGGCCCGCGTTGGAGTTGCTGTAAAGGTTACATTTGATCAGATTGAGCTGATTGCCTCCGCTCACGTTCACGGCCGGTCGCGCGCTCGAATTGAGCGCGAGCACACAGCCTGTCCCGGAATTCGGCAGGGCGACCGCACGCGCTGTGATGAGCACCGGATCTGAGCCGAACAGTGCTGACAGCAGCCGCTGTTGCGGCTGGCTTACGACCACTTCGATGGCCTGCAGGTTCGAAGTGTAGTTACCCGTCTTTGGTGGTTGGTTCACCTTGACGGTGACGTTGTTCACCGCATTCGCGTAGCCATAGTTCGCTGTAACAGCGTTGGCTTCGGAGGTCAGGTCGCCGCCGGCGCTTACGGCGGTTGCCGCGCTCACCGCGCCGGAGTCGGCGGCGCTCTGCATGTTCTTATGTTTATAATACCACCATCCAACCTCAGTGCCGAGACCTGCGCTGCCGACCAGAACAGGCATTAGCAGCGCAGACAGAATGACGTAACTGCCCGACTGGTCTCTAATAAATTCGTGGAATAGGCTGCTCCGGTATAGGCGCCGCCGGGCACCTCCGTCCGACAAGAGTCGTGAAGCATTGAAGGAGCAACTGCGGATATTCCTGAGGCTCATGTATCTTCCCGGGTACTTGCCACTTCTTCCCGATATCGCGCACCGGTTTAAGAGCCCCCAATGGAGGTGAGAAAATTTTAGAGAATTTGGTGTGCACAATGCCTGACCAAGCTCAGCTGCATGATCAACCGTAACGCTATCAGGCAGAAGGACGGGAGCGGAGCGGACTGCACATTGCAGCCGGGAAACTGAGCTGAGGCTGAAGGACGAACCCAGGGTGCCGTGAAATCGCCGCAAGATGAACTAACAAGACGAAGTCATAAGGCGAATTGAGAAGACAGGGCAAACCGGCGCACCAATATGGAGCCCCGCAAGGCCGGCACCATCATGATGAAGAATTGTCTCGCATTTTTCCTTGTTCTGACCGTGACAGCGGCCTCCGCGCATGGCCCGATGCCGCCGCGGCTGGCGGCGCCGTCTGATCTCGTGCCGGTCGGCCTCATCGATAGCGACACGACCGCTGGCGGCGTCGCACGGCTGTGCGAGCAGGTCTCTTTCTCGCGTGGCCTGCGCTATGGTGACAGCGAGGCCAATGTGCTCGATGTCGCGACCAGCGAGGCCACCAAGGCAGACACGCCGCGGCCGGTGCTGCTGTTCGTGGTGGGCGACACCTTTACCGGCGACCGCGGCGCCCCGGACCTGTCCCGGGACATCCAGGACGAGGCGATGTGCTTTGCCGCGCGCAACGGCATGATCGGGGTGCGCGTCAACTACCGCCTGGCGCCGGCTGCGACCTGGCCGATGGGCGCAACCGACGTGGCGGCGGCGCTGTCCTGGATCCACGGCAATATCGACCTGTTCAACGGCGATGCCCGCGAGATCGTCGCAGTCGGCTATGGCGCCGGCGCCTTCCATGTCGCGACCCTGCTGGCGCACCCCGAGCTCCAGGCCGACCGCGCCGACGTCGCCGCCGTGGTGCTGGTCTCAGGCATCTACCGTGCGGGCAAGGATGCCAGCGACAGCGAGAAGGCCTATCTCGGCACTGATGCCGCTCAATATGACAAGCGCTCGGTGTTTCCCGGCATCCTCAACGTCGACGAGCCGATCCTGCTGGCCTGGGCCGTGAACGATCCCGCCAACCTCGTCGCACAGGGCGAGACCCTGAAGAAGACGCTGTGCGGTGCGGGCCACTGCCCGCGCACCACGATCCTGCGCAGCCGCGATGGCATCGCTGCCGCATTTGGGCTGGATGGCTCCGGCGATAGTCTGGCCGAACCGACGCTGCTGCTGGTGCATCAACTCGAGGCGCGCGGGCTACCATAGCGGCGCGGGCAGCCACTCAAACCATTTACTGGGCCACCCCTCTCCCCCCCATCCGCCATCGCCAAGGCTACGGCGGACAAGAGGGGGGCGGGAAGCAGTGTGCCGTGCGGCGAGATCTGCACACATTGCTTGCCCGTTTTGAGCCATGCGTGTGGGTGCAGTTTGGCAGCTCGCGTGAAGGGGACGTAGCTGGCAGCTACCCCTTCTTCCCCACCCGATACGCGGCCGCCGGATGCGGCGCCTCGAGCCGCGCGCAGCCCGCACCAAACAGCTTCTCCCGCAGCGTGCCCTTGGCGTATTCCGGCTTGTAGCGTCCGCGCTTGGTCAGCTCCGGCACCAGCATGTCCGCGATGTCCTCGAAGTCGCCGGGCGAGATCGCAAAGGCGACGTTGAGGCCGTCGACATCGGTCTTCTCGAACCAGTCCTCGATCTTGTCGGCGACGCTTTCGGGCGTGCCGACCACGACCGGGCCGGCGCCGCCGATGCCGACATGGTCGATGACGTCGCGCACGGTCCAGACGCGGTCAGGATCGCCGCGGGTGACGTTGTCGAGTGCGCTGCGGCCGGCATCGTTCTGGACATGACGGACCTGCTGGTCGAGCTCGTAGCCGGAGAAGTCGATGCCGGTCCAACCGGACATCAGGGCGAGGGCACCTTCCGGACTGATATGCGACCGGTAATCGGCATATTTCGCCGCCGCTTCGGCCTCGGTGTTGCCGAGGATGATCGTCATCATGTTGAACATGAGGATCTCGGCCGGGTTGCGGCCGAGTGCGGCGGCCTCCTGGCGGATCGCGGAGACGCGCGGCGCGATGATCTTGGCCGAAGGTCCCGACATGAACACGCATTCGGCATGTTTTGCGGCGAACTGCCGCCCGCGCGGCGAGGTGCCGGCCTGGTACAGCACGGGCGTGCGCTGCGGCGATGGTTCGCTGAGATGGATGGTGTTGTTGATGCGGTAGTTCGCGCTCTCGTGATTGATGCGATGAACTTTCGAGGGATCGGTGAAGATGCCGCGTTTGCGGTCGCGCAGTACGGCACCGTCCTCCCAGCTTCCCTCCCAGAGCTTGTAGACCACCTCCATATATTCGTCGGCCACGTCGTAGCGGTCGTAGTGTCCGGTCTGCTTGTCCTTGCCGGCGCCGCGCGCGGCGCTGTCGAGATAGCCGGTGACGACGTTCCAGCCGATCCGTCCCTCGGTGAGATGGTCGAGCGTCGACATCCGCCGTGCGAACGGATAGGGCGGCTCGAATGACAAATTGCTGGTGACGCCGAAGCCGAGGTTCTGCGTCACCGCAGCCATTGCCGACAGCAGCAGCAGCGGCTCGTTCGAGGGCGTCTGTGCTGCATTGCGCAAAGCTGCGTCAGGGCTGTTGCCATAAACGTCATAGACCCCGAGCACATCGGCCAGGAACAGTCCGTCGAAACGGCCGCGTTCCAGTGTTTTGGCAAGATCAATCCAGTACGGCAGGCGGTTATACTCCGCGGTGCGGTCGCGCGGATGGGTCCATAGCCCCGGCGATTGATGTGCGGCGCAATTCATCGCAAATGCATTGAGCCTGATCTCTTTGGCCATGCTGGTCCCCCGGCGCCCTGTACTGAGCGCTCTTCAAATGATAGATGTGCGCCCCAACTTGGCGACGTTCTTGCATATCGCTTGACCTTGGCAAGGCCAAAATCAGCGGCGCTGCCGCCCTTGGCAAGCCAAATCTCAAGCGAGCAAGGACGGAATTCCACTCCAAGAACTGCCAGGTCCCCGCCACTTTCGAAGGCCTGCCCGTATCGGTAAGTCCTTCGTTCCAAAGCTTCGAAAACCAATCCATGACCAGAGCCGACGCCATCGCCCGCGCCCGGGACGACTTCAAATCCGGTGTGTTCCTCGCTGAACTCGACCGCCGCGTCGGCTTCAAGACCGAGAGCCAGAATGCCTCGCGCGGCCCCGAGCTGCGCGCCTATCTGGAACAGGAGATGATGCCTTCTTTCGCTGCGCTCGATTTCACGAGCCGCCTGGTCGAATCCCCGAGCGGCAAGGCGCCGTTCCTGTTTGCCGAGCATCACGAGAGTGCAACAGCGCCGACCGTGCTGATCTACGGCCATGGCGACGTCGTCGACGGCATGGAGGGCGAGTGGCGCGACGGCCGCGATCCCTGGCGCACGACTGCGGCGGGCATGCGTCTCTATGGCCGCGGCACTGCCGACAACAAGGGCCAGCACAGCATCAACATGGCCGCGCTCCGGGCGGTGCGCGAGGCCCGTGGCGGCAAGCTCGGCTTCAATGCCAAATTCATCGTCGAGATGGGCGAGGAGATCGGCTCGCCGGATCTGGGCAAGGTCTGCGACCTCAATCGCGACGCGCTCAAGGCCGACCTGTTCATGGCCTCCGATGGGCCGCGGCTATCCGCGGATCGGCCGACGCTGTTCCTGGGATGCCGCGGCGGCATCCGCATTCATCTCGACGTGAATTTGCGCGACGGTGGCCATCATTCCGGCAATTGGGGCGGCGTGCTCGCCAACCCCGCGACCATTCTGGTCAACGCGATCTCGACGCTGGTCGACGGTCATGGCCGGCTTCAGGTCGAGGCGTTGAAGCCACCGCGGCTCACCAACCAGATCCGCAGCTATCTTGCCGACGTGCAGGTCGTGCCGACCGAGGACGAGCCGGCGCTGGCAGAGAACTGGGGCGAGGACGGCCTGTCCGCGGCCGAGCGGCTCTATGCCTGGAATACGCTGGAAGTCCTGGCGATGTCGTCGGGCAATATCGAAAAGCCGGCCAATGCCATTCCCGGCCACGCCAACGCCGTGCTGCAACTGCGTTTCGTGGTCGGCACCAAGGTCGATGGCCTGGTCGAGGCCGTCCGGACGCATCTGGTCGGACACGGCTTTCCGATGGTCGAGGTGCGGGCGGCGCAGAGCTTTGCCGCCTCGCGTACCGATTTCGACAGCCCCTGGATCAAATGGGCCGCGGATTCCGTGAAAGAGACCACCGGCAAGCCGCCGGCGGTGCTGCCGAACTTCGGCGGCTCGCTGCCCAACGATGTGTTCTCCGAAGTTCTGGGCCTGCCCACGATCTGGGTCCCGCACTCCTATCCCGGCTGCTCCCAGCACGCGCCCAATGAGCATATCCTGCTGCCATTGACCGAAGAGGCCTTGACGGTGATGGCCGGGCTGTTCTGGGATCTCGGGGAATTACCACGTCCGTTAACCTGAGCTTCGATCCCGTCGAAAGTCACATTCTATTCCGGCCCGTTTTGTGCTTGCATCCCGCCCGCATCATCCTGAAAGGGGACCAATAAAGTGAGAAATTTCCGTAGCATCGGCCTCGCGCTCGTCGCGACCTTCGCCGTCAGCCAGGCAGGGGCCGAGGAGCTGACCGGCACGCTGAAGAACATCAAGGACACCGGCGCCATCACGCTGGGCTTCCGCGACTCCTCGATCCCGTTCTCCTATCTCGACGACAACCAGAAGCCCATCGGGTTCGCGATGGACATCTGCTACAAGATCGTCGACGCCGTGAAGAAGGAGCTCAAGCTCGACAAGCTCGAGGTGAAGCTCAATCCCGTGACCTCGGCGACCCGTATCCCGCTGATGGCGAACGGCACCATCGACCTCGAATGCGGCTCGACCACGAACAATGCCGAGCGTCAGAAGCAGGTCGCCTTCACCAACACCCACTTCCTGACCGCGAGCCGCTACGTCTTCAAGAAGGCGAGCGGCCTGAAGTCGATCGACGACCTCAAGGGCAAGACGGTGGTGTCCACCGCCGGCACCACCAACATCAAGCAGCTCACCGAAGCCAACGTCGAGAAGAAGCTCGGCGCCAACATCATCCCGGCCAAGGATCACGCCGAAGCCTTCCTGATGGTCGAGACCGACCGCGCGGTCGCCTTCGTGATGGACGACATCCTGCTCGCCAGCCTCGTGGCCGGTTCGAAGTCGCCGGGCGACTACGTCATCTCGAAGGATGCGTTCTCCAAGCCCGAGCCCTACGGCATCATGCTGCGCAAGGATGACGCGCCGTTCAAGAAGGTGGTCGATGCGGCAACCGCAGCACTCTACACCTCCGGTGAAGGCCAGAAGCTCTACGACAAATGGTTCACCCAGAAGATTCCGCCGAAGGGCCTGAATCTGAACACCCCGATCTCCGATGAGCTGAAGCACGAGTTCGCCAAGCCTTCGGACTCGCCGAACCCGGACGACTACAAGTAAGATACTGTTCGCCTCTCCCCGCGTGCGGGGAGAGGCCGGAATTCGCGCGGGGGACACGTGAACTACCATTGGAACTGGGGAATCTTTTTCCAGCCGAACCCGATGGGGACCGGCACCTATCTCGACATGCTGCTGTCGGGACTGGTGCTGACCCTCGAAACCGGGGCGCTGGCCTGGATCATCGCGCTGATCACCGGCTCGATCGTCGGCGTGATGCGCACGTTGCCGTCGAAAGGCGCCAACTGGTTCGGCTTCGCCTACGTCGAATTCTTCCGCAATATGCCGCTCTTGGTGCAGCTGTTCCTGTGGTTCTTCGTGCTGCCGGAGCTGTTGCCGAACTCTGCCGGTCTGTGGCTGAAGCAATTGCCGAACGCACCGTTCTGGACGGCAGCGATCGGCATCGGCTTCTTCATGTCGGCACGCGTCGCGGTGCAATTGCAGGCCGGCATCGGCTCGCTGCCGCGCGGGCAGAAGATGGCGGCGACCGCGCTCGGGCTGACCACGGTGCAGGTCTATCGCTACGTGCTGCTGCCTATGGCGTTCCGCATCATCCTGCCGCCGCTGACCTCCGAGTTCCTCAACACCATCAAGAACACGGCGGTCGCTATCACTATCGGCCTGCTTGAGCTGACCGGTGAGGCGCGCTCGATGCAGGAATTTTCGTTCCAGGTGTTCGAGGCCTTTACCGCCGCAACACTGCTCTATCTCCTCGTCAACGCCGTCGTTGTGACTGCGATGCGCTTCCTCGAGCGCTATGTCGCGATCCCCGGCTACATCACGGGGAAATAGCGCCATGTTCAGCAATTTCGATTTCGGCGTTATCATCCGCGCGTTGCCCTACCTTTTCTACGAGGGCATGAGCTTCACGTTGATGCTGACGGCGCTGTCCGCGCTGGGTGGCCTGATCTTCGGCACGGCGATCGCGCTGATGCGGCTCTCCGGCCTCAAGACGCTCGGGCGCATCGCCGGCCTCTATGTCGATTTCATGCGTTCGCTGCCGCTGGTGCTGGTGATCTTCTGGTTCTACTTCCTGGTGCCCTATATCGGACAGTGGCTGACCGGCGCATCGCGGCCGATCAGCGTCGGCGCGTTCGCGTCCTCGCTCATCACCTTCATCATGTTCGAGGCGGCGTACTTCTCCGAGATCATGCGCGCCGGCATCCAGTCGATCTCGCGTGGACAACCGGCCGCCGCCAATGCACTGGGCCTGACCTACGCGCAGACCATGCGCTACGTCGTGCTGCCGCAGGCGTTCCGCAACATGCTGCCGGTGCTGATCACGCAGACTATCGTGCTGTTCCAGGACACCTCGCTGGTTTACGTGCTGTCGATCACCGATTTCCTCGGTGCCGCTAGCAAGGTCGCGCAGCGCGATGGCCGCCTGGTCGAGATGTACCTGTTTGCCGCAATCGTCTACTTCACCATTTCCTGTATCGCGTCCTTCGGCGTCCGCCGTCTCCAGGCGCGCATCGCCATCCTTCGCTAGGGCCCGTCATGATCGAAATCAGCCACGTCGATAAATGGTACACCCCGACGTTCCAGGTGCTGACCGATTGCACCACCAGCGTCGCCAAGGGCGAAGTGGTGGTGGTGTGCGGTCCGTCCGGCTCGGGCAAGTCGACGCTCATCAAATGCGTCAACGCGCTTGAGCCGTTCCAGAAGGGCGACATCAGCATCGACGGCATCAAGGTCAACGACCCCAAGACCAATCTGCCGAAGCTTCGTTCGCGCGTCGGCATGGTGTTCCAGCACTTCGAGCTGTTTCCGCATCTCAAGATCATCGACAATCTCTGCCTCGCTCAGGAAAAGGTGTTGGGGCGGGCGCGCGACAAGGCCATGACCAAGGGCATGCAGCTTCTGGACCGCGTCGGCCTGAAGGAGCAGGCGCAGAAATTTCCGGCGCAGCTTTCCGGCGGCCAGCAGCAGCGCGTTGCGATCGCCCGCGCGCTCGCCATGGACCCCATCGCCATGCTGTTCGACGAGCCGACCTCGGCGCTCGATCCTGAAATGATCAGCGAGGTGCTCGACGTCATGGTCGATCTCGCCCGCGAAGGCATGACCATGATGGTCGTGACCCACGAAATGGGCTTTGCCCGCAAGGTCGCCAACCGGGTGATCTTCATGGATCGCGGTGAGATCGTCGAGGACGCTCTGAAGGACGACTTCTTCGGCAAGCCGCGCAGCGACCGCGCGCAGAAGTTCCTGTCGAAGATTCTCTCCCACTAACTCCGCCGTCATTCCGGGACGCGCCTCTTGGCGCGGGCCCGAAATCCATAACCACCATCGGGAGTATGGATCCCGGGCTCGCGCTCCGCGCGCCCCGGGATGACGAAGAGCAGGGTTTATCGGGCTCGCCAAATCCCCTATACCGGGCCAACCCCCATTCCCGCCAGGAGACCTGCCTTGGATCCGACCGCCTACGTCAACGGCTCGTTCGTCCCGCTTTCGGAGGCGAAAATCTCGGTGCTGGACCGCGGCTTCCTGTTCGCCGACGGCATTTACGAGGTCGCGGCCGTGCTGGACGGCAAGCTGGTCGACAACGCCTCTCACCTGGCGCGGCTGGAGCGCTCGGTCGGCGAGATCAAGCTAAGCCTGCCGGAGACGGTCGAGCGCATCACCGAGATCCAGAAGGAGCTCGTCGCCCGCAACAAGGTCGCAAACGGCCTCGTCTATCTCCAGGTCACGCGTGGCGCCGACAAGGGCCGCGACTTCGCCTTCCCCAAGGGCGACGTGAAGCCGAGCCTGGTGATGTTCACCTCGGAGAAGGATATCATCAACGCCGCCTCCGCCAAGACCGGTATCAACGTGATCACCGTGCCCGACATCCGATGGGAGCGCCGTGACATCAAGAGCGTCGCGCTGCTGGCGCAAGTGCTGGCGAAGCAGGCGGCGGCCGAAGCCGGCGCCGGCGAGGCCTGGATGCTGGAGGATGGCTACGTCACCGAAGGCGGCTCGTCGTCGGCATTCATCCTCACCCAGGACGACGTCATCGTCACCCGGAAAAACTCCAACGCGATCCTGCCGGGCTGCACCCGCAAGGCCGTCGTCGCGCTCGCCGAAGAGCGCCAGCTCCGGGTCCAGGAACGCTCCTTCACGGTGGAAGAAGCGTTAGCCGCGAAGGAAGCCTTCGCCACCTCGGCCTCGCTGTTCGTGCAACCGGTAGTCGCGATCGACGGCAAGAAGATCGGCGACGGCAAGCCCGGCCCGATGGCGACGCGGTTGCGCGAGATCTACATCGAGTACGCGAAGGCGACTGCGGTTTAGGCCAAGTACCCCACTATCGTAGGGTGGGCAAAGGCGCAATTGCGCCGTGCCCACCATCTTCCCGTGAATTTGACAGAAGTGGTGGGCACGCTTCGCTTTGCCCACCTTACGGGACTTGCGCGCGAGGCAGCGTTGGCTCCTCACGCCACCGACGTCTTCACCTTCACCGGATGCACGGCGCGGAACGCGATCGCCAGCCTGTTCCAGGCGTTGATGGCACCGATCAGCATGGTCAGGTTAACCGTCTCCGCGTCGGAGAACTGCGCGCGGACCTGCTCATAGACGTCGTCGGGCGCGTGCGTCTCCGCGATCAGCGTCACCGACTCGGTCCAGGCCAGCGCGGCGCGCTCGCGATCCGTATAGAGCGGGGATTCGCGCCAGGCGTTGAGCAGATAGATGCGTTGCTCGGTCTCGCCGCGCTTGCGCGCATCCTCGGTGTGCATGTTGATGCAGAAGGCGCAGCCGTTGATCTGGGAGGCGCGGATCTTGACGAGCTCGATCAGCGATTTTTCCAATCCTGTCGACTGGATCTGCTCTTCAAGCGCCATCAGGGCCTTCATCGTGTCGGGGGCAGCTTGGTAGAAATTCATGCGCGGTTTCATGGTCGTTCTCCTTTGCTTTAAGTTGGGGTCAGTGGGCGCCGCCGGCCGAGGCATGGCCGGCTTTCTTCAGGAAGAGGACAGCAATCAGGGCTACGATAAGCGCCACGCCGAGCAGATAGAAGGTGTCGCTGAAGGCGAGGATATAGGCTTGCTTCTGGACGGTATGACCGATCGCGACATAGGCACGATGCGAGGCATCCGCACGGTCGAGCACGCCGTGATTGATGAAATACTGCGTGAGCTGTTCCAGCCGGATGCGGGTGGCCTGTTCGAACACCGAAACCGACTGCATCAGCACGTTGGAGTGATATTGCTCGCGCTTGGTCAGCACGGTCTGCAGCAGCGCGATGCCCACGGCGCCGCCGAGGTTGCGCATCATGTTGAACAGGCCGGAGGCCGAGCCCGCATTCTCCGGCTCGATGCCTGAGGTTGCGACTGCCGAAAGCGGTGCCATCACCAGCGCCTGGCCGATGGCACGGACGACGTTCGGCCAGAGCAGCTGGTCGGCGGCATAGTCGTTGGTCATGAAGATGTTCATGAAGTTCGAGCCCGCGAACAGCACGAAGCCGACTCCGATGATGATCCGTGCGTCGAACTTCTGCATCAGGCGCGGCACCAGCGGGATCAGCACGAGTTGCGGCAATCCGGTCCAGGCCAGCACCGTACCGATCTGCTCAGCATTGTAGCCTTGGATGCGCGCCAGATATTGCGGCAGGATGAACACCGAACCATACAACGCGACGCCGAGCAGGACGTTGGCAAGTATCCCGAAACCAAAATTGCGGCGGACCAGCAGGCGGAGGTTCAGCAGCGGCTTCTGCACCGTGAGCTCGATGATCAGGAACGTGGTCAATGCCACGGCTGCGATGACCGATAGCTTGACGATGAAGGGCGAGCCGAACCAGTCGTCCTTGTTGCCTTCCTCCAGCACGGTCTGCAGCGCGGCGAGGCCGATCGTCATGGTGATGATGCCGGCCCAGTCGCCGTCGCGCAGAAGCGACAGCTTCATCGGCTTGGCGTCGAGCGCATACCAGAGCATGCCGACCATGATCGCGCCGGGCGCGAGGTTGACATAGAAGATGTACTGCCAGCCGAAATTCTCGGTGAGATAGCCGCCGATGGTCGGGCCGATCGCCGGCGCAAAGGTTGCTGATAGCGCGAACAGCGCAAGACCGACCGGCTGCTTGGCACGCGGCAGCAGCGTGATGATCAGCGTGAACGCCATCGGGATCAGCACGCCACCGGTAAAACCTTGCACCGCGCGCAGCACGATCATCTGCGGCAAATCCTGCGCCAGCGCGCAGGCCGCGGAGAGAGCCAGGAACAGGATCGCATTGGTGAGCAGATAAATGCGAATCGAGAACACCTGCGCAAGCCAGCCGGAGAGCGGGATCACGACGATCTCGGCGATCAGATAGGAGGTCGAGATCCAGCCGCCGTCGTCGATGCCGGCGCCGATCGCGCCCTGGATGTCGGCGAGCGAAGCGTTGACGATCTGGATGTTCAGCACCGCCATGAAGGCCCCGAGCGTGGCGCCGATCACGGCGATCCAGGTTTTGGCGGACACGGCCGGCGCTGCAGGGGCCGCAGCCGGAGCGGGGAGTTCGGCGGTGGAAGCGCCGTTGAGGGTCGGTTGGAGCGTGCTCATGGAAGCCTCGTCTCGGTTGCGGAGACAGGATGCATTGGGCGAATGGGTTCGATAATCAGGGAAGTTGGGGAAGGATCATCCAGCAGAAATTGATAATCCTGCCGGCCTTTGCCGGTCACCCGCCGTCCGGGCGCGGCGAATTGTCGGCGAGGCGCTTTGCGGTCGCTCGCTCCGCCACCACAGTCGCCTTGGTGTCGACGGTCGGCACCGCCGACATGCCTGGCCGCAGCAGACCGGTGAGGCTGTGATCGTCGAGCACGATCTTCACCGGCACGCGCTGCACGATCTTGGTGAAGTTTCCTGTCGCATTGTCCGGCGGCAGCAGCGCGAATTCAAGTCCACTGGCCGGGGAAAGACTGTCGACATGACCATGCAGCGTGCGATTGCGAAAACTGTCGACGTGCAGCTCGACCGGCTGGCCCGCGCGCACATGGGTGAGCTGGGTCTCCTTGAAATTCGCGACGACATAGACGGCGTCGAGCGGCACCACCGCCATCAATTGCGTGCCGGCCTGCACATACTGACCGACGCGCAAGCTGCGCGCGCCGATCGTGCCGTCGACAGGCGCGGTGATCTCGGTATAGGACAGGTTCAGCTCGGCCTGATCTGCAACAGCGCGGGCGCGGTCGAGCTGCGCCGTGGCCTGGGCGCGCTGGGTCGTGAGCACGTCGACCTTGCGTTGTGCGGCCAGTAGGCCCGACTTGGCGTGCTGCAATTGCGCGTTGCTGGCGCGAAGCGCCGCGTCGGTCTGCTGTGCGCGCTGGATCGTGCCCGAGCCGGACTTCATGAGGTCGTCGTAGCGGGCGCGCTCTTCCTGCGCGAATTTCAGATTGGCGTCGGCTGCAGCGACATCGGCCGTGCTCTGTTCGATGATCGGTTGCTGCAATTCGAGCTGGGCATCGAGGTTGCGGACCGAGGCTTCGGCTGCTGCGACATCGGCGCGGGCCTGACCAAGCGCGGCCTTGAAGTCGCGATCGTCGATCCTGGCCAGCACCTGGCCGGCCCTGACCTTCTCGTTGTCGCCGACCAGCACCTGGGCGATGTAGCCCGAGACTTTCGGTGCAATGATGGTGGAATCGGCCTTCACATAGGCGTCATCGGTCGATTCCAGGTAGCGGCCGGTCGTGAGGTAATTGTAGCCAAAGTCGCCGGCGACAGCGACGCCGAGGGTCAGCGCCAGCGCGAGAGCCGCCCGCCTGATCGCCTGCCGGGACGGCGTCAGTTTGATTTTGCCAGTTGTTTCAGTGGTATAAGCCGCGTTCGACATGACACCCTCCATATTCCCCAGACGTCCCGTTCCGAACGGGCGCTGTTGTCTGGGGAGAAGATGCGTTGTCCCGGCACTTGTGATAATCCGCCAAAAAGCAAAATGATTGTCCATTCATGGTGCATAATCCGAGGCGCTCATGGACCGGCTGACCAGCCTGACCGCTTTTGTCCGGGTCGTCGATACCGGCGGGTTCTCTGCCGCCGCCCGCAAGCTCAACATGTCCACGACCATGGTGAGCAACCATATCCAGGCGCTCGAGGAGCGGCTCGGCGCGCGGCTGCTCAATCGCACCACGCGCAAGGTCAGCGTCACCGAGATCGGCAAGGCCTATTACGACCGCTGCATCCAGATCCTGTCCGACATCGAGCAGGCCGACGACATCGCGGGCGCCTTGCAGTCGGTGCCGCGAGGCACGCTGCGGATTCATTCCGCCACCCACATGGTGCCGTTCGTGGCCGGCGTCGTGGCCAAGCTGCTGTCGACCTATCCGGAGGTGAAGGTCGATTTGCGCATGGGTGAGGCCAATGTCGATCTGATCGAAGAGGGCTATGACGTTGCGCTGCGCATGACCCCGCCGCCGGATTCGAGCCTGATCGTGCGCAGCCTGGCCACCTGGCGTCACGTGCTGTGCTGCTCACACGGCTATATCGAGAAGCATGGCCGGGTCCAGCAGCTCGCCGAGCTCACCGAGCACAATTGCGGCCGCCACCTCAACTATCCCTTCGGCGACGAGTGGCGCTTCATCGATCGCAAGGGCGTGCCAGCGTCGGTGCGTATTTCCGGCAGCCTCGTCACCAACAGCGGCGAAGCGCTACGGAGCATGGTGCTGGAGGGCGCCGGCATCTGCCTGATGGCGGGATTCCTGGTGCAGGACGATCTCGAAGCCGGACGGCTCGTCCGCCTGCTGCCCGAATATCGCACAGTCGAAATTTCCATGAACGCGGTCTATCCGCATCGCCATCATCTCTCGGCGAAGGTCAGGACCTTCATCGACATGCTCGTGCATCACAGCGCCGAGCAGCAGAAGCTGATCAATCCGTATTCGTGACGGGAGCGGCCCCGCGGCAGTTCCCACGTCGGTGGTTATCCGCTAAGCTCGGGGCCGTCATGTATGTCACCGCTGCCGAAAGCCGGGTACTGGCACGTGTCTTCGGGCTGTTGTCCGAGGACATCGGCGAACGCGAGGTCCGCGAGGCGGTCGGGCACCACCTGCTTGAATTGCTGCAAGGGGATTACTACGCTTCGTTCGTGTGGGACGAAGCGACAACGACATTCGGCAAGGCCGTGTTCCTGAACATGGATCCCGAAAATCTTGCGAACTACGACACTTATTACCAGTACCACGATCCCATCACCCTGAAGCTCCAGGCGCGCCGCGAACCAACCCTGGTTACGCAGGTCATGCCGCAACGCGAGCTGATGCGGACTGAATTTTTCAACGACTTTCTCGCGCGAGACGGGCTGCACTGGGGCGTCAACGCCTATAGCTTCGTTGGCCGCCGCAACATCGGCGATGTCAGGATCTGGCGCGGCCGCCACCGTGAGAACTTTGACGCGCATACGCTGGAATTGCTGCGGTTGATCGAGCCGGCCTTTACCGGCGCGCTCGTGCGGGCGAGCGGCGGCGCGGTGGATGCCGATGCGTCACCAGTCCTCAAGCTCTCGGTCCGCGAGTTCGAGATCGCGCGCATGATCTCGGACGACCTCAGCGACAAACAAATCGCACACCGACTGCAGGTCGAGGTATCGACGGTGCGCACTCATCTGAAGCGCATCTTCGAGAAGCTCGGCGTCCGCCGCCGAAGCGGCGTCGCCAGCCTATTATCGAAGCATTAGCCGCATGATCAGCTGCGGCTTCGCGTCGGCGCCGGAAGGCGTCCGAACGTCTTGTCCATGGCCAGGCCGATCGCGAGCAGGTGCCGGTCGCTACCTGCCGGCCCGTCGAGCTCGAGGCCAACCGGCAATTTGCTGGAAGCGCCGAGCGCGACCGGGATCTGGATTCCGGGTACGCCGGCGTTGCTCCCGGGATCAGTGTTCTGGATGAACAGCAGGAAGTTTTCGAGGCTGCTGGAGTCCGGATTTGCGGTGATCGCGACCTTCGGCGTGGTTGGGAAGGCGATGGCGTCGAGCTTGTTCTTAGTGAAGGTGTCGCGGTAGAGCGCCTGTAGCGCTGGGCGCGCGGTTTTGATGGCTGCATCATAGGCCGGCTTCCCGTCGACGACCGTGTTGTTCGGGCCGGGCAGCTTGTGCGGGATCACCAGCCCGTCATAGGTGCCCTTCACATCGGGGCTTGCGATCTCTTTAGCCATGGCCTCGATCGTGATGCCGGTGCCGGTGTGCTTGAGATAGGCGACCATGTCCTCATTGGCCTCATAGATCGCGACGGGAAAACTTACCTGCCCGTTGAGCTCGGCAAGTTGCGGCATCTCGATATCGATCACTGCGGCGCCCTGCGATTTCAGCTTGTCGATGGCGGCGCGGAAGGCCGCATCCGTATCGCCGTCGAGATTGGCCAGCATAGCTTTCACGACGCCGATGCGGACGTGTTTCAGATCGGCGGGTGCAATGGTGCCACCGCCGGCGATGACGCGGTCGAGCGCCGCCACGTCGGCCATGGTGGCAGCCATCGAGCCCGCGGTATCGCGGGTGTGGGAGATCGGCGCGATACCCTCTTGCGGATAGCGACCGATCGTCGGCCGCAGCGACGCGCACCCGTTGAACGCACAGGGGATTCTGACCGAGCCGCCGGTATCGGTGCCAAGGCCTGCAGTCACAACCCGCGCGCCGATTGCCGCCGCTGTGCCGGACGAGGAGCCGCCAGCGATCTTGTTCACGTCATAGGCATTGCGGACGCCAGGCTCGCCGCTGGTCTTGAAGGCGGCGTTGTAGCCGGAGATGCCGAACGCGAGTTCGTGCATGTTGGTCTTGCCGATGATGACGGCGCCGGCCGCGCGCAGCTTCGCCACCACAGGGGCGTCCTGCTTGGGCACGAAAGTCTTGAGTGCCGGCGTCCCCGCGCTGGAAGGGAGTCCGGCAACCTCGATATTGTCCTTGATGACGATCGGCACGCCACCGAGCGGCTGGCAGGCGCCGTTCTTGCGTCGCGCATCGAAGGCTTCGGCGATCTTCATCGCGCCGGCCTCGTCTAGTGTGACGAAGGCGTTGAGATCAGAATTTGCCTTGGCTCGTGCAATTGCGGCGGAGGTCAGCGCCTTGCTGGTGACCCTGCCGGCGCACAGATCGGCTGCGGCCTGGGTCATGGTCGACGGGTCGACATTGACCGCTCTCTGCGCTGTCGTAGGGGCGGGCAATGCCGCGGCAGAAAGAATGAGGCTTGCAAAGGCTGATTTCAGCAGCAATGGTCTGGGTTCCATGAAGCTTCCCCGTCGGTGAAGGTGACAGCCGAAGTCTAGCTTCCGCTCGGGTCCGCGCCTGTCCTCATTTCTGAGGACGCCGGGGCCGGATGGGGCTTCCTCCACGCCACTTCGGCCCGGTCAAGCCAGGACAGATGCCGGCTGGGTGAGCCGGGATGCGATGTCGGCCTTGATCTTCTCGATTGCCATCTGCTTTACCGGACCATAGCCGCGGATCTCCATCGGAGCTTTCGCGATCGTCGCAAGATCGGTGAGGTTCGTCGTATCCAGCCTGCCAAGGATATCGTCGACTAATCCTTCATACCAGCTGATCAGCGCGCGCTCGGCCCGCCGCTCGGCCGTGTAGCCAAACGGATCGAACGGCGTCCCGCGCAACCCCTTCAGCAGCGCCAGCGTGGCGAGCGGCCTCTGGATCCACTGACCGAAGGCGCGCTTGCGCGGGCGGCCGCGGGCGTCGTGCCTGGATGGTAGGAACGGCGGGGCGAGATGATACCGGACGCTGAAGCCGTCCTTGAACTCGCGCTTCAACTCGTCGAGAAAGCCGGTCTGCATGTGCAGCCGCGCCACCTCGTACTCGTCCTTGTAGGCCATCAGCTTGAACAAAGCGCGGGCGACGGCCCCGGTCAGTACCTCACTGCCGAGGGCGGCTTCGGCCTTGCGGACTTTTGCGATATGCGCCCGATAGCGCGCTGCGTAGGCTTGGTTCTGGTAGGCCGTGAGGAAGTCGGAGCGCCGGGCGATGAGCTGGTCGAGCGTTTCGGCTGTTGGCGCCTCGTCCGCCTTGGGCAAGAAGTCCGGATCGGCGGCGGCGATCCGACCCCAGGCGAAAGCCCGCTTGTTGCGCTCGACAGCAACGCCGTTGAGCTCGATCGCGCGCAGCAGCGCTTGCAGCGAAATCGGAACCAGTCCGCGCTGCCAGGCAAAGCCCAGCATGATGATGTTGGCATAGACGGCATCGCCGAGCAGCCGCTCGGCCAGTGCATTCGCGTTGAGCGTATCGAGGTTGTCGTTGCCGATGACGCCGCCGATCGCGCGCAGCCGGGCGGGGGAGGCGAGATCGGCGTCGCGGAAACGAACCACGTCGCCGGTCGGCATCTCCGCGGTGTTCACAGCGGCACGCGTGCCGCGGTGATAGGTGCCGGACGCCTTTGGCGAGGAGCTGACGACGAGATCGCAGCCGATCAGCGCATCGGCCGCACCCTGGTCGATGCGCACCTGGTGCAGCGCCTCGGGGCTCGTGGCAAGGCGGATGTAGCTCAGAACGGGTCCGAATTTTTGCGCAAAGCCGGTAAAGTCCAGCACCGACACGCCGCGGCGCTCCAGATGCGCGGCCATGCCGATCAACGCGCCGACCGTGATCACGCCGGTGCCGCCGACGCCCGTCACGAGCAAATCGTAGGGACGATCGAGCGTTGTGGGGGTGGGGAGAGGTAGCATCGCCGCGCGGCCGATTGCATCGATCTGGCTCGCGCTCTTCTTCCGGCGCGTGGCGCCTTCGACCGTGACAAAGCTGGGGCAGAAACCGTTGAGGCAGGAAAAATCTTTGTTGCAGGCGGACAGGTTGATCTGGCGCTTGCGGCCGAACGGCGTTTCCTTTGGCTCGACGCTGAGGCAATTGGATTCGACCGAGCAGTCGCCGCAGCCTTCGCAGACGAGGTCGTTGATATAGGCAAAGCGCTTGGGATCGGCCATCTGCCCGCGCTTGCGCCGGCGCCGTTTCTCGGTGGCGCAGGTCTGCTGGTAGATCAGCACCGAGACGCCGGTGATCTCGCGCAGTTCGCGCTGCACGGCGTCCATCTCCTCGCGCGGATGGATGGTGACGCCACTGGGCAGGTCCGTCGGCGCGAACTGTGCGGGATCGTCCGACACCAGCGCGATGCGCGCCACGCCCTCGGCGCGGACGCTGTGCGCGATGGCCTGCACGCTGATGGGACCGTCGACCGGCTGGCCGCCGGTCATGGCGACGGCGTCGTTGAACAGGATCTTGTAAGTGATGTTGGCTTTCGCCGCGATCGCCTGACGGATCGCCATCGAGCCGGAATGGTAGTAGGTGCCTTCGCCGAGGTTCTGGAACACGTGCTTATGGCCGGTAAATCGGGACGATGCCGCCCAGTTCACGCCTTCGCCACCCATCTGGATCAACGACGAGGTCTCGCGATCCATCCAGCTTGCCATGAAATGACAGCCGATGCCGGCCAGCGCCTTCGATCCCTCGGGCACTTTTGTCGACGTGTTGTGTGGACATCCCGAGCAGAAATAGGGCGTGCGTGTCGCGCCGTGGACGTTGATCGTGCGCTCGGTTTCCGGCAACAGGGCGGCGGCACGGGCTGTAAGATTAAGGCCGGGAAACATCGGATCGAGCCGTCGTGCGAGTACGGCAGCCAGAGCGCGCGGCGACAATTCGCCGGTCCAGGAGATCAGCCGTGCGCCAGTCTCGTCATGCTTGCCGACCATGCGCTCGGGCTTTGCGCCGGGATAGTCGTAGAAATATTCCTTGAACTGGCTCTCGATGATGCCGCGCTTCTCCTCGACCACCAGGATCTCGCGCTTGCCCTTCACGAACTCCATGGCGTCGTGCAGCGCCAGCGGCCAGACCATACCGACCTTGTAGATGTCGATGCCGATGCTACGGCAGGCCGCTTCGTCCAGGCCCATCAGTCGCAGCGCCTCCATCAGGTCGAGATGCGCCTTGCCAGTGGTGACGATGCCGTAGCTGGCGCCTGGAATATCGTAGATGTGGCGGTCGATCGGATTGGCTTTGGCGAAGGCGTAGACCGCATGCTTTTTCGCCTCCAGCCGCTCCTCGATTTGCGGGCCCGGCAGGTCCGGCCAGCGATAGTGCAGGCCGCCCGGCGGCGGCGTGAAGTCGGGCGTGCGGAAGGCGCGCGGTGGGCGCAGCGCGACGGATGCGCCCGACTCGACGATCTCCGAGATTGCCTTGAACCCGACCCACATGCCGGAGAAGCGGCTCAGTGCGTAGCCATATTCGCCGAACTCGAGATATTCGCCGACGCTGGCCGGATGCAGCGTCGGCATGAACCAGCTCATGAAGGCGACGTCGGACTGGTGCGGCATCGACGAAGAGACGCAGCCATGGTCGTCGCCGGCAACCACCAGCACGCCGCCATGCGGCGAGGAGCCGTAGGCGTTGCCGTGCTTGAGCGCGTCGCCGGAGCGATCGACGCCGGGGCCCTTGCCGTACCACAGGCCGAACACGCCATCGACCTCGCGGTCGGCTTGCGTCTCGACCTGCTGCGAGCCGAGCACGGCGGTTGCTGCAAGGTCCTCGTTCACGGCGGGAAGGAATTCGATGCGGTCCTGCCTGAGCCGCTCCTGGATGCGCCAGAGTTCGAGGTCGACGCCGCCGAGCGGGGAGCCGCGATAGCCGGAGATGAAGCCCGCGCTGTTCAGCCCCGCAGCGCGATCCCGCCTGATCTGGTCGAGCGCGATGCGGACGATGGCCTGGGTGCCGGTGAGAAAGACGCGGCCCTCCTCGCGGTCATAGCGATCGGAGAGTTCGTAGCTGTCGAGTGACGGAATGGCGTCCATGGGCGGGCCTCGCGCGGCATCCTGCCGAATAATGGAAGGTTATCCCTCGGGAGCTGGTAGGTCTTACCTATTCATCCCTGCTTTGCCCGGAAAATCGGTAGGTTTTTGCAAAAGTGTGCGGAATTTGGTAGGTGTCGTCGAATTGAGGGCCTCCATGATCGAAGACCAGGACACGCGGATTCTCGCCCATCTGCAGAAGGACGGCCGCGCCACCAACCAGCAGCTGGCCGATGAGGTCGGCATGTCCACCTCGGCGTGCTGGCGGCGGGTGCGTGCGCTTGAGGAGAGCGGCGTCATTCGTGGGTACGCGGCGCTGGTCGCGCGCGAGCAGGCGGGCTTTGCGATGTCCGCCATCCTCCACGTTTCGCTGGAACGGCACGACGCCAAATTCGTCGACGAGTTCGTCTCGCGCGTCACCACGCGTCGCGAGGTGCTGGAGTGTTTTGCGACCACGGGCGATGCGGACTATCATTTGCGCGTCGTCGTGCAGGACATGGCGGCCTACAACCGTTTCCTCGACGAGTTCATGTTCCGCATCCCCGGCATTCGCTACGTCCGTAGCAATGTGGTGCTCAAGGAAATCAAGACCGGCGTGGCACTGCCGTTTTGAGACGGTCCGCCTGTTGCGTTACGATCTCTTTGCTTCCAATCCGGGCCCCAGCAGAAGCACGAAGACAAGAACGTGGGCGACCAGCAGCAAAGGCACGTAAAGGGCCGGGATATAAATGCCGGCACCGAACAGGCCCGGATTCTGAATCTTCGTGGCGCCCACGTAATAGGCATTCAGGAGATCGAGCGTGCCCCAGATGTTGAAGATCCAGACCATCGGAACGGCGATCGACCATCGCCTGGAGAGCGCCGCCATCGAGACGAGTGCGAGAGTGGCGGCGATGAGATCTCCCCATCCGACTTCGCTGCCGAAGTTCGGATCCAACTCCGGCGAGACGAACCCGGCGACCATGAAGTTCATCCCCAGGAACCGGAATGCATGGAAGGCCGCGAGAAGTCTCAGGGCGTCATGGCGCGGCATCGCACGGATAAAGGGCCAAACATAGACGGAGGCCACCACCGCGCTTGTGAGCAAGGCGCCTGCGACACTGAGGACGAATGGAAGGTTGAAGCCCGGTGGCACGTTCGGATCTCCTTGCAATGGTTCGTCCGGTCGGATAGGGGCGGGGCCTGCGGCCGGTCAGGGTTTCGTCATGAGCAGGCGGAGCGGCATGAGCGGGCCGACTGCGATGTATTCGTGGTCGATGAGGTCCTGCCTGGCGAGCGGCAAGGCATCCATGATCGCGTGCGCTTCGGCATCATCCTTGGCATCGAGCAGGAAGACGGCGCCTCGCCCATCGGACCGCGAATACCATTCACGGACTTTTCCAGTGAGATAGAGCTGGACGGTCTGCCTGATTTCATCAGGCATGACGGCCATGATTTGCTCACGTGTGATGCCCGCCTTGGCGGTCAGGATGACCATGACCCCGGTGGTCGTGGGTGAGGGCGCCTGTGCTTGGGCATCTGATGGTTCGGTCATGGCTGTAACTCCTGTCAGTGTGAGGGCGAGTGTCAGGACGGCGCTGCGGATTGCGTTCATCGGTTTCGCGTCTCCGGTGCGGCTCATTTGCAATCCGGATGTAGAGCGTCTTTCCGTGAACGACTATTCGCGATAATGTTGACGGGCTATGAAGCAGAACTTCACAGTCAGGCAGGGGGCGCTCGACGGCGTCGAGGCCTTCCTCAGCGTCGCCCAGCACCGCAGTTTCCGGCGCGCGGCCGCCGAACTCGGGGTCACGCCCTCGGCGATCAGTCAGGCGATCCGGGCGCTCGAGGCGCGTGTCGGGGCTTCGCTCTTCATCCGCACGACCCGTAGTGTTGGTCTGACCGAAGCCGGCGAGAGATTCTTTGCGCGCGCAAGGCCGGCCTTTGAGGAGCTCGTCGCCGCAAGCGGGGCTGCGCGTGAGCTCGGTCAGCGGCCGGCCGGGCTGCTGCGCCTGACCGTGCCGCGTTCGGTCGTGCCGATCCTGCTCGAGCCGCTGATCGCCTCGTTCTGCGAGGCCTATCCGGAGATCGAGGTCGAGCTTGCTGCGAGCGAGGAACTGGTCGACCTCGCAGCCGGAGGCTTTGATGCCGGCATCAGGATGGGCCAGTTCATCACCCCCGACATGATCGCGGTGCGACTGACCAAGCCGCTACCGCTCATCGTCGTCGGCAGCCCCGCTTACCTTGCCCGTGCCGGTCGGCCCGAGCACCCGGACGATCTGCGTGCGCACGCCTGCTTGCGCTTGCGGCGATCGAACGGCGCGCTCGCATCATGGCCGCTCACCGACAACGGCCGCTCGGTAGAGATCGCGGTGTCGGGCCCTTTCATTGCCTACGATTTTCCGACGATGCTTGGAGCCGCGATCGAAGGTGTGGGTCTCGCGCAAGTGCCCGCACCGTTGGCCTCTGGCGCCATCGCGGCGGGAAAGCTCGTCCGCGTGCTGGAGCAATTCTCGCAGATGACGCCGGGTGTGTTCCTGTATTATCCGGGCCATCGGCAAATCATGCCGAAGCTGCGCGCCTTCATCGACCATGTGAAGGGCCGGTCGGCCGCAGGCTGATCTCGATCCGGTCGAGGTTGGCAGCTCGGGTTGAGTCCGCAGCGTTTATCGTCGCTCCAGCTCAAAGCGGGGCTGCGATATCAATCTCCCGTAAACCAAGACAGGGCTGCAAATCGTAAAGAGAGTCCGCCTTTCGTCGAATAGCCCTCTCGCACGGCGGTATTCCCGCCAGTTTCGCGCACCTCATTCGCAGCTCGTTCACTTTGATCGAGGGTTTGCAGCGCGCAATAACGACCACTTAGGCGATCTCCGTTCATAAAGCGGCTTGGGAGAAAAAGGCAGAAATGCCCGGGAGCTGAGATCGTGCCGACGACACTCGCGCGCACCTTTGTGGCGTTGAGCGCCATCAATGAAGCGATCCTCTATGCGAAATCACCGGACGAGCTGTACCAGAAGGTCTGCGCCGCCGGGTTTTCGAGCGGGGATTTCTTGGCCGTTGCCGTGTTCCTGGTGGGACCGGACGGCCGGCGGCTGCATTTTGCGGCGGGCCGCGGTGACGATATCGTGCGGCTGCGTTCACTCGTGATCACGACGGAAGCTGGCACACCGGAAGGATCTGGCGTCGGCGGCGAGGCTTTCCGCGATCAGAAGCTGTGTGTCAGCAACGACTTTTTGAACGATCCGCGCTCGCTGGCGTGGCGCGAGGGCGCGGTCCGGGCCCATATCGGCGCCGCCGCGGCGCTGCCGCTGCTCTGCAATGGCAACAGCGTCGGCGTGCTCTACGTGACACGCAGTGAAGCCCACTCGCTGAGTGAGCAGATGGTGTCGCTGTTCGAGCGCATGTCGGCCAACATCTCCTATGCGCTGGACAATTTCGCGCGCGAGGCCGCCCGGCAGACCGGCGAACGCGCGACGCGCCGGCTCAACCGCATGTTCGGTGCGCTGAGCGCCACCAATGAAGCGATCCTCCACGCCAGGACTGAACTGGACTTGTACCAGCGCGTCTGCGATGCGGCGGTCCATAGCGGCAAATCGCTTGCCACTTTCGTTCTGCTGCGTGAGCGCAATTCGCATTGGTTGACGCCGGTCGCCGCAACCGGACAAAACCTCGATCTGATCAGACAGGCGCGGTATTCGATCGATCCGGACAATCGCTATGGCAAAGGCATTTCGGGCCAGGTCTTCCGAACGCAAAAGCCGATCGTCGAGGACGACGTCGCCGGCCGCACCAGGGGAACGGCCTGGGAGAACGTCAACGTCAACGCCGGGGCGGTCGCTTGCGTGGCGACACCGCTGATCAAGCGCGGGGTCAGTGTCGGAGTGATCTTCTTCTTCGTCGGCAAGTCGTGGGCGAAGGACGAAGAGGTCGTCGCGCTGCTGCTGCGCATCACGGAGAACGTTTCCTTCGCGACCGAGAACTTCGACCGCGACGAGGAGAAGGCCTTGATGGCCGCGGAAGAGGAGCGCTTGGCGCGGATGTATGCCGCTCTCAGCGAAACCAACGAGGCCATCATGCGCGCACGGTCGCGCACCGAGCTGTTCGATCTGGTCTGCCAGGCTTCGGTGCACGGCGCCAAATTTGGCTCGACCACTATTGCGCTCGCCGACGAGGACGATGAACTGCTCCGGGTCGTCGCCTCTGCCGGCCCGAACGCCAAGCAGATGCGCAGCCTTCTATTCCTGACGACGGAGAAGGTCGCCGAGGGGAGGGGCCTGACCGGAACGGCGTTCCGAACCAGGCAGCCCTGTGTCAGCAACGACATCTTGGTCGAGGAGCGGTGCAGGCCGTGGCAGGAAAGCATCCGCCGCACGCGGATCAAGTCGTCGGCTGTGTTGCCGCTGCTCAATGGCCAGCGTGCGGAGGGAGTGTTCATTTTCAACTCGCTTGAAAGGGACACATTCACGCCTGAACTGCTCGAACTGCTGGATCGCTTGGCCAAGAATGTGTCCTTCGCCCTGGAGAGCCTTGATCGCGCCGAGCAGAAAGCCCGTGCCGAAAAGCAGAAGGACCGACTCAGCGGCATGTTCCAGGCGCTCAGCGCCACCAACGAAGCCATCATGCGCGCCAAGACGCGCGACGAGCTGTTCGAAGTCGCCTGCCAGGCGGCCGTGCTGGGCGGAATGTTCACTTCGGCGACCATTGGGATCATGGATCCGAATGGCGAGCTCGTCCGGGTCGTGGCCGCGAAAGGACGCATGCACGAGCGGATGGTGGGCCGGACCTGCGCGGTCTCCGCCGACCACCCCGAAGGCCAGAGCCTGATCGGGATGTCGTTGCGATCGCGGCGGCCCTGCGTGATGAACGACTATCTGAACGATCCGCAATCCGAATACTGGCGCACCAGGGCGACCGAGGATGGCACGCGTGCCGCGGCAAGCTTCCCGCTGCTGCGCGCCGGGTGCGAGTCCATCGGCATCCTGCTGTTCCTGGCGCCGGAGAAGGATGCGTTCACGCCCGACCTCGTCGAGCTGCTCGGACGGCTGGCGGAAAATGTCTCCTTCGCGCTCGACAATTTCGACCGCGCCGAAGAGAAAGCTCGAACCGACGCCCAGAAGGAGCGTCTGACCCGCATGTTCGCGGCGCTGAGCGCCACGAACGAGGCGATCATGCGGGCGAAATCGCGCGCCGAGCTGTTCGACCTCGTTTGTCTCGCCGCATCGGACGGCGCCAAATTCAACTCGACGACCATTGCGCTCGCGAAGGCCGGTAGCGACCAGCTGGAAATCGTGGCTGCGGCCGGGCCGTCCGCCGGCACCACGCGCAACGTTCGTCTCTCCATTGACCCCGAACGTCCCGAGGGGCGGGGCATGAGCGGCACAGCGTTCCGTACCCGCCAGCCCTGCATCAGCAACGATTACCTCAATGACGACCGCGTCCGCGCCTTCCACGCCGTCGTCCGCGGCGACGGCGCGCGGTCGGGCGCGGCCTTCCCGCTGGTCGTGCACGACCAGGCGGTCGGCGTCATGATCTACATGTCGACCGAGCCTGGCACTTTCACGGACGAGTTCGTCGAGCTGTTGCAGCGTCTCGCCGAAAACGTCTCCTTTGCGATGGAGAATTTCGATCGCGCCGACGAGAAGAACAAGGCGGATGAGCGGATCGAGTATCTCGCCTCGCACGACAGCCTGACTAATTTGCCGAACCGCGAGACCTTCAACGCTCTGTTGCGCGCGGCGATCGATACGGCTCAGCGCCACGACCACCGCTTTGCGGTGCTGTTCATCGACCTCGACCGCTTCAAGATCATCAACGATTCGCTCGGCCACGAGGCCGGCGATCTGCTCCTGCTCGAAGTGGCCGCCCGCCTGCGCAAGGCACTGCGCGCGAGCGATGTAGTGGCCCGGCTTGGCGGCGATGAGTTCGTGGTGATCCTCGACCAGTGCGGCGAGATCGACGACGTTCAGCGCATCTCGACCGAGCTGCTCGCCGCGCTCGGCAAGCCGATGGAGCTGGCGGGCTACGAGTGCCACACCACGGCCTCGATCGGCATCGCAATGTATCCGGCCAACGGCGCCGATGCGCAGACTTTGACTAAGAACGCCGACATGGCGATGTATCTCGCCAAGGAGGACGGCAAGAACGGCTATCGCTTCTTCTCCAAGGAGGTGAAGACGCAGTCGATCGAGCGGCTGTCGCTCGAGAGCGCGCTGCGCCGGGCATTGGAACGCGAGCAATTCTCGCTGAATTACCAGCCCAAGGTCGACATGGCGACCGGCCAGATCACCGGCGTCGAAGCACTGTTGCGCTGGGCCCATCCCGATCTCGGCAGCATTTCGCCAGCGCAGTTCATCCCGCTCGCCGAGGAAACCGGCCTGATCGTGCCGATCGGCCGCTGGGTGCTGAAGGAAGCTTGCGCGCAGGCCATGGCCTGGCAGCGCCACGGCTTGCTGCCGGTGTCGATGGCGGTGAACCTGTCGCCGCGGCAGTTCGTCGACGAGCATCTGTTGCAGGACGTCGACGAGGCGCTCGCCGCCAGCGGCATGTCGCCGGTGCTGCTCCAGCTCGAAGTCACCGAGAGCATGATGATGCGCAATGTCGGACGCGCGCTGAAGGTGCTCGACGCCATCCAGAGCCGCGGCATTCGCCTCGCCATCGACGATTTCGGCACCGGCTATTCGTCGATGTCGCTGATGAAGCACTTCCCGATCGACACGATCAAGATCGACCGCTCCTTCGTGCGCGACCTGCCGCAGGATTCGGAGGATCAGGCAATCGCGCAGGCGATCATCAGCATGGGCAAGGCACTCGGCATGACCGTGGTTGCCGAGGGCGTCGAGAATGTGGAGCAGGAAACGTTCCTGCGCACCCATGGCTGCGACGAGATGCAGGGCTTCCTGATCTCGAAGCCGCTGCCGGCGAAGCAGATGGCCGAGCTGCTGCGGCCGATGATCCTCCCCGTCGCGCCGCCACTCCAGCCGGAGGCGGATCCGACCGTGGACGAAGCCGTGGCGCTGAGGCTGAAACGCGCTGTCGTCTGACGGCTGCGGCCGTCTAGCGCGACTTGAACGGATGCGCCTTCTGGTGCCAGGCCCAGGCAGTGCGGATCACCGTCGGCAGGTCCGAATGGCGCGGCACGAAGTTCAGCACTTTTCGCGCCGCGGAGGGGTCGGCGACGAGATAAGTGGGATCGCCGGGGCGGCGCGGCTTGATGGTGTGCGGCACCTCGCGGCCGGTCTCCTGCCGGATCGCGTTCAGGATCTCGCGCACCGAGAAGCCGGAACCGGTGCCGAGATTGAAGCTGCCGCCGGCATGTCCCTGTTCCAGCAATTTCAGCGCGGCGACATGCGCCGCGGCGAGATCGGCGACGTGGATGTAGTCGCGGATCGCGGTGCCGTCAGGCGTGTCGTAATCGTCGCCGAACACGGCAAACTCGACATGGCCCTGCAACGCCATCATGGCGCGCGGAATGAGATGGGTCTCGTTGTCGCGCAGCTCGCCGATGCCGCCGGCCGGATCGGCGCCGCTGGCATTGAAATAGCGCAGGCAGAACGCACCGAATCCGTAAGCCGCACGGTAGTCGGCGAGCATGCGCTCGATCATCCATTTCGAGGCACCGTACGGGTTGATCGGCGCGCAGGGAAAGTCTTCCGGCAGCGCCTTGGAATCGGCATTGCCATAGACGGCGCCGGTCGAGGAGAACACGATGCGATGGCAACCGGCGTTGCGCATCGCCTGAAGCAGCGACAGCGTGCCTTGGACGTTGTTGATGTAATATTTCTGCGGGTCAGTCATGGACTCGCCGACGAGGCTCGCCGCCGCGAAATGCATCACCGCCGTGATCCGGTGGTCAGCAAAGGCGCGCGCCAGCGTCGCGCTGTCGAGCAGATCGCCCGTCACGAGGGGGCCGGCGACGAAGCTGCGATGACCTGTCGAGAGATTGTCATAAACGACGGGCTGATAGCCGGCGGCGGCCAGTGCGCGGCAGGCATGCGAGCCAATATAGCCTGCGCCTCCTGTGACGAGGACAGTTGGCCGGTCGGTCATGTCGTTGTCTACTCTTGTCAGCGATTGAGGGGCCGATTGCGGCTGAAGAGAAGATAGATTGCGCGGGGGTTGGTAGTCAAATAGCGCCAGAACAGGCGGCGGGGCTCGAGCCAGGTGCGCCAGGCCCATTCCAGTCCGAACTTCTGCATCCATTGCGGCGCACGGGAGCGGCTGCCTGACAGGAAGTTGAACAGACCGCCCGATGTCTTGATTACGCCGACATTGGTCAGCAGCGGCGTGAATTCCTCGACAAACGCTTGCTCGGAGGGTACGCCGAGCGCGACCCACAGGTAGTCCGGCGCGAGCGCGTTGATCTCCTCGACCTTGGCGCGCAGCGCATCGCCACGGAGGTAGCCATGGCTGTATCCGACGATCTTGAGTTTCGGATACATATTTTGGACTCGTCTGACCGCTGCGGCGTTCTCTTCCTCGCTGGCGCCGAGCATGTAGAAGGAGCGGCCGGCAACTTCCGCCTTGCGTGCGACGACATGGAACAGGTCCGTGGTAGCAACGCGCTCCGGCAGCGGAAACCAGGACTGCAGTTTCGAGGCCGCCACCAGCGGCTGGCCATCGGCATTGATCAGATCGGCGGCGCGGAACAGGCGTTCGGTCTGCGGCTCGGTCGAGCAGCGCGCCAGCACCTCGCCGTTGGCCGAGGTCAGGAACAGTGGGCGGCAGATGCGATGACGCGGATTGGTTGCCTCGATCATGAAATCGGCGGTGGCCTCCAGGTCGAGCGCGGCCATGCGAAGGCCGCCGACGGTGATCCGTGGCACCTCGGCAGTCGCAGCCCGTCCGTCCAGATTGACGCGGCGCTCAAGCATATTGTTTGCCTCGTTGCCGGGTTTGGGGTGCGGGGGTGAGCTCGTCGAGCACGACACCGACGAGCTTGCGTTCGGCGCCGCCGAGCGCGGCCAGGATCTCTTCCATGCCGTCGTTGATATCGAGGCTGGTCGGCAGCACCGCCACCAGCGCGTCGGCGCTATCGAGCAGCTTGCGGCCGGCGCCGGAAAGCGGCATCGCAGGGCCGTCGAGAATGACGAGATCATAGCCGCCGGCCGAGCGCGCCTGCGCGATCGCCTTGCGGATGGCGTCCGCGGCGTTGCCGGCATCGCTCTCGGTCACGGGCAACACGGAGATGCCGTTGACGGTCTTGATCTCGCGCGCAGCCTTGCTGCCGATCGAGAGCCACCCAAGCTTGCCCGGACCGCTCTTGCCGGGACGATTAACCATGTTCGAGAGCGTGTGCGCCTGGTTGTCGGTATCGATCATCAGGACACGGCGGCCGTCGCGCGCCGCCGCAAGCGCGAAATTCAGCGTGGTCACGCTGCGTCCAGTGTTATCGCCGGCGCCGACCAGCGCAATCACCGGCAAAGTCTTGCCGCCGGCACGGCGGGCGATCGCCGCGCGCATGTCACGCAAGGCGTTGAGCAGCGTCGTCAGCGGAAATCCCGGCCGCAGCGTCGGCCAACCGATGCGGGTCAGATCGACATCGCCGCCGGTGGCGAGAATGGCGCCGAGCGTGCGGATCACGTCGGCTTCCTGGAGACGGGCGATCAGCGGCTTCTCGACCAGCGCAAGCGCCGGTAAAGGTGCTGCGGCTTCCGGCTGAGGTCTCGAAACGTCCGGCGCCGGCGTGCGCTCGCGGCGGCTCGGTTCGGGGGCCGCCGCTCCGTTGAACAGATGCTCGGCCGCGACGGACCAGCAGGCGGCGGCGAGCGCGCCGAAGATGAAGCCAATCATCGCGAACAGGCTCATCGCCGGCGGGAACGAGCGCCGCTGCGGCACGGTGGCCTCGCCGATGACGCGGGCCGCCGAGGTGTTGAGGGTCTCCTGCTCCTCGGTCTCGCGCGAGCGCTTGAGGAAGGATTGATAGACGTCGCGGCTGGCGTCGGCCTCGCGCTCGAGCTCGCGCAGGCGCACGGCCGCCTGGCTGAGCTGCACGCTCTGCCGCTTCTGCACTTCTAGCGCCCGGTTGAGTGAGGCCTCGTAGTCGCGGGCACGGGTCAAATCGTTCTTGGCTGATAGGGCGAAGCGGTCGATTTCCTCGCTGATGGTGCGCTTGAGATCCTCGACCTGCTTTTCGGTCTGGCGCAGTGCCGGGTGCCGCGGGCCGAGCTCGGCGGTCTGCTCCGCATACTTCTTGCGGGCGTCGGCATATTGCGCGCGCAGGTTTGCGATCGTCGGTGATTGCAGCGCTTCGGGGATGGCGCCGGCATCCGCTGCGGTGCGCTTGTTCGCCTCGATCTGGTCGAGCCGCGCCTGCGCATCCATCGTCGCCGCGCGAGCCGCGGACAGCCGCTGGTTGCTGGCGGAGAGCTGCTGGTCAGAGATCAGCGCGTCCTGGGTGCCGACGAAATTGTTCTGTGCCTTGTACGTGGCAAGCGCGGTCTCGGCATTGCGTAGCCGTTCGCGCAGCTCCTTCAGCCGGCCGGACAATTCGCTGGTGGCACGGCGGGCGGCGAGGGCCTGCGAGTTGCGGGAGTCCTTGAGATAGGTGTTGGTCAGCGTGTTGGCGAGCATCGCCGCCTTGGCAGGATCGATCGACCAGACTTCGACGTCGACGATGAAGCTCTTCTCGGTCTTGCGGATCGTGATGTGCTTGTTCAGCGCATCGAGCGCGGCGAGCTGCACCTCCTTGGTTTCCGCAGCGGAGGGCGCGCGAGGCTGCAGGCCGATCAGGCCGAGCAGGGACGACGTCAGCGACTTGCCGTCAGTACCGCCGCCGAATTCCGGATCCTTGTCGAGATTGGCCTGCTGGATCACCTGCAACAGCACGCTGTTGGAGGTGATCAGCCGCGCCTGGCTCTCCACCACCATGGACATGCCGGAGACGTCCTGCGCGCGCGGCGTGAGCTCGCGATCGACGAGCTGAAGCTCGCGCGGGTCGACATAAAGCTGGGCGGTCGCGGTGTAGCGGGGCGTCAAGCTCTTGCCGGCTGTGACGGCGAGGCATGCGCCGAGCAGTGCCGCGGATGCAATTGCGATCTTGCGCCGCCACAGCAGGCTGACGAGCTCCAGCACGTTGAAGCTGGCCTCGGACTTCGGCTGCGGGGCCTCCGAGCTTGCCGGATTTCTGGCCCGATTTATCGGCTGGTTATAGTCCAGCATGATCCCCAGCTTTCATTCTAACGGCCGCGGGCTGAGGGGTTACTCTTCGCTTTACGCCTCGCGCCAGGGATATAGGCGCCCAATCAACGCAACAGGGAAAATTAACCATACTCATTGAGGGACTATTCACTGAAATGGCAAACAAAGCGTTTAAGTGCAGGCTGCTGGTTGGCGCGTCGTTGTGACGCTTGCGATGCGTCGGTCCCTCAGTGATTAATGGTTCGTTACCAGGCATGTCTTGCGGCGTTCGCGGGTGCGGCTTTGCCGCGTCAAGGCCGGCCCGCACACGCATCGCCGTCAGCGCTTTCGCAGGATTACGTGATAATCGCCACGGCGAACGTCGGTGCCGCGCGGAAGCACGGCGTTCATCAGCGCGGCGCCGGCGTCGACGAGGGCGGCGAACAGTGGCTTGCGCCGGCGCATCTCGGGATAGCGCGGGCTTTCGACCTCCCGCCGGTAGATCATCTCCAGGCCATGCGCAGCCGCGAACGCCTCGAGCTTGGATAGCGTCACCAGGGGGTGGAAGAAGGTCGGGAACGGCGCTTCGCCGGGCAATCCCGCGGTCTTGATGCCGCGGATGTTCCGGTAGAACCAGACGTGAAACCAGTGCGGCGAGTATTTGGTGACGACGCCGGATAGCGAGCGCGGATTGGGCGCGCCGATCAGGATCATGCCGCCGCGCTTGAGCGCATCGCGGAAGTTCAGCAGCGCCGCCTCGACGTCGGGCAGGTGCTCGATCACGTTATAGCAGATCACCACGTCGAAGGTCTCGGGCCCGAAGCGATAGGTCTGCACGTCGCCGAGGATCGCCTCGTCCGCGTAGGTGTTGTTGCGGACCTGGTCCGCGTCGATGTCGACCACGGTGACGTGGCTGCGGCCGAGCACGTCCATGGGCAGGAAGCTCGAGGAGCCGCCCCCGGCCTCGTAGATCGCAAGCCGGCCTTGCGGCAGTTCGCGGCGCAGCACCTCGTGAACATCGAGCAGGCTGTCGCAGGCCTCGCCCGCGACGAGTTCGAGCAGCGCCTGGGTCTGCGCCGGGGCATTCGTCGCTGTCGCGAAATCGATCGTGGCTGACTTGTTCATGTTTTTTGACCGCGCTTGTTCTATTCAAATTTACAGGAAAAATCTCTCGTGTCCGAAGAGCAAATCTGATGCCGCGGCTCTCCACCCGTCGCGGTGCTTACGGTCCGGTTAATGCGCCCATGCGTTAACTACGGCATTGGCCATGTTGCGCTGTCGGCGGGTGATGGACTGCAAATTGCAGTATCACGCGCGAAGGAATCCGCAGGAAAAATACTTGAAAGCGGTTAAGCGCATGATCGGGAGCCTAGTAGCTGGAACATCGGCGTCGCGGCGCAGTTTTGCGCGCCGAAGCAGGCCGTTCATTTTGGGACGTAACTGTCCCGCGCGCCCGTGCCGTCGGGGGACAGCCGCAATTGATGCAGGGCTTTTTCAATGAATCTCGGACATTGAGAAGGCCATGACGCTGATCCCGACCGACTTGTCTGCCAACCGGATCTCGGAAAAATTGCGCGATCCCAATCGGGAGATCGCCGCGAGTTCGCGCGTCATCGACCTTTCGGTCGGCATTGTCGTCTGCATTCCCTGCTTCCGTCGCCCCGATCATCTGCGGCTGACGCTGGACTCACTCGTCAACCAGCGCACGCCGCGCTCTTTCGCGGTGGTCATGGTCGAGAATGACGCTGCAAAGCGCGAGAGCGCGCCGGTTGCGGCGGAATATCTCGCTGCCGGCAAGCTCCAGGGCATCTGCCTGGTCGAGAGGCGGCAGGGCAATTGCCAGGCGATCAATGCTGCCTTCGAGACAGCGCAGGCGCTGTTTCCCGCCGCGACCCGCTTCCTGATGATCGACGACGACGAGATCGCCTCGCTCGACTGGCTCGAGTTGATGGTGCGCACCGCGGAGGCGACCGGTGCCGACGTGGTCGGCGGGCCGGTGCTGCCCGATTTCGATGACGACAGCCAGCCCTGGCTCGCGCGCCATCCCGCTTTCTGCCCCGCCTACGACTACACCGGCGCGGTGCCGCTGATCTATGGCTGCGGCAATTGCCTGATCACGCGCACGGCGTTCGACCGGCTCGGCGGCCCGGCGTTCGATCTGAGTTTCAATTTCCTCGGCGGCGGCGACTGCGATTTCTTCGTGCGCTGCCGCGATGCCGGTATGATCTTCCACTGGACCGCAGAGGCGGTCATCACCGAGACCGTGCCGCAAAGCCGCACCAGCCTCGGTTGGATAGTCAAGCGGAGCCTGCGCATCGGCGCCATCAACTACCGCGTGCAGATCAAGGCCGCGGCGGGCGGGGTGGCGCGGGCGCGGGTGTTTGCGCAGATGCTGGGACGGTTGCCGCTGTCGCTGGTGCGCTCGGCTCGCCTGCTGACCACATCGAAAGCCGTTGTGGCGATGCACCCTGTGATGGTGGCTGTCGGTTCTGCGCTCGCCGCGTTCGGTTTCGATCCGAAGCCCTATAAGGCCTCGAAGATCGCCTCCTGACGCCTCCGCGCCGGGCCGCTAGATGCCGAAATAAGACAGCGCGATCTTCGCCGCCGACCGCGGCACCGCCTTGAGCGAGCGCCGTCCGATCATGCCGAGATAGGCAAGCGCCTCGCGATGGCGGCCGAAGCGGACCGCCTGCGTCGCCGCATAGGTCACGAGATGGATTTCCGCCGCCTGCCGCAGCCGCGGTGCCGCGCCAAGCGGCAGCTTGTCGAGGATCAATTGATCGTCGAACACACGCACGACTGCCGGGAAGAAATCCCGTGGCGTTCGCACCGCCGCGTTCATGGTGCTCGCCGTGTGCAGGCGATAGTCGAGCAGAAGTTTGGGCACATAAGCGAACTCGCCTGTTGCGGCGAGGCGGCACCAGCAATGCCAGTCCTCGCAATAGCGCAGCGAGAGGTCGAAGCCGCCCGCCTTGCGGAAGGCGTCGGCGCGAATGAGCATGATGCCGCCATTGACGATGAAATTGCCGGCGGCGAGGCGCTCCAGCACGTTTCCTGACGGCTTTTGGCGTCCCTTCAGCAGGTCGCGGCGGCCGATCGTCCGTCCCGTGCTGTCGATCGTGTTGTAATCGCCATAGACGAGAACCGCGTGCGGCGCAGCCTTGGCCGCGGCCAGCAGCATCGTCACCGCGCCGGGCCGCAGGCGGTCGTCGGCGTCGAGGAACATCAGCCAGTCCCCGCGCGCGTCTCGCGCGCCGAGATTTCGCGCGGCCGAGACGCCGCTGGCATCGTTTGTCATCAGGCGCAGTCGGCGATCGCCGATGGCGCGGACGATCGCAATGGTGCCGTCGGTCGAGCCATCGTCGACAACGATCACCTCGGTGACGCCCTCTTGCGCCAGCGCGCTTGCGATGGCCTCGCCGATATAGGCGGCGGCATTTTTCACGGGGATGACGACCGAGACCGCAGGCGTCACCGCATGCGCGTCCGTCGCCGCGGGCGCGGCGGTCGGTGCATCGAGCATGGCCTCGGTGAGGGTCAAGCGATGGCTCGTCGTCTTTAAGGATCCATTAACCAGCCGCCTCGCGCGGCCATCAGCGAATGATACCCACATAATGATCAAATCGTTGTTGCGAAGACCATCGCGCCGCCGGTTTCGTCAATTAGCGTTAAACCCTGCGGGCTTAAGTCTGCCGCAGCTTTGAAGAGATGCGACAGCCGGCCTCATGCGAGAATGCAAGGCCTGATGGCCGCGGATGGATGCAAGTGCCCGCAAAGACATTCGACTACGATCCCGACGACATGATCCTCAACCTGTTCTACGAGGACAAGGACGATCGCTGGTTCCCCGGCGACCGGCACCTGCGGCGCATGGCACGCAAGATGTTATTCGGCGAGCCACGCATGAGCGGACAGCTGCGCGTGTTCCTCAATCTCTGCGCCGGGCTCGACCGGCTCGGCATCCGCTACCGCGTCAACGACTACAGCTATATCGCGCAGCATCCCGAGGAGGTCGCCTGCATCATCGGCCGCCCCTTCCTGCTCGACAAATTCGCCTGGAAGAATCCGATTCTGCTTGGCGTTGCCGCCCACAATCATCCGCTCGACGATCCCGACCTGTTCAAGCGGCTGCCGGTGAAGAAGGTCGTGGTGCCGGGCCCCTGGTATGCCGACATGTACCGGCCGTATTGGCCGGAGACGGAAGCCTGGCCGGTCGGCATCGACACCGAATTGTGGGCACCGTCGCGTCCGCGCGACAAGACTGTCGACGTGCTGCTCTACGATAAGGTCCATTGGGACCGTGAGCGCTACGTGCCGGAGTTGGTCGAACCAGTCCGCGCGCGGCTCATCAGGCAAGGCCGCTCGTTCACTGAGCTGCGCTATGGCAGCTACAAGGAGGAGGATTATCAGGCTGCCCTGGCGCGCTCGCGCGCGATGATCTTCCTGTGCCAGAACGAGAGCCAGGGCATTGCCTATCAGCAGGCCTTGTCCAGCGGCGTGCCGGTGTTTGCCTGGGATCCCGGCGGCCCCTGGCCGGATCCCGACTATTATCCGCACCGCGTCCGGTTCGAGCCGGTCTCGTCGGTGCCCTATTGGGACGATCGCTGCGGTCTCAAATTCGCAGGTCGCGCCGGCTTCGAGGAACGCTGGGCTGATTTCTGGGCCGGCTGCACCTCGCACCGCTTCGATCCGCGCGGCTACATCCTGGACAATCTCACGCTGGAGCAGCGCGCGCTGCAATATTACGAGATCGCGCGCAGCGTCGCGCGGCAGCAGCCGGCCGCCGCCGCTTCCGGCATGCTGGTTGACGGATGGTTAACGGGGATGGGCTAGACCGAAGAGGTCCCCCATCGTCCTGGATCGGCCTTGAGGCATGGATCGCAGTGCCGCAGACATGACTGACGTCGACGCCCCGTCGCTCGGCCATGCGCTGCGTGACGGGCTTGCGAAGCTGAATGTGGTGCAGCTGGCGCGCTGCCTGATCGTGGTGGTGGCGCTGTTGCTGGTCATGATCACGCTCGATCCGTTCCCCGATCTGCGCAGCGAGGACGTCGCCAACGTCGTGGGCGGACGCTTGGCGCTGACCTACATCACGTTCGGCCTGCTCGCCGCGGTCGCCCTGCTGTTCGTTCTCACCAGCGATGCGCCCTCGCTGAAGACGCTGGTGACGCCGCTGCATCTCTGCCTCGTCGGCTGGATGCTGATCAACGTCGTTCTGTCCGAGAGCCGCGAGGTCTCGATCCAGCGCTTCGTGCTCGCGGCCAGCGTGACCTCGCTCGCGGTGATCCTGCCGCTGTTGCCGCCGACGCAGCGGAGCTTCAATCTATGCCTCGGCGGTGCGGCGCTGGTGCTGCTGGTGCTGTGCTATCTCGGCGTTGTCTTCGCCCCGCAATATTCGATCCATAGCGCGCTCGACATCACCGAGCCGCAGCTCGCCGGCGACTGGCGCGGCAGCTTCGGCCACAAGAACGTCGCCTCGCCGGTGATGACCATTCTGGTCTATGTCGGCATTTACCTTTCTGCCGTCGGCTCCTTCGTGATGGGGCCGGCGATCGCACTGCTGGCCGGCATCTTCCTGATCTTCACCGGCGGCAAGACATCGTCGGTGCTGTGCCTGGCCATCTATGCCCTGGCGTCGCTGGTCTACGTCACGCGAAGCCTGTGGCTGAAGCGGATCATCTGCTTCGCGCCGCTGATCGTGATGAATTTGCTGACGGTCGGCAGTGTCATGAGCCCGGCGCTTGGCAGCGTCACGCGGATGCTTCCGGTCGATCCCACCTTTACCGGCCGCTCCGACATCTGGGAATTCGCGCTCGCAGCGGTGACGGAAAAGCCGATCATCGGCCACGGCTATTCGGCGTTCTGGGACGATGTCACCGAGCGCCAGACCGCCAAGGGCTCCGAATGGGCGGTCACCGCGGCGCACAGCCACAACAGCTATCTCGACCTCGCCATCACCATCGGCTTGCCGGGCCTGCTGCTCGTCGTCCTCATCTTCGTTCTCGCGCCGCTGCGCAATTTCCAGGAGACCCAGGCGCACAACCGCAGCAACGCGCTTGGCAAGCTGTTCCTGACCATCTGGCTGTTCGGCCTGTATTTCGGGACCACCGAGACCTTCCTGCTCGAACGGCAGAATCCGGTCTGGTTCATGTTCGCGCTCGCGGTCGGCGGCCTGCATTTCCTGGCCAGGTTCCAATGCGTCACGCAGTCGGGACCCGATCGCTGACAGCTTGTTGCGGCCGAGCGTTTCATATCGGGACACGAGAGGCTTTACGCGCGCCGTGACGGCATGGATTTAACGATAAGCAGCGACGTAGCTTGTGGTCTGCGGCAAAACATAATCTATCTGGAAACGTTCAGTAATTGTATGCCCAGCGAATGGCGTTCCTCAGCGTCGAGCAATTAGATGGTCGGGTGTCCAGCACGTCGGGAATCTCGGTCGATTTCCTGCGTGACTGGCGACGGGCCGCATTGCGCCTGAACGCGGGCCATCGCACCGCGTTTCAGCATGGTTACTGGTTGGGTGCCTGGTACGAGGCCTTTCACGGCCTCGCGCCGCTGATCGCTGTGATCAGCGATGCGACGACAGGCAAGGACATCGCGATGGTGCCGATGTTCAGCCACACTAGGCGCGGCATCCGTGTCGTCGAATTTGCCGATCTCGGCGTCTCCGACAACAACGCCCCGATCCTGGCCTGCGACGCGAGTTTCGATGCGGCCGGCGCGCAGGCGATCAGCGCGGCGCTGGTGGATGGTTTGCGCGCCTTGCCCGACCGCTTCGACCTCCTGCGCCTGAAGAAGATGCCGGGCTATGTCGGCGGCAAGCCGAATCCGCTGGTGTCGCTCGGCCGGCTCGGCTCCTGCTCGCTCAACGGCAATCTGGTGCTGACCGGCGACGACTATGCGGACTATCAGGCCTCGATCAAGCGCATGCAGATGCCGCGTTGCTGGCGCGTGTTCAGCCGCCATGCCGGCGCGCGGTTCGAGATCGCCACCGACATTGCCCGCGCAAACGAGCTTCTCGACGTCATGGACGTCCAGCAGCAGGAGCGCATGCAGCAGCTCGGCTCGCGGTTCGTCCTCAACGACGAGGCCCACGCCAGGTTTTACCGCGAGGTTGGCCGGCAGGGTGTTGCGGAAGGCTATGCAGTGATCTCAGCGCTCGTCTGTGACGAGGGCATTGTCGCCACCACGCTCGGCGTCAGATACGGCGCGACTTATTACCTGCTGCGCATCGGCCATGCCGGCAAGCAATGGGGGAGTTGCTCGCCGGGGCTGCTCGTCACCGAGCGCACCATCGCGGCGCTGCATGCGCAGGGCGTGCGGCGCTTCGATCTCAGCATCGGCAATCACGATTACAAGCGCCGCTTTGCCGCCGAGCCGGTGCCGCTGACCGATGTCAGCGTCGCCCTGTCCTGGCGTGGGCTGCCTTATGTCCTGCGCGACCATGCCGCGCAGAGATTGCGCCGCCATCCGAAGCTCGCCGCCTTCGCGGCGCGCGCCATGGGCAAGGGCACGCGTTAGAGCGGCCCACGCCCGCGGGTTGCAAGGTCATTCGAATATCGCAATCGTTGTGCTATCGTCGTCCTCGCCAGGAGGCGACATGAACGATCGTTCGGACAAATTTCGCGCGTTCTACGCGCAGTTGATCTGCGCTGCGGCCAAGAGCACCGACCCGCGTATCGAGCAGGCGTTTCGCAACGTGAGACGCGAACCCTTCGCGGGGCCGGGACCGTGGTCGATTTCGCTTGGCGGCCATCCCTACGTCGTGACGCCCGACGATGATCCCGCCTTTCTCTATCAGAACGCACTGCTGGCGCTGGATCCCGCGCGTGGCGT
This sequence comes from Bradyrhizobium diazoefficiens, assembly GCF_016599855.1. Classification (NCBI taxonomy): domain Bacteria; kingdom Pseudomonadati; phylum Pseudomonadota; class Alphaproteobacteria; order Hyphomicrobiales; family Nitrobacteraceae; genus Bradyrhizobium; species Bradyrhizobium diazoefficiens. The sequence continues at coordinate 6,468,358 of NZ_CP067041.1, read as the reverse complement.
CAACATCGGCATGCCTGGCGCGCACGCTTATTGGCTCAGCGGCACCGGCGTCAGGGAAGCCGAGAGCGTGCTCCAGATCGGCGCGGGCACCGGCTACTACACCGCGATCCTCGCCGAGCTCGTCGGGCCCAATGGTCGCGTCTACGCCTATGAGATCGACGAACGCCTGGCAGGGCTTGCGCGCGAGAATTTGAAAGACATCGCCACGGTCGAGCTGCGCGAGCGTTCGGGCATTGCGTCCGATCTGCCCAACGTCGACGTGATTTACGTTTGTGCCGGCGCGGCGCAGCCGGCCATGGAATGGCTTCTTGCGTTGCGGCCCTGCGGCAGGCTGGTGTTTCCGCTGGCGCCGGAGGGTGTGCTCGGCGGCATGTTGATGATCACACGTCCGGAGCAGGGGGCGGCTTGGCCAGCTAAATTCCTGGGACGCGCCCAGTTCATCGGCTGCGCGGGACTTCAGGATGCGGACGCCGGCCGGCGATTGGCCGAGGCGTTCGCTAAGGGATGGGAGCGCGTGCAGTCGTTGCGGCGAGGGGACACGCCCGACGACACCTGCTGGTTCGCGGGCGACGACTGGTGGCTTTCAACAGCGCCTGCTTCCGCGCCGACGGTCAGCATCCCGCTGCACGCGGACATCACGCAGAGCTGATACTCAAGATCCCGCGCACCCGGCGCAGTGAAACCGGCCTCGCGAGGCGCGGAACAGGCTGCGGCAGTACCAGCGCCGCGCAAGGGCCTGGGCCGGCCTGCGGATCATCTGAGCGATCAAGAGAAGTTCGAAAGCCATCGTGTCGTAAGCCTTGCGTGTCGCAAGCCCTGTCGTTCCTGCTCAGATAGGTAGGGCGGCATTCCCGCTAGAGAATGCCGCCCGCGTCTTATCTGCCATGCAGCCGATCGTGAGGCCGAGGCTTAACCATGCAGCTTCTTCGCGGTCTCCGCGATTGCTCGTCCCTGATAGCGCGCGGCGGCGAGCTCATTGGCGCTGGGCTGGCGGCTGCCGTCGCCGCCGGTGATCGTGGTGGCGCCATAGGGTGCGCCGCCGGTGATCTCGTCGAGCTTCATCTGGCCGGCGAAGCCGTAGTTCAATCCGACAATGGTCATGCCGAAATGCAGCAGGTTGGTGATGATCGAGAACAGCGTCGTCTCCTGGCCGCCATGCTGGGTCGCGCTCGAGGTGAAGGCGCCCCCGACCTTGCCGTGCAGGGCGCCCTTGGCCCAGAGCCCGCCGGCCTGATCGAGGAAGTTCGCCATCTGCGAGGACATGCGGCCGAAACGGGTACCGGTGCCGACGATGATCGCATCGTAATTGGCGAGGTCCGAGATCTCGGCGACGGGCGCGGCCTGGTCGACCTTGTAGTGTGAGGCCTTGGCGACCTCGGCCGGCACCAGCTCAGGCACGCGCTTGATGTCGACGGCCGCGCCAGCCTCGCGCGCGCCCTCGGCAACGGCATTCGCCATCGCTTCGATGTGGCCATAGGCGGAATAATAGAGGACGAGAACTTTGGTCATGGTGGTCTCCGTTGGGGGTGATCAGTGAATGTTCGTGATTGCTCGTCGTTCCGGGGCGATGCCGAACCCCATTGCGCAATTGCGCAATGTGGAACCTCGAGATTCCGGGTCTGGCGCTTCGCGCCATCCCGGAATGACGGCAGATGATGTGGTTACGCGGCGTCGACGAGCACGAGCTCGGAGTCTTCGAGCGCCGTGATTGTCAGCTTGCTCTCGTCGCGGATCGCGACGCCGTCGCGGGCGTTGACGCGCACGCCGTTGATCTCGATCGCGCCTGCCGCCGGCACCAGATAGAGGTGGCGCGAGGTCTGCGGCTCATACTCCGCGCTCTCGCCGGCCCGCAGCGTCGTTGCGAGCACCCGCGCGTCGGCGCGGATCGGCAGCGCGTCGGTGTCACCCGCGATGCCGCTCGCAATGGTGACGAGCTTGCCGGAGCGGTCCGCCTTCGGAAACGGTTTTGAGCCCCAGGTCGGCTGTCCCCCGCGCGCGGTCGGCTCGATCCAGATCTGGAAGATCTGCGTCTTGGTCGGCTCCAGATTGTACTCGGAGTGGCGGATGCCGCTGCCGGCGCTCATGACCTGCACATCGCCCGCTTCGGTGCGGCCCTCGTTGCCGAGGCTGTCCTGGTGGGTGATCGCACCTTCGCGCACATAGGTGATGATTTCCATGTTGGCATGGGGATGGGCGGGAAAGCCGGTGTTCGGCGCGATCTCGTCGTCGTTCCACACCCGCAAGGCGCCATGGCCCATATTGTTCGGGTCGTAATGGCTGGCGAAGGAGAAATGATGTTTTGCTTTCAGCCAGCCGTGATCGGCGCCGCCGAGCTTGTTGAAGGGTCTGAGTTCGATCATCTGCGCAATTCCTTGGGTTGGACGGTGGCGCCTTGATCAGGCGCCGAACCCGCCATCGACATTGAGCACGGTCCCGGTGACGAAGGAGGCTTCCGGGCTCGCGAGGAAGACGACGCCGGCGGCGACCTCCTCGGGGCGGCCGAAGCGCTGCAGCGCGTGCTGCTTGCGCTGGGTCTCGGCGAACTCGCCGCCATCCTTCGGATTCATGTCGGTATCAATCGAGCCGGGCTGGAGCACGTTGACCGTGATGCCGCGCGGTCCAAGGTCGCGCGCCGCGCCCTTGGAATAGCCAACGAGCGCAGCCTTGGTTGCAGCGTAATCGGCGAGACCCGGGAACGAAGCCCGCGTGGCGATGCCGGAGCCGATCGTGACGATGCGGCCGCCTTCGCCCATCAGCTTCGCGGCCGTGCGGATCGCAGCGACCACGCCGTGCACGTTGATGCTCTCCTGGCGTGCGAGCGCGGCGGTGTCGGTCGCGGCATCGTCGATCAGTCCACCGACGGCGACGCCGGCATTGTTGACGAGAATGTCGAGTTGGCCGAATTCCTTCGCCACGTCGTTGACGAGCTTCGTCACATCCTCGGCGGAGGCCTGATCCGCTTTGAAGGCACGCGCCTTAACGCCCTTCGCCTTCAATTCGGCGACGACAGCTTCGGCCTTTTCGGGTGAAGCGACGTAGCTGATGGCGACATCCGCGCCTTCATCGGCGAGAGCGCGGGCCGAGGCTGCGCCGATGCCGCGCGAGCCGCCGGTGACGAGGGCAACCTTGCCCGAGAGCTTCCTGGTCATTGGATTTCTCCAGTCCTGAATTCCTGATGACCCTTGGATAGGCCTCCGCTTGTGGTATAGAAATAGAAACTGTCGAAACTCATTGTTTCCCTAAATATTCTGATTGGATTGACCCCATGGCAAAACTCCCGGACTTCGAGGCGCTCGCAATCTTCGCAAAAGTCGTGGAATTGCGGTCGTTTGCGGCGGCCGCGAGCGAACTCGCAACGTCGAAGGCGACGGTCTCCAAGGCGGTCACCCGGCTGGAGGAACGGCTTGGCGCCCGGCTGTTCAACCGCACCTCGCGCCGGCTTGCACTGACAGATGCCGGTCACAAGCTCGCCGACCGCGCCACGCGTCTGCTTGCCGACGGTGAGGCGGCCGAGAACGAGGCGCTGGCGCAATCGGTGGCGCCGCGCGGCCTGGTGCGGCTCGCGGTGCCCATGACGTTCGGCATCAAGGCGGTGGCACCATTGCTGCCGGAGTTTTTCGAGGCCTATCCGGAAGTCTCGGTCGATCTGCACTTGGCCGATGCGACCGTCGATCTCGTCGGCGAGGGCTTTGATATGGCGGTGCGGATCGCGCGCCTGCCGGATTCCTCGCTGATCGCGCGGCGGCTCTTCACGATGCCGCGCTTCACGGTGGCCGCGCCGTCCTATCTCAAGCGACACGGCCGGCCGACGCATCCGATGCATCTCGCCGAGCACAAGTGCTTCAGCTACGCCTATCTCTCGACGCCCAACATCTGGCACTACACCAATTCCGCCGGCGAGCAGGCAAGTGTTCGCCCCGGCGGCCGGCTCCGCGTCAACAATGGCGAGGCCGTGATGCCGGCGCTGATCGCCGGCTTCGGCATCGCCGAGCTGCCAGAGTTCATCGTCGGAGAGGCGATTTCGTCCGGTGAAGTCGAAGTGATCCTGAAAGACTGGAAGCAGGCCGAAGGCGCCGTGCACCTCGTCACCCCGCCCGGCGGCCCGCGCCCAGCACGCGTCGAAGCCCTCGGCGATTTCCTCGCGGCGAAATTGCCCGGGACATGCAAGCGGAAGCCGCGCGGCAAAGCGAAGCTGTAGGGCGAGCGGCTGCGACGATCGCCGTCATTGCGAGCGTAGCGAAGCAATCCAGAGTGTCTCTCCGGAGGGATTCTGGATTGCTTCGTCGCATCAGCGCAAAATTGCTCCGCAATTTTTGTCGCGAGCTCCTCGCAATGACCGGGCGCAACTACGACACCTTCACGCCGTCGCTTGCGACGACGCGCAACGGCGGCTTCAGCGTCTCATCCAGCTGCATCTTCAATTCGTGCACGCGCGGGTCGGTGGAGCGTGCGGCACAGACGCCGTATTGATGGACGGACTGCGCCAATGCGCGCCGGGCTTCCGCCGTTCGCGTGACATCCGGCTTTGAAAGCCGCAGCACGATCGCAGCGAGATCGATCAGCATCTCGTCCAAGGCGATGTCGATGGTCCCAAGCTTATGCATCACTCACTCCCTAAAAAGGCAACTGTGGCATCAGGGACGCGTTCCCGGCCGGGCCGAAGATGGATAATTTTTCGTGAACCGCTTGTTCTTGCCGATCGCCCACGCCACGCGGGAGCGAAACAAGAAAAGCGCCCATGCAACTGATCGCGGCCGTGAGAAGATCGGTAGAGAAGGTTCCGCCTTCACATTTTTTTGTTGGTTCAGAACCTCCCTGCGTCTCATTGTTTGACGAGAATTCGACAGACCCGGGAAGGAATCGAGACATGCGAACAGAGCGGATTGCGCTGGGTGTGGCGCTTGCGATCGGCGGCATCGTCGCCCAGAGCGCCGCCTCCGCCGAAGAATATCGTGGCACCATGGAACAGCAGATGGCCTGCACGCCCGACGTGTGGCGCCTGTGCAGCGATCAGATTCCGGACGTGAACCGCATCACGGCCTGTTTGCAGCAGAACACGCCGCAGCTCTCCAGCGGCTGCCGCGCAGTGTTCCAGTCCAACAATCAGATCCCGCCGCAGCAGGTTCCCCGCGGTCGCGTCGCGCCGTCGCCACGCTACAACCACGCGCCCCAGCAAGTGCAGCCGCGATCATACGACGAAGATGATTAGCTTTGACTAGGATGTGACTTCGCAGACATCGACCCATTCGGCCGCGGTCAGCTCGGCCATCCGCTGCGGCGTGATGCGCACGGCGCTGTGGGTCGAACCTGCGGCCGGCACCACGATATCGAACGCTTTGAGCGACGCGTCGCAATAGATCGGCAGCGGCGATTTCAGCCCGAACGGGCAGACGCCACCGACCTCGTGGCCTGTGATCTCTGCGACCTCTTCCAGCCCGAGCATCTTCGGCTTGCCGCCGAATTGCGCCTTGACCTTCTTGTTGTCCATGCGCGAGGTGCCGCTCGCGACGATCAGGATCACGCGCTCGCCGACGCGCAACGACAGCGTCTTGGCGATCCGCCCCGGCTCGACGCCATAGGCTTCGGCGGCCAGCGGAACCGTGGCCGAGCTGATCGGGGATTCAATCACTGATATGTCGGGGGCTTTCTCGGCGAAGAAGGCGCGAACGGATTCCAGGCTCATTCCAGTCAGCTCATTTCAGACATACGGGCGGGCGACGCTGCCTAGGCAATCCTTAAGCGATCCTTGGCAGCTCTGAGAGCGAACGGACGCGATGATCCGGCATAAAGCCCAGCTCATCCGTCTGGGTGCGGATCGCCTTGAACATCGTCAGCGGTGCTACGAGTTCGTTCTCGACGCAAGCCAGCGCCATCGCCTCCGGCGTCACCCGTTCGATCCAGGCGACGTTCAGTCCGAACGCTTTCGCGCCCGCCACGTCCCAGGGATTGGAGGAGACGAACAGCACCTCGTCCGGCGCGGTGCCGAGCACCTCGCCGATCAGCTCATAGGCCTCGGGACTCGGCTTGAAGATCTTCTTGGCATCGACGCTGATGGTGGCATCGAGCAGCCGGTCGAGACCGCTGTTGCGCACGAGCGCATTCAGCATGTCCGGGCTGCCGTTGGAGAGGATCGCGAGCTTGCGCGGCTTCAGTGCCGCAAGCGCTGCCGTGGCGTCCGGATAGAGATCGAGGTGCAGATATTTCTCGATCACCCGCTCGAACGCCTCATTCTCGTAGGCAAGCCCGAGCACGCGCAGCGTATAGGCGAGCGAGTCACGCGTCACGGCAGAAAAATCCTGGTAACGACGCATCAGCGAGCGCAACCAGGTGTATTCAAGCTGCTTGATCCGCCAGACCTGCGTGATGATCTCGCCGTAACCCGGAAATGCATCCTCGGTGATGTCAGCCACCGACTGGATGTCGTAGAGCGTCCCGTAGGCATCGAAAACGACGGCTTTGATGCTCAATTGACCGGTCCTCCGGGATCGTTGCGGGAGCGAGAACTATACAAGGCGATGCGATACCGATCCAAGAAGGAAACGCGAATTCGGCGCTGTTCCGCCGGCTGGGGCTGCCGTGATAAGGCGCTGCGGTCGGGGGAGAAGCCCCCCGCTCCCCATTTCCGTCAACTTTGACCGCAATGTGAGTGCGGGATACGTTTTTCAACACGGTATGGCTCGCAGAGTCATGCGATCAATTGCTCAACCAACGCCGTTTGAAGGACGTCGATGAAAAGCGCCACGCTCTTTGCCCTTGGCTTCCTGTCTGCCGGCGTTTGGTTGCAGGGCAGCGCGAGAGGCCAGACCTCAGTCGCCCCGCCACTTTCGCTTGCTCCGCCGTCGAGCGAACAGGGGGAGGCGCCTCCGGCCACCACCAACAGCGCGTGGCCGCCAGTGGCGGTGCCCAAAGCGTCGCCGCCGCCACGAGTGGCCGCCAAAAATTCCACGCCCCCGGCAAAGCGCAATGGCGAGCCGTCATCGGCGACGAGCGGCGCCCTCCCACCGGCGGCATCCGACAAGGTTTCGTCTAGGCCGGTGATCGGCGGGCCCTCGCCGTCGCCTAATCCAGCCGTCGACTACGACGGCTTTAGCATCGATCCCGCCGATGACAGTGACACGTCAGGTCAGGCAGCCCGACCCGTGAGATCACGCGCAGCAAAAGACTCCAATCGCAATTGGGGGGCGGAAAGCATCGCGGGGCAGCAATCGATTGATCAAGAAGATGAGGCGTTGAAACGCAAGCTAACGATTTGCCGCGGCTGCAAGTAGGAGCTTGCCAATGGTGGCAGGCATTTTGGGTCAGGCCGACGGGGATGGCTGCACCGGCGTGATGCCGTGTCGGCGCATGATCTCCAGCATTTTCGTGCGGTCTGGCGGACCAGTGGCGCTGGTCGGTCAGATGGGGCGCGAACTCGTCGATGGCAAGAAATGGCTGACAAAAGGGGCAGATGCGCGAGGCCATCGCCATCTGCCAGTCGCTGCCGGGACCGCTCGCGATCGAGGTCGGCATCTATATCGCATATCTGTGCTGCGGCTTCTCGGGGTGCATGGGCCTCTTCTTTCTCAAGGCCGGCTCGCTCACCTTCGGCAGCGGGCTTGTGATCGTCCTGATCGCGGCGCCCCTGCTCGCGCGCCATCGCGGCAATCCCAATGTGCAAGGTTTCCCTAGAGGGCGCCTATGCGGCCCGCGATCGGAACCTCGGCGCGTGTATCCTGCTTGGAAAAATCGCGATCGGCGACTGGCTGACCGCGCTGATCGGGATCCTGCGTTGGCAATTCTGTTTCGTTGGAAGGTGAGCAATGCTTTACTCATCGCGGCCACCGCCGTGGTCGGCTTGATCGCCCATCCGATCCTGCAGCCGGGCTGGGTCATGCACTGAAAGGGTCATGGCGATGTCAAATCCGCTCCGGGCGATTATTGCAGGGTCGGCCGTCTTCACGATCTTGGTGAGTACTGGCGCGTCCGCTCAATCGACGGACAAGGGACCGCTTCAACTCGAAGCCAAGATTCTGCTCGGCGACGTGCGCGGCCGAATCGATCACATGGCGATCGATTTGAAGCGGCAACGACTGTTCGTTGCCGAGCTTGGCAATGATAGCGTCGGCGTTGTCGATCTCGCCAATCGCAGCGTAGTTCGCACCATTGCTGGCCTTAACGAACCGCAAGGCGTCGGCTACGAGCCATCGACCGACACGCTCTACGTCGCCAATGCCCGCGATGGCATGGTCAAGCTGTTCGACGGAAACGCTTACAAGGCGACAGGGCAAATCGAACTTGGCAACGATGCCGATAATATCCGCATCGATTCCGCGGCCAAACGCGTCGTCATTGGCTACGGTGATGGCGCCTTGGCGTTCGTCGACCCCTCGAATCATAGCATGGTCCAGAGCGCGCCACTGAAGGCACACCCTGAAGGCTTCCAGATTGTCGAGGACCGGATCTTCGTCAATCTGCCCAACTCCCGTTCGGTCGCGGTGGTTGACGGAAAATCCGGAAAACAGATCGCAAACTGGCCGATGGATAAGAGCGGGAATTTCGCCATGGCCGTCGACCGCGATCGAAAGCAGCTTCTGGTGGCCTTCCGTAGGCCTCCCCAGCTCGCCGTCTTCGCCACTACCGATGGCAAGTCAGTCGCGACCGCCGAGACCTGCGGCGACGTCGACGATCTCTCCGTCGATGCAAAGCGGGACCGCGTCTATGTTAGCTGCGGCGCAGGTTACGTCGACGTGTTTGAAACCAACGCCACGGCCTACCGGCGAATGGCGCGCATTCCGACCGCCACAGGGGCGCGCACGTCGCTGTTCGTGCCGGATATGGATCGTCTGCTTGTCGCCGTCCGGGCAGGTCCTGCCGGACCGGCGGCGATCTGGATGTTCAAACCGGTGCCTTGACATCGACTGTCGGGAGGCGCGCATGTCTGCCAACTGCCGAGTTTTCCGAAGAATTCCGGGGCCTCTCGCTTCGGTCTCCATAATCACGCTGAGCCTGCTCGCCTTGCCTGATCCTGCTCGGGCCTATCGCCCTTTCGACGGCACCGATGCCGCCGTCGCAAAAAAGGGGGAAATCGAGATCGAACTGCAGCCGGCTGGACGTTTGCGCGATGAGAGCGGGACAAGCCTTATCGCGCCGGCTACGGTCATCAACTACGGCTTAAGCGAGGACTGGGAAGCCGTCTTGGAAGGCCAAGGACAGACACCGCTTTCGCCGGTGGGACCCACAAGCCTGGCGGCGGCCGGAGCGTTCCTCAAGCATGTGGTGGTGCCCGGCAGCCTGCAGGACAAAACCGGCCCAAGCGTTGCAACCGAATTTGGCATCCTGCTTCCGGACAGCCATTGGCAATTCAGGCGTCGGCGCAAGCCTGGCCGGCATCGTTTCGCAGCGCTGGGATTGGGGCACCGTCCACCTCAACGCCGAGACCGCTCTTACCCGCGACCATCATGGCGATCTCTTCCTCGGCGCTATTGTCGAAGGACCGTCGGCATGGACGGTTCGACCCGTCGCCGAAATTTTCTACGAGAACGAGTTTGGAAAGCAGGAGACATTCTCAGGCCTTGTCGGCCTGATTTATCGCGTTCGCGATGATCTCAGCTTCGACGTCGCGATACGTCACGGGCTCACGAATGGCCATCCGGTGAACGAGATTCGCGCGGGCTTGACCTTCGGGTTCCCGCTTTCCTTTTTCGAGGGTCACGCCGCGCAACGCGAGGCATCGCCAAGTGTGCGTCGATAGGCCAGATCGCGATTGTCTGGATGCGCCCGCCAGTCGCGGCCTAGGACCTCGTGCCGCGTTCGCGGCGGATCCGCTATGAGGGATCAAGCGGGCCCCGCCAATTCTCAGCACATGCCTAGATCCCTAACAGCTTCCGCGCGTTGGCCTTCAAGACCTTCGGCCGGATCTCGTCGCGGATGTCAATCTTGGCGAAGTCCGACAGCCAGCGGTCCGGCGTGATCACCGGCCAGTCCGAGCCGAACAGCATCTTATCCTGCAGGATCGAGTTGATATAGCGCACCAGGATCGGCGGGAAATATTTCGGCGACCAGCCCGACAGGTCGATATAGACGTTCGGCTTGTGGGTTGCGACCGACAGCGCCTCCTCCTGCCAGGGAAAGGAGGGGTGAGCGAGAATGATCTTGAGGTCGGGGAAGTCGGCCGCGACGTCGTCCATGTACATCGGGTTGGAATATTTCAGCCGCATGCCCATGCCGCCGGGCATGCCCGAGCCGACGCCGGTCTGGCCGGTGTGGAACAGCGCGATTGCCCCGCCATTGTTGATCTCTTCGTAGAGCGGGTAGGCCATGCGGTCATTGGCGTAGAAGCCCTGCATGGTCGGATGGAATTTGAAGCCGCGCACGCCGTATTCCTCGATCAGCTTGCGCGCCTCGCGTACGCCGAGCTTGCCCTTGTGCGGGTCGATCGAGACGAACGGGATGAGGACGTCGAGATGGTCGGAGGCGGCCTCGATCATCTCGTAATTGTTGTAGCGGCGGAAGCCGGTCTCGCGCTCGGCGTCGACCGGGAAGATCACCGCGGCGATGTTTTTCGAGCGGTAGTAAGCCGCGGTCTCCGGCACGGTCGGTGGGTGCTTGTTGGGCGACTTGAAGTACTCCGCCATCTGCGCCTGGAAATCGTCATAGCCATCGTCGGGATGACAACCGCAGGGCTCCTCGGCATGGGTGTGGATGTCGATGGCGACGACATCGTCGATGTTGGGCAGCTTCAGCTTCGGCATGGTGTCCTCCCGACGGGTTGCCGAATTGATTATATGATATAACGAATTTGGCAAGGCGTAGCTGGCGGCGAACCTTGGTTGGCCGCGCGGAAGATCGGGCCGATCCGGCCGCTTCTACCGTGCATGGGGTTGTTTTCGCGAATTTGCCGGTTCGGAACCGGGCAGTTAACATTGACATGACCTCCCGCCATGCATTAAGAACCGCCCCGTCCCGGGCGGTCGGTCCGCCAGCGGGAAAGATCTCATTTTGCCACATTCGCGCGTGCCGAAACGGTAGTGCCGAACACGGCCTTTCGAACGTTCAGGATTCTACCATGAAGGTCCGTAACTCCTTGAAGTCGCTGCGCGGTCGCCATCGCGCCAACCGCTTGGTCCGCCGCAAGGGCCGGGTCTATGTGATCAACAAGGTGCAGCGCCGTTTCAAGGCTCGCCAGGGCTGATCTGGGCGGCTGATCTCTGCCCTCGCGGTCGCCTCGCACGCGCCCGCAAGACCGCTCACACGAGTTTGACGCCGCCTTTGCTTTGCAAGGGCGGCTTTGCGCGTTTAGACTTTCACCATGGTAGTGAGATTCCCTTTCGTCCGCACGCTGTGCCTGGCTCTCGTCCTCGGGACCGCTGGCCTCGCGCCTGCGCTGGCGCAGGATGATCCGGCGCCGCCGGCGAAGCCGCAGAAGAAGCTGCCGGAGCCGCCGGCCAAGCTGCCCAAGGCCGAGCGCACTAAGAATCTCGATTTCTTGTTCGGTGCGCTGAAGGCCGCCCCTGACGAAGCTAGCGCCAAGCATGTCGAGGCGCGGATCTGGGCGATCTGGCTGCAGACCCCGAGCGATACCGCCGCGCTGCTGATGGCCCGGGCCAAGGCGGCGGTCGATGCACAGAAGATCGATGTCGCGATCAAGCTTCTGGATTCCGTCATCAAGCTGCGGCCCGACTACATCGAGGCCTGGAATCGGCGCGCCACGCTCTATTACATGCAGAACGATTATGCCCGCTCGCTCGCCGACATCCGCGAGGTCTTGACCCGGGAGCCCCGTCATTTCGGCGCACTCGCCGGGCTCGGCATGATCATGCAGGACGTCGGTGACGAGAAGCGCGCGCTTGAAGCCTATCGCAAGGCGCTCGCCGTCAACCCGCACCTCGAGAAAATCCCCGAGCGGGTCAAGTCGCTGACCGAGAAGGTCGAAGGCCGCGACATCTAGCCGATAACTCAATCATGTTTTGAGCGGTTGCGGCGCGCGGGAATTAACCACGTTCACATGCCTCGCATGGCGAAGGGTATTGTCGGCACGCCAGCAGCATTACCTGCATGGCAGGAGAACCGCCATGAAGCGTTCGATTTTTGCAGCTGCGTTGCTGATGGCGTCGGGGGCGGTGAGCCTCGCCGACGGACTGTTCTGGGTGATCGGCAATCGCGCCACCGGCAAATGCAACGTCGTGACCAGCAATCCGGTCATCGACGGCGACATCTGGTTCGGCGACGGCCCTTACAAATCCAAAGCCGATGCCAAGCTTGCCCGTTCGACCATCCGCGCCTGTCCCGCGCTGACACCCGACGAGGAAAAGGCCGAGGACGGCGCGGGCTAGTGCAGGACGCTGGTGCCGCGCTCCGCCAGACCGCGATCGGCGGCTGCGGCATAAGCCTTTGCGAGCTCGGTCTCGAGGTGTTCGTTGATCAGGAGCAGCGCCCGCACGGCACCGCGCAAGTCGCCGTTGCAGCTCGCGACGATCTCGTCGATTGCGGTGTCATTCGACCTGAAGCTCATCGAAAATCCTCCGGTTCAAACCAGGATAATCCTGCCGGTCTTTCCCGCATCCCCTGAGGTTGCGAGGAGGGATCGGCGTCCATCTCAATGGCGGAACCGACCGTGGCGATTATATGGAAGCTGCGATGACGACCGCATGAAGCTGGTCGGAGGCTTTGTGCCGCGCGTAAGGATCATTGATTTTATTATGTTTTTGCGGATCGAGATTGTGCACATATCCACAGCCCCGGAGCGAAACTGCCGCATGCCAAGACCCGTAGCTGCCATGTGCCCCGGATTACCCGGACTCTCTCCATGATCGTGATGTCGGTCGTGACCGCGCTGGTGCTGCTCGCGCTGGTCACGCAGGCCGGTATTGTTGCCGTGCAACGTGCATTTCCGCCGCAGGGCCGGATGATCGAGGTTGATGGCGCGACGCTCCACGTCGTCGACATCGGCCCGCGCGCTGCGGGCCTGCCGATCGTGATGTTGCATGGCGCAAGCTCCAATCTCGAAGTGATGCGGCGCCCGCTCGGGGATCTGCTGGCAAAGGACCATCGCGTCATCCTGATCGACCGTCCCGGCCACGGCTGGAGCACGCGTGCGCGGCGACAGGATTCGACGCCGGACATCCAGGCGCGGACGATCGACGAGGCGCTGGCGAAGCTCGGGATCGATCGCGCGATCTTCGTCGTGCATTCCTGGAGCGGCGCACTCGGCGCGCGGCTGGCGCTCGATCATCCCCGCCGTGTCGCCGGCCTCGTCATGCTGGCACCCGTGACCCATCCCTGGCGCGGCGGCGTCGGCCGCTACAACGAGGTCATCGCAACGCCGGTGATCGGCCCGCTGCTTGCCTACACCATCACACTGCCGCTGGGGTATTTCGTTGCCGAGTCCGGCGCGCGCAACGTCTTCCTGCCGCAGACGATGCCGGATGGCTTCGTAAAAGAGTCTGCGACGCCGCTGCTGCTGCGTCCGCGCGAGTTCATCGCCAACGCCTATGATCTGGTGACGCTGAAGCAAGCGGTTGCCGCGCAAATTTCGCGCTACGGCGAGATCAGAATGCCGGTGACGATCATCGCCGGCGAGCCCGACAAGACGGTGAAGACCGACACCCACGCACGCCCATTTGCCGCGACAGTGCCGAACGCAAAGCTGATCGTGCTGCCCAATCTCGGCCACATGGTGCAGAACGCCGTGCCGGATCTCGTGAAGACAGAGATCGAGACGATGATCGCTCAAATCGTCCCGGCGCAGGCGTCCGCCGATTAGCGGCCGCCCGTCGCGCGCTTACTTCTTGATCTTCCCGTCCTTGTCGAACTGCGACACATAGGCCCAGAGATTGTTGATCTCGGTTTCGTTCTTGATGCCGGCGAACGCCATTTTGGTGCCGGGGATCTTGGCCTTCGGGTCCTTGATGTATTCCTTGAACTGCGCCTCATTCCAGGTGATGCCGGAATTTTTGTTCGCGTCAGAGTAATTGTATCCCGGCGCGGTGCCGGAATGACGGCCGTCCAGCCCGTTGAGCTCCGGCCCGACCTTATTCTTGGCGCCTTCGCCGATCGCGTGGCAGGCCAGGCATTTATTGAACGACGTCTTGCCGGCCGCGACATCCTGCGCCATCGCGCTGGTGGCCGTGGCAGTGACGGTGAGAATCATCAGCGCGCCATAGATCAGTTTTTTCATAGGGTGCTCTTCGTCTCTTTCCCGGTGTGGCTCTTATCTGGTCGGTGATCGTCGGACCTGCCGGTTTTGGCACGGCCCGCTCGGCTTGGACAAGCCACGAAACCATGACAGGTTTCATGGTTGCCTACTTGTCCCAGAGCGAACTCGTGCAAGATCGCCGGTCCGACTTTCGGATGGCCTACCCAAACCATCTCGGACGTGGTTGATTTGCTGTGACAAAATCGATCGTGCGGAAGGATATGCCGTGAAGGATTTGATATGGCCATCATGATGCCTGCGAGCGATCAGGCTGTGCTCGCGCGCCGTGCGGAGATCGTTGCTGCACTGCGGGCAATCGTGCCCGGCGAAGGCGTGATCGATACGCCTGCCGAGATGCGGGCCTATGAATCCGACGGGCTGACGGCCTATCGGCAGCCGCCGATGGTCGTGGTGCTGCCCGATACGACCGAACAGGTGTCGCTCATCCTGAAATATTGTGCCGCCCACGGCATCAAGGTGGTGCCGCGCGGCTCCGGCACGTCGCTGTCAGGCGGCGCCTTGCCGCTCGAGGACGGCGTGCTGCTGGGTCTCGGCAAGTTCAAGCGCATCCGCGAGATCGATTTCGACAACCGCGTCGTCGTCACCGAGCCTGGCGTTACCAATCTCGCGATCAGCCAGGCGGTCGCCCATGCCGGCTTCTACTACGCGCCCGATCCGTCGTCGCAGATCGCCTGCTCGATCGGCGGCAATGTCGCGGAAAATTCCGGCGGCGTGCATTGCCTGAAATACGGCATGACCACCAACAACGTGCTCGGCTGCGAGATCGTGCTGATGAGTGGCGAGATCCTGCGCATCGGCGGCAAGTCGGCGGAAAATTGCGGCTATGACCTTATGGGCGTCATTACCGGCTCCGAGGGCTTGCTCGGCGTTATCACCGAGATCACGGTGCGCATCCTGCAAAAGCCGGAAACCGCGCGCGCGCTGATGGTCGGCTTCGCAGAAGTCGAGGCCGCCGGCGAATGCGTGGCGCGCATCATCGGCGCCGGCATCATTCCCGGCGGCATGGAGATGATGGACAAGCCCGCGATCCACGCCGCGGAAGCCTTCGTCCATGCCGGCTATCCGCTCGATGTCGAGGCGCTGCTGATCATCGAACTCGACGGTCCCAAGATCGAGGTCGACGAGCTGATCACGCGCGTCGAGACCATCGCGAACGCTTGCGGCTCGACCACCTGCCAGATCTCGAGTTCGGAAGCCGAGCGCAATCTGTTCTGGGCGGGCCGCAAAGCCGCCTTTCCCGCGGTGGGACGCATCTCGCCCGACTATCTCTGCATGGACGGCACCATCCCGCGCGGCGCTCTGCCGAAGGCGC
Organism: Bradyrhizobium diazoefficiens; assembly: GCF_016599855.1. Classification (NCBI taxonomy): domain Bacteria; kingdom Pseudomonadati; phylum Pseudomonadota; class Alphaproteobacteria; order Hyphomicrobiales; family Nitrobacteraceae; genus Bradyrhizobium; species Bradyrhizobium diazoefficiens. The sequence continues at coordinate 6,452,852 of NZ_CP067041.1, read as the reverse complement.
TCGCCCGCATCCGCGAGCTCTCGGAAAAATACCAGCTCGGCTGCGCCAACGTGTTCCACGCCGGCGACGGCAATCTGCATCCCCTCATCCTCTACGATGCCAACAAGCCGGGCGAGATCGAGCGCGCCGAAGCCTTCGGCGCCGACATCCTGCGCGCCTGCGTCGAGTTCGGCGGCGTGCTCACCGGCGAGCACGGCGTCGGCATCGAGAAGCGCGACCTGATGCCCGACATGTTCACCGAGATCGATCTCAACCAGCAGCAGCGGCTGAAATGCGCCTTCGACGCGCAAGGCCTGCTCAATCCCGGAAAGGTGTTTCCGACCCTGCATCGCTGCGCCGAGCTCGGCCGCATGCATGTGCATGCGGGCAAGCTGGCGTTTTCGGACATTCCGCGGTTCTAGGCGACCGCGCTGACGGAAGGGGCTGCAATCCTTCCCTCCGCGAACGCTTACAGCATCCCATATTGCGCCCGCTCGCGCTTCGCCAGCAGCGGTAGCGCTTCGCCCGCGATATAGGTCTTGAAATGCGCACTCTCCTGGTGCGCCTTGAAAGCGGCCTCGTCGCGAAACAGTTCGTAGAACAGGAACTGTGCCGGGTTCTCCGTACCGCGGCTGATCAGGAACAGCTTCACGCCCGGCTCGCTTTGCGCCTCCGGCAGGAAGCCTCGCAGGATTTCGGCGACATTGTCGGCCTGTCCCTCCTTGGCCTCCCATTGCGCGACAACGAGAAGGCCGCCGCTGCTCGTCGCTTCGCTGACTGTCTGCTGCTTGATTGCCTGTCCGCTCATGCCGGAACTCCTGTTGCGAGGGCGTCTGGAACAGTTTGATCAATAGCGAGGTTTGCAGACGGAATGGTTCGACGGTGGACGAAGTGACAATGTCGTGCCCGAATGGGCTCGCCATCCGGCGCGCGATCGGGACGGCGGTTTGTCTCCCGCGTCGCATCGAGGGACTGGCGCCTTCGCGCGCCCGGCTTTGGTGTGCGAGACATTTGATTTCCGCCGCGAATTTCGCTACCGGCTTTTCCGTGGATACGCTCAAGGTCAGAGACGCCAAAGACGTCGAAGAAGTGGTGCGCGCGGCGATTGCCAACGAGCAGCCGCTCGAGATCATCGGTCATGGCAGCAAGCGCGGCATCGGGCACGCCATGGCGACCAATGCCGTGCTCGACGTCTCCGCGTTGAATGCCGTCATCTCCTACGAGCCGAACGAGCTGATCGTCACGCTGCAGGCCGGCGCGCCGCTGGCGGACGTGCTGTCGTTGCTCGATGCCAAGAACCAGCAATTCGCCTTCGAGCCGATGAACACCGCGCCGCTGCTCGGCGCGGCCGTATCAGGCACCATCGGCGGCATGATCGCGGCCGGGCTCGCCGGCCCGCGCCGGATTAAGGCGGGCGGGGCGCGCGACCACCTGCTCGGGGCGCATGCCGTCTCCGGTTTCGGCGACAGTTTCAAGACCGGCGGCAAGGTGGTGAAGAACGTCACCGGCTACGACCTCTGCAAGCTGCTGGCGGGGTCGTGGGGCACGCTGTCGGTGATGACGGAAGTGACGCTGAAGGTGATGCCGAAGCCGGAAGCCGAACGGACGCTGTTGCTGCGCGGGTTAGAGGATGCCGCCGCCAACAAGGCGATGACCGCGGCGCTCGGCTCGCCGTTCGACGTCTCTGCCGCTGCGCATCTGCCGAAATCGGCGTTCCGGGCCAGGACCGAAGGGCTTGGCGATATCGCCGGCCAGGGCGAGGCGCTGACGGTGCTGCGGCTCGAAGGCATCAGCGCCTCCGCCAGCCACCGCGCCGGCTCGTTGCGCGAATTGCTGGCGCCGTTCGGCACCGCAACCCTGATCGAGGACGCTGCGTCGTCCGCCCTGTGGGCTACCATCCGCGACGTGCTGCCGTTCGCGGCCGGCGGCGCGCTTGGTCCCTGGCCGGTGTGGCGGATCGTCTGCCCGCCGGCCTCGGGCGCGGCGCTCGGCACGGAATTGGCGCGCGAGATCGGGGGCGAGGTCATTTACGATTGGGGCGGCGGCGTGATCTGGGTCGCACTGCCGCCGAACGCGGATGCGCATGCCCCCATGGTGCGCCAGCGGACCGCTGCGGCCGGTGGGCATGCCACCCTGATCCGGGCGGCCGAGGATGTCAGGCGCACTGTCGATGTGTTCCATCCGCAAGCGCCGGGCATTGCCGCGCTGAGCGAGCGGGTGCGCGCCAGTTTCGATCCGAAGTCCATCCTCAACCGGGGCCGGCTGACGCGGGGCGCTTGCTGAATGAAGACCGAATTCTCACTGGCTCAGCTCGCCGACCCCGACATCGCGGAAGCCGACAAGATTCTGCGCGCCTGCGTCCATTGCGGCTTCTGCACGGCGACCTGCCCGACCTATGTCCTCCTCGGCGACGAACTCGATAGCCCGCGCGGCCGCATCTATCTGATCAAGGAGATGCTGGAGAAGGACCAGGCGCCGACCGCCGAGGTGGTCAAGCATGTCGATCGCTGCCTGTCGTGTCTGGCCTGCATGACGACCTGCCCCTCAGGGGTGAACTACATGCACCTCGTCGACCAGGCCCGGGTCAGGATCGAAGAGCGCTATCAGCGCCCGCTCCCCGAGCGGCTGCTACGCCGGGTGCTCGCCTTCGTGCTTCCCGACCCGCGATGGTTTCGCTTGAGCATGCGGCTGGCACAGCTGGCCCGGCCCCTCTCTGTCTTCCTGCCGACGCCGCGGCCGTCAGCCACGCCCGGCCTGATCCAGCGCCTCAAGGCGATGCTGGCGCTGGCACCTGCCCGGCTGCCGTCGCCGGGGCCTGCCGCCGGCGGCGTGTTCGCAGCGCTCGGCAAGAAGCGCGGGCGGGTCGCGCTGCTCCAGGGCTGCGCCCAGCAGGTGCTGGCGCCACGCATCAACCAGGCCGCCATCAACCTTCTTACCCGCCATGGCATCGAGGTCGTTCTGGTCAAGGACGAACAATGCTGCGGCGCGCTCACCCATCACCTCGGCAACGACGATGATGCGCTGGCGCGGGCTCGTGCCAACGTCAGGGCGTGGCAAAAAGAAGCGGCCGGCGAGGGGCTCGACGCCATCCTGGTGACGGCGTCCGGCTGCGGCACCGTCATCAAGGACTATGGCTATCTGCTGCGCGAGGACGCCGCGTTCGCAGCCGATGCGGCGAAGGTGTCCGCGCTCGCGAAGGACATCACCGAATACGTCGCCGGTCTCGGCCTCGCGCCGACCACGCGACAGGACAACATCGTCATCGCCTATCACTCCGCGTGTTCGTTGCAGCACGGGCAGAAAATCACGGGCCTTCCGAAAGAATTGCTTTCCAAGAATGGATTCGTGGTGAAAGATGTCCCGGAGAGCCATTTGTGTTGCGGTTCGGCGGGGACCTACAACATTCTCCAGCCCGAGCTTGCGGGCAGGTTGCGCGATCGCAAGGTCGCCAACATTGCGAGCGTCAAGCCGGACATGATTGCCACGGGCAATATCGGCTGCATGGTGCAGATTGCCAGTGGCACGTCAGTTCCGGTCGTACACACGATTGAGCTTCTCGATTGGGCTACGGGCGGATCGCGGCCGGCATTGAATTCGTCGCGATGAGGCTTCTCGTCCCGAGGTGACGGCCGAAGGGCACCCGATCGACCATTGTTCGGCGGCAACAGGAGGACCACGATGGCGAAAGCGAGCAAGAAGAAAAGCAAGAAGGCCAAAAAGGCCAACAAGGTCGTAGCGGCGAAGAAGGCTACGAAGAAGAAGGCGGCCAAGGCGTCTGCCAAGAAATCGGCCAAGAAGGCTGCGCCGAAGAAGGCCGCCAAGAAGACGGCCAAGAAGGCTGCGGCCAAGAAGGCTGTGAAGAAGGCGGCGCCGAAGAAAGCTGCGAAGAAGGCTGCACCGAAGAAGGCGAAGGCAGCTCCCGCGCCGAAGCCGGCGGCTCCAGTGGCTGCGCCGGCTCCCGAGCCTGCGGCCGAGACAAGCTGGGCGATGCCTTCGTCTTCTGCGGAACGGACGCCGGCCGACGGGCAAGGCTAGGCCCGAAGGGTTGGATCCAAGCTCGGAGCCAAGCTCCAGGCGCCCGGTCCATCCCCGACCACGATCGAGAGCAGGAAGGCCGCAGCGGTGACGCTGCGGCCTTTTTGCATCGCCGCCACGGCTGCCGGAGGCTGCCTTTTTTCGAGTCAGCTGATTCGTAGCGTGCGCGCCACGGCGTCGCCGACCTACGTAGTATCCCGGACGGCTCTGTGCACTTTGGGGTGAAATAATGTGATCGAGAAGCAACACCGGCTGACAACCTTTCGTGGAATCGGCAGAACGCCCAAAAAGTCAGCAGATGCTCTTGTTTTTTGCTTCTCGCTTTACGCCCCTCCATCCAGATTGCCGCTGTAACGCAATTTTGCAGACAAGTCGTACACCCCGGGGGGCTTCCGGGAATCCGACTCGGTAGAACTGGTGATGGGGATCGAAATGAAGAAAGTGACTTTGTTAGCAACGGCGCTGGCAATGGTGACGGGTTCGGCTTTCGCGGCGGACATGCCCTTGAAGGCCTTAAAGGCTCCTCCCGCGCCTGCGTTTGATCCCTGGGACATCGCGTTCGGCGGCGCGGTCATGAACGACTACATCTTCCGCGGTGTCACCCAGTCGAACCACAAGCCGTCGGTCGCCGCCTATTTCGAACCCCGCTACAACCTCAACAAAGACCTCCAGCTCTATGTCGGCTTGTCCGCGGAGAGCATCTCTTTCGCCAACCGCGCTGCGGCCGAGGTCGACGTCTACGGCGGTATCCGTCCGACCTTCGGCGCCTTCGCTTTTGACATCGGTGTCTGGGGTTACCTGTATCCGGGTGGCACTTGCTACTACGGCGCAGCCGTCGACACCGCCGGCAACCCGCTCAGCCCTGAGTGCGCCGCCAATGCCCTGGCGAACGGCAACGTCATGAAGAAGGACGTCAGCTTCTTTGAAGTCTACGGCAAGGTAACTTACACCATCAACGACAACTGGGCGATCGGCCTGAACGAGTACTACTCGCCGAACTTCCTGAACTCCGGCGCTTGGGGCGACTACGCCTCGATCACCGCCAAGTACATCGCGCCCAGCACGATCTTCGGCTCGAGCGGCGTCGGCATGTATGTGTCGGGTGAATTCGGCCGCCAGTTCCTCGGCACCAGCGACTCCTTCTACGGTACCGCTTTCACCAATCCGGGCTTCGCCGGTCCGTTTCCGAACGGCATCAAGTACGCCGACTACAATACCTGGAATATTGGCATCGGCTTCACCTACAAGGTGTTCACGCTCGATCTGCGCTACTCCGACACCGACCTGAACAAGGGTAACTGCAACGCCTTCACCAGCGCCTTCAATGGCTCCGGCACCACCAACGTCACTGCGATCAACCCGACTGGCGTTGGCTCCAACTGGTGCGGCACGGCCGGTATCGCCAAGCTGTCCTTCGACCTGACGGCGATGACCAACCTGAAGTAAGTTTTGTCCCGAGACGACCCAACGCGGGCGGCAGAGTAATCTGCCGCCCTTTTGTTTTGGGGGAGAGATCAGGTGCGTTCCCGGCTTCCGACCTTTGTCCAGCCGAGACTCAACGCACCGCGGTCGGCTCCGCCTTGGCCCGCTCATCGCCGAGGACGTGAATCTCGCCATCCTCCATCATCGCCACCTTGCGGCTATGGAAGGCGTCGAGCGTCGAGCGATGGCCGATCGAAACGATGGTGGCCTGCGGCAGCTTCTCCCCAAGCAGCCTATAGAGCCGCGCTTCGGACGGCTCGTCGAGCGAGGCGGTGGCCTCGTCAAGGAATAGGTAGTCCGGCCCATGCAGCAGCGCGCGGGCGAGCCCGAGGCGCTGCTGCTCGCCGAGCGAGAGCATCCGATTCCAATGGCCGTCCTCGTCGAGCCGCCCGGCGAACTCGGGCAGCCCGACCGCGACCAGGGCGTCCCGGACTCGCGCCGGCTCGAATGCGCCCCGCTCCGCCGGATAGACCACCGCATCGCGCAGCGGTCCGACCGGGAAGTAGGGGCGCTGCGGCAGCATCATCAGCGTGGCCTTCTCCGGAATGGAAATGGTGCCGCTGCCGAACGGCCAGATGCCCGCGATGGCGCGGAACAACGTCGATTTGCCGGAGCCCGAGGGCCCGGTCACCAGCACGCGCTCCGGGGTGTGGATGGTGAAGCCATCGGCTGCCACCAGCGGCGTGCCATCGGGCAGGTTCACGCGAAGCTGGTCGAGGCGAATGTTGCGGCTGCCGATTGCCGCTTCGATGTCGATCGAGGGCTTGCGCACCGCGAGCCTGCCGGTCGAACGGACCGACATCTCAAACCCGTCGAGACGGGCGACGACCGCGCGCCACTCCGCAATCGAGCGATAAGCTGTCACGAAGAAGGACAGCGCGCGCTGCACGCTGCCGAACGCCGAGCCGGTCTGCATCATGTCGCCGAGTTGAATCTTCTTGGCGAAATAGGCAGGCGCGACCAGTGCGTAGGGCACGATCACGGCCGCCTGGCTGTAGCTCGCGGTGAACCCGGTGAGGCGCTTGGTCCGGGTCATGATCGCGTACCAGTTGCCGGCCACGCGACCGAAGCGCTCCAGCAGGCGGCCGCGCTCGGCGCTCTCGCCGTTCAGCAGCGCGATCTGCTCGGAGTTTTCACGGACGCGGACGAGGTTGAAGCGGAAGTCGGCTTCATAGCGCTGCTGCTCGAAATTGAGATTGACCAGCGGCGCGCCGATCAGATGCGTCAGGGCCGTGCCGAAGATCGCGTAGACCAGCGCACCCCAGCACAGATAGCCGGGAATCACGACATCGATGCCGAACAGGTGCAAGGGCGCGGCGTTGGAGAGACCCCAGAGAATGATGACGAAGGAAAAGAGCGTCACGATCGACGAGAGCAGGCCGAGTCCGATGGTCAGGGTCTGTTCGACGAAATTCTTGACGTCTTCGGTGATGCGCTGGTCCGGGTTGTCGGCTGCATCGCCCGTGAGCTGCATGCGGTAGTGCGTCGCGTCCTCGAGCCATTCGCCGAGATAATGCTGCGTCAGCCATTGCCGCCAGCGAATCTGGAGCCATTGGTTCAGGTAGAGCTGATAGACGGCCAGTGCGATGAAGCTCGCGGCGAGGATAACGAAGAACCAGACTTCGCTGACGAACCTGTCCCAGTTGTAATCCTGAAGCGCGGTGTAAAACCGGTTCTGCCATCGATTGAAGAGGACGTCGACAGCGACCAGCGACAGCTCGATCGCAATCACTGCGGCGAGCAGGCCGCGGCCGGCCCATTTGTCCTCCGATCGGAAATAGGGGCCGGCGATTCGCCAGACGATGGCGAGCGTGGCGCGGATGTTCTTCACAGAGCTCTGTCTCCTCGAGGGGGGTGCGCAAATGCCCGGAGCCAAATGGCCGAGGCGTTGGCGGAAATGAGTGCGCTTAGACTAAAGTCGCAAATTCTGCAATTTGCGTTGGCTTGTCGCCGCTTGCAACCCTAGCATGGGTGTAACGGCGTGGGGTGGGGGCCTCCAGGACTTCGCGGGCTTGTGAGCGGGACGGAACCGCGGCACTCGCGAGGAATTCGTGTCCAGCTCGGGGGTTATCGCTTCAGCGTCAAGCAGGATCGGCTGTCCACGCGGGCCGCCTGCCGCACACATGCGTGGGGGAGGAAGACCATGTGGAATCAAATCTATGATCCGCTGCACAACCCTGTGCTGTCGACAATCGCCGCGGCGATACCCGTCGTCACGCTGCTGGTCCTGATCGCGAGCGGTCGCGTCAAAGCGCACATCGCTGCCGTGATCGCGGTGATCGTCACCAACCTGATCGCTATCTTCATCTTCACCATGCCGGTGAACATGTCGCTCCGCGCCTCGGTGCTCGGCATCGTCACCGGCTTCTTCCCGATCGGCTGGATCGTCCTCAACGTCATCTTCCTCTACCAGGTTACGGTGACGACCGGACGCTTCGAGTTGCTGAAGCGCGCGGTCGGCGGCGTCACCGAGGACCGGCGCCTGCAACTCCTGCTGGTGGCATTCTCGTTCGGCGCCTTCTTCGAAGGCGCTTCGGGCTTCGGCACGCCGGTCGCGATCACCGGCGCCGTGCTGATCGGCCTCGGCTTCTCGCCGCTCGCGGCATCCGGCCTTTCGCTGATCGCCAACACCGCGCCCGTCGCCTATGGCGCGCTCGGCACGCCGATCCAGGGCCTTGCCTCCGTCACAGGACTTGATCCCTACATTCTCGGCGCGATGGTCGGACGCCAATTGCCGTTCTTCTCGCTGATCGTGCCGTTCTGGGTGGTGTGGGCGTTCGCGGGCTGGAAGGGGATGAAGGACGTCTGGCCGGCGATCCTGGTCACCGGCGTGTGCTTCGCAGCTCCACAATTCTTGATCTCGAACTACGTCAATCCCTGGATCGTCGACATCGGGGCGTCGCTGATCTCGATGGGCGGTCTGATCCTGTTCCTGAAGGTGTGGCAGCCGAAGCAGCTCTGGCTGTCGCCGGCGTTGCGCGGCCGCGACGAATCGACCTCCCACATGGGCGCGACCACGCCGCTCGACAAAACGCCGCTCACGCAGGCCGAGCTGTGGAGCGCGCTGCTGCCGTGGATCATCGTCTGTATCGTGATGCTGATCTGGGGCAATGGTGCGTTCAAGATCTGGGCGAATTCGATCTTCACCTGGAACTACGCCGTTCCCGAACTGCACCAGATGATCAACAAGATGCCGCCGGTGGCCGCCAAGCCGACGCCCGAGGGTGCGGTGTTCGCGTTTACCTACCTGTCCTTCACCGGCACGGGCATGCTGATCGCGGCGATCGTCTCTGGCTTCCTGATGGGGGTTGGGCCGGGGCGGCTGCTGGCGGAGTATGGCCGCACCATTCGGCTCTGCGCGATCTCGCTGATCACGATCTCGGCGATGCTGGCGATCGGCACGCTGACCCGCCTCTCTGGTGTCGACGCGACGCTCGGTCTCGCCTTTGCGGCAACGGGCGTGCTCTATCCCTTCTTCGGCACGCTGCTCGGCTGGTTGGGTGTGGCGTTGACGGGATCGGATACCGCCTCAAACATCCTGTTCGGCAACCTCCAGAAGATCACGTCGCAACAGATCGGCCTGTCGCCGATCCTGATGGCGGCGGCGAACTCTTCCGGCGGCGTCATGGGCAAGATGATCGACGCGCAATCGATCGTGGTCGCCTCCACCGCTACGCGGTGGTACGGCCACGAGGGCTCGATCCTGCGCTTCGTGTTCTGGCACTCCATCGTGCTGGCCTGCCTGGTCGGCATTCTCGTGACGCTGCAGGCCTATGTCTATCCGTTCACGGAGCTCGTCCTGAAATAGCACGCAGCGCCCGGCCTCGACGCAAATCCCCGCGGGAGCATCCCGCGGGGATTTTTGTCGCCTGAACCGATGAATCTTCTCAAAGGCTTTGCCGTCTTATAGAAGACCCGGCAAATCGGGTCGGTCGAGAGGTCTCATGGTGTCGTTGAAGCAGATGGTCTGTGCCGTGGCTGCGTTGCTTGCGATGTCCGCCGTCGCGCATGCGGAAGAAGGCTTTCCCTTCGGCACCGAGATGACGCTGGAGGCCGTGCCGCAGCCCGGCTCGAAGCGAATCCCGAACATCGAGATCGGCGACAACGGCGAGGTCGTGCTCGAACTCTGGTGCAAGGGCGGCAAGGGCCAGTTCTCGGTCGCCGGCAACACCGTGATCTTCGTTCCCGGCCCAATTCAGGATCGTTCCTGCCCGCCGGCCAAGGCCCAGGCCGACGACGATCTCGTCGCGGCGCTCTCCAGCGTCGAGACCTGGAAGCGCCAGGGTGACGTGCTCACCCTGATCGGCCCGAGGCCGCTGCGTTTTCGCGAGAACGGGAATTAGCTCTCTCGTGTCCCGGACAAGGCGCAGCGCGCAGGCGATGCGCCGCAGAGCCGGGACCCAGAATCTATCCACGACTTCGCTTTGAGGCTTCTGGGCCCCGGCTCTGCAGCGCACCGCTGAAGAAGCGCTGCGCTGCGTCCGGGGCACGAGAGCCTACTTCCACACCGACTTGTCGGCGTCCCAGCGCTGGCCCTTCAGCTCCTTGGCGAGCGCTTCGATCGAGCCGTTGTCGTCCGGCTGGTCGCCTTCTTCATCGGCCGTCGCCTCGTCCGAGACGTTGAGCTTTGCGCCGCTGCTCTCGTCGGCAGTGGTGGTCGAGGGGCTGCCGATCCAGACCAGCAGTTTGTCGGTCGTTCCAGGCTTGTCGGCGGAGATGAGGCCCGCGACCTCGATCGTGTCGGTGAGCTCGAGTGCCGGGAAATCCTGGTTCGGCCGCTTGAAAACGAGCTTGAGCTTGCCGGTGGCGGGGCTGAAGCTCTGCGAGACCGGCTTTGCCGCGAGCGTCCTGCTCAGCACGCCGGCAATTGCGCCGGCGAGCTTATCACGGTTGATCTTGTCGCCGTCGCGCCAGTCGGCGGCGGGAAGGCGGATGCTGCGGTCCATCTCCGCGAGCCCCGCGGTCCAGCCGGCGGCCGTGACGCCCGGCATCGCCTTGAATTTCGCGAGCAGCGCGGCCGCACGCTCCGGGTCGACCGACATGTTGATGGTCTGCTCGCCGGCGCGCAGCGCGTCGCAGCCGACGGTGAGGCTTGCCAGCGTCACCTCGACGTCCTGGCCCTTGAGGCTCTTCAGGAAGTCGGTCGCGGCATCGAGCTTGACCTTGATCGCGATCGCCTCCGGCGAGACTTCGGTGAAATCCTTCGGCTGGGGCGTGATGCCGTCGTCGGTGGTCTGGTTGTCCAGAAATTCCTTCTCGCTGAGATCGGCATTGTCAGGCGAGGTCACCTCGGTCACGGCCTGGCCGATGCCGATCTGACCGCGGAACTCGAAAGTGTCGCCGCTGGCCTTCCGCGTCAGCTTGACCGTAACAGGCGCCTTCGCGCCGAGGCTCTGCGTCGTGCCGGTCAGCGTCTGGCCTGAGATCTGGAGATTGACGACGAATCGGTCCTTGCGGTCGGAGTTCTTGGCGACGGGGTAACAGACGTCGAGCACGGCCGCGGTGACCGTCTTGCCCTGCCGCGTCTCCTTCAGGATCACGTCGGCATTGCCGTCCATCAACCCGTCGATCGAGGTGAAATAGCGCGTTTCCAGGCCGCCGGGCGCGGCGGCCTTCGGCGACAGCTTCATCTGGGCCGATACGAGCCCTGGCGAAATAGCGACCAGGGCGGCCAAAAGAGCCATCGGGCGAAACAGAATCGCGCGCATTGACGAAATCCTCGATCAAAAGAATCGGCGCCACCGTAGTGGGTTTTGGCCGCCGGTTGAATCGGAAAGCGCGGCCCATGATCGGCAAAAAAGAAGGCCGCCCGGAGGCGGCCTTCGCAACACTGTCGGGCGAGAATGGGCTTTAGAAGCCGCCCATGCCGCCGCCGGCCGGCATGCCGGGCGAAGCATCCTTCTTCGGCGCCTCGGCGACCATCGCCTCGGTGGTCACCAGCAGGCCGGCCACGGAGGAGGCGTCCTGCAGCGCGGCGCGCACCACCTTGGCGGGATCGATGATGCCCTTCTCGATCATGTCGACATAGTCCTCGGTCTGGGCGTCGAAGCCGAAGGTCTCGGACTTGTTCTCGAGGATCTTGCCGACCACGATCGAGCCTTCCACGCCGGCATTCTCCGCGATCTGGCGGATCGGAGCTTCCAGCGCCTTCAGCACGATGTTGATGCCGGCCTGGACGTCGGCATTGGCGTTGGCGAGACGTCCCACCGCCTTCTTGGCGCGCAGCAGCGTGACGCCGCCGCCGGGGACGATGCCTTCCTGCACCGCGGCGCGGGTGGCGTTGAGCGCGTCCTCGACGCGGTCCTTCTTCTCCTTGACCTCGATCTCGGTCGCGCCGCCGACGCGGATCACCGCGACACCGCCGGCGAGCTTGGCAAGACGCTCCTGGAGCTTCTCACGGTCGTAGTCCGAGGTGGTCTCCTCGATCTGGGCCTTGATCTGGCCGACGCGGGCCTCGATCTCCGGCTTCTTGCCGGCGCCCTTGACGATCGTGGTGTTCTCCTTGTCGATCACCACCTTGCCGGCACGTCCGAGCATCTTCACTGTGACGTTCTCGAGCTTCATGCCGAGGTCTTCGGAGATCAGCTGGCCGCCGGTCAGGATCGCGAGATCCTCGAGCATGGCCTTGCGGCGATCACCGAAGCCCGGCGCTTTGACGGCGGCGACCTTGAGGCCGCCACGCAGGCGGTTGACGACCAGCGTCGCCAGCGCTTCGCCCTCGACGTCCTCGGCGATGATGACGAGCGGCTTGCCCGACTGCACCACGGCTTCCAGCACCGGCAGCATGGCTTGCAGGCCGGACAGCTTCTTCTCGTGCAGGAGGATGTAGGCGTCCTCGAGCTCGGCGGTCATCTTCTCGGCATTGGTGACGAAGTAGGGGCTGAGATAGCCGCGGTCGAACTTCATGCCCTCGACGATGTCGACTTCCGTGTCGAGCGACTTGTTTTCCTCGACGGTGATGACGCCCTCGTTGCCGACCTTTTGCATCGCCTGGGCGATCATCTTGCCGATTGCGGCATCGCCGTTGGCCGAGATGGTGCCGACCTGGGCGACCTCGGAGGAGGCGGCGACCGGCTTGGCGCGCTTTTCGATGTCCTTGACGACGGCTGCGACCGCGATGTCGATGCCGCGCTTGAGGTCCATCGGGTTCATGCCGGCGGCAACCGCCTTGGCGCCTTCGCGCACGATGGACTGGGCCAGCACGGTCGCGGTGGTGGTGCCATCGCCGGCGAGGTCGTTGGTCTTGGAGGCGACCTCACGCACCATCTGGGCGCCCATGTTCTCGAACTTGTCCTCGAGCTCGATCTCCTTGGCGACGGTGACGCCGTCCTTGGTGATGCGGGGCGCGCCGAACGACTTCTCGATGAGGACGTTGCGGCCCTTCGGGCCGAGCGTCACCTTGACGGCGTTGGCGAGAATGTCGACGCCGCGCAGCATGCGATCGCGCGCGTCTCCGGAAAACTTGACGTCCTTGGCAGCCATGGTCTGCAATCCCTGTATGTTGTGATGTGTCGTGTCTGGTGCTGTACGGCGGAATGATGGATGCCCGGACCTGATGATCCGGGCATGGCATTCAGCGGTCGTTCAGGCGTCCGGCCTTAGGCCATCACGCCCATGATGTCCGACTCCTTCATGATCAGGAGCTCGTCGTTGTCGATCTTGACCTCGGTGCCCGACCACTTGCCGAACAGCACGCGGTCGCCGACCTTGAGGTCGATCGGGATCAGCTTGCCAGCCTCGTCACGGCCACCGGGGCCGACGGCGACGACTTCGCCCTGGGACGGCTTTTCCTTGGCGGTGTCGGGGATGATAATGCCGCCCTTGGTCTTTTCCTCGGCGTCGATACGTTTGACCACGACACGGTCATGCAGCGGACGAAATTTGGACTTAGCCATGACGTTTCCCTTTGGAGGCTCGCTTCGAAAGCAGCGGAAGTGGGGTGGGGCGGCGCTCCCGTCCACCCTCTTTCCGAGGATCGAACGGCGCGCTTAGCAATCGGTCTTTCCGAGTGCTAATAGTGCGCAGGGGATATGGCTTGGCTGCGATCCTGTCAAGCAAAGGTGGTTAAGCGATTGGTGAGGCGGATATAGGATGGTGGCACTGGAAGCTCGTTCGGAGCGCAGGCGTATATCAGGACGTCATTGCTCTGGCTGCGGTTTTGCGCTTGGCTGCGGGAGGGATGCGGCCATGGTCTTGTTCGGGGGAATGCCATGATCAGTACGGCTCACGCGCGCACGGTTGCCAATCTGGCGGCGGCCTCTTGCCTGGCGCTGCTGCTCGGTGCCTGCGGCGGCGGCATGAGCCTGCCGTCCTTTTCTTCGTCCCAGCCGGCGCCCGGGGTCGAGCCTGGCGTCGCGCCGGAAATGCCGGCCTCGATCCGCCCCGACGAGATCGTCGGCCGCTGGGGCCTTGCCTCGTTCCAGAACCCGGCCGACCGTGCCCGCACCGAGGCGGCTGCGCGGGCCCAGTGCAAAAACCCCTACGTGATCGGCGCCGGTTCCTCCGGCGGCGTGATCATGCATCTTGCCGACCAGGCCACGCCGCAGGAGTTGCGGCTGAAGGGCACGCCGAGCGGCAAGAACTACATCGGCCCCTCCGGCCCGACACCGGGCGAGCTGGACCGCGAGATCGTCTCCTTCGACGGCCGCGTCATGATCACCCGCTTCGTCGACAAGGACGCCGCCACCCGCTACGGCAACATGGTCTACGTCCGCTGCGCGCCAAGGGCGTGATCGGTCCGCTGACCTAACCACTCGTCATTGCGAGGAGCGAAGCGACGAAGCAATCCAGTCTGTCTCTGCGGAGACGGTCTGGATTGCTTCGCTTCGCTCGCAATGACGGAAACAAAAAACGCCGGCTCGCGCCGGCGTTTTTGTTTTCCCGTGTGTCGCGTTCGCTCAGTCGAACAGCGCGTCGATGTCGTCCTGCGAGGCGTGGCCGACGTCGCCGGCAAGCTTGGGACCGTTGAGAAGTTTTTCGTCTTCGCTGCGGCTGTCGACATGGACCGGCACATGGGACTTGATGGCGTCGACGCCGCCCCAGATCTCCATCATCGCATTGATGTGCTGCTCGATGAACTTCATCGTGTTCATGACCTTGCTGATGCGCTGACCGGTCAGGTCCTGGAAGTTGCAGGCTTCGAAGATCGAGATGACGCGTTCCTGGATGTCGTCGGCGAGCCGCTTCTGCTGGTCGGCCGATTGCACCTTGGACATCGCGCTCGCCGCCTGGTCGATCGACTCCGCGGCTTCGAGGATCTGCTGGGTCGCATGTTCGGTGCCACCGACTACCGCGCCGAGCTCGCCATTGACCTTGGCCATTTCGCCGCCATCGAAGCTCTTGCCGTGCAGGGTCGCGATCTCGCGCTTGGTGCGGTCGATGGCGTCATGAATGAGGTCAAGCTCGACCTTCAGCTTCTCGCACTGCTCGATCTGGGCGCGGTAGGTGTCCAGCAGCGCGCGCGTATCGGCAACTTCCTGCGCTACGACGGCATCGCTCGGCGGCAGTGCGGCGTGGCTGCTTCGTGCCATTTGCGTGCGGATCGCGCGCAACTCGGCCATGATTTCGTTATGCATCGGCGCAGCCTCCTCGATCACTTCGGGAATGGGCATCTCGCCGACGTTAGCCTGCTCGACACGAAACCGTTTGCGGTGAATAGCCATCAGGAACTCCCCCACCTCACTCACGCGGTCTTTGTGGCAGAAGCGATTTAACACGAAGTTCACAGCAGGAACCGTCGTGCGGCCGTGCGCGACGGCGCGACAACCGGCGGTTAACCATGCACTTGCCGCGTTCATCGAAAATAAACGCTGATCGCCAAATTGCGCCTCGCTTGACGACGTGGTGAATCGAAACGCCCGATGCGTTTACCAAACGAAACAGAGTTTGCTCTTTATTGACCACGTCGAGGACGCGGATCCAGCCAGCGCGTTCGGCGGCAAATGCAACGAGACGAAACAGTACAGAGTACGTCGATGTTCAAGAACATGTCTGTCGCGCTGCTCGGCAGCGCTTGCGCCTTCATTGTCGGCGCTGATCGCGCGCGCGCCTTTGACAATACGGTGCCGAACGATCCGCCGGCGGTGCTCTACCAGCAGCAGGTCGCCCCGGTGCGCGTCGCCTCCAATGCCAATATGGGCGGGGGCTTCATCGAATTCCTGTTCGGCGACGGCCCCGGCCGCGGCCCGGCCTATGCGCCGCAGCAGCCGATCTATCAGCAGCAGCCGGCTTATGCCGATCCGCGCCGGCTGCCGCCGATGGGCGAGCCGCAGATGCAGAATGGATATCAGCAAGGCGCCGGTCTGCAGCAGGAGACGGTCGATCCGCGACAGCGTCCGTTCGATCCGAAATTCGAGAAACAAGTCGTTGACTATGGCGGCAGGGAAAGTGCCGGCACCATCGTGATCGATTCCTCGAACAAGTTCCTCTACCTCGTCGAGGGCAACGGAAGGGCGATGCGTTACGGCATCGGCGTCGGACGCGAGGGCTTCACCTGGACGGGCGTGAAGTCGATCACGGCCAAGCGCGAATGGCCGGATTGGACACCGCCGGCGGAAATGCTCGCCCGCCGTCCCGATTTGCCCAGGCACATGGAAGGCGGTCCGGAAAACCCGCTTGGCGCGCGCGCGATGTATCTTGGCTCCACGCTCTACCGCATCCATGGCTCCAACGAGCCCTGGACCATCGGCACCAACGTCTCCTCCGGCTGCATCCGCATGCGCAACGAAGACGTCATTGACCTCTATGGCCGCGTCAATGTCGGCACCAAGGTCGTGGTGATGTGATCACATCCGCGGCATCGCTGATGCCGCGGATGTGAGCCATCGTGAAGGCGCGGCTGATGGTGCGACAAAGGTCGAAGCATACTTACGCATGGCAACTCAACCTGGAGCAATGTGATGCGTACGATCTTGGCCTTGGGTATCCTCGTCGCCCTGACCGCGTCGGCCAGTGCGGCGACGGTACATCATAAGCGGCATGCTGCGCCTGCCACACAAACCTTTGCCCCCCGGCTCACGCCGCGTGCGGCTGGGGGCTTTGCCTATGTTCCCTACGCGGCCCCGTATTCGTCGGCGCCGGTCGAATACAATAATCCCTATAAGAACTGGGGCGGCTGACCGCACGGAGCATGGTCCCGAAAAGTGTGAAGCGTTTTTCCGAAAGAAGCATGCTCCCGCCGTAGAGCCCCTTTGAAACAAGAACGGCCGCTCAATGGGCGGCCGTTGTGTTTTCGGGAGGCTCCCCACTCACGCGTAGTCGCTGCCGCTATCGTCTCCGCCGCCGCCGAAATCGCTGTCGTCGGCCAAGTCCATATTGCCGTTGTCGTTGTTATCGTAATCCTGATCGCTGCCGTCGCGATCGGTCGACGCCTGGTCGACGAAGCCTTGCTGAGAATCTTCCCGGGACTCCCGGTTCGATCCAATGTCGTTGAGGCCGGCATCGCGGGCGAGCGAGCCGCCGGACTGGTCGCCACTCCAAGGACTGCCGCCACCACGCTCCTCGATGATGGTGGTGTCACCAAAAGCCTGATGCGATCCGCCGCCCATCATGCCGCGGAAGCTGGAGAGCAGCAGCGAGCCGCCGACGACGCCGGCTGCAGCCGCTGCCGCCGTGCCCAGGAACGAGCCGCCGCCACCGCCGACCGGCGGCGCGCCATAGCCTTGACCTGGGCCTTGGCCGTAAGCCTGTCCGTAAGGCGGCTGGCTGTAACCCGGCTGGTTCTGCTGCATCGTCTGGCCGCTGTTCCAGACCGGCCGCTGCTCGCGCGGCGGGACATTCGGAACCGAGCCGCGCGAGGGGCCTCCGCCGAACAGCGTGTCGCGCATGGTATCCAGGAAGCCGCCGGACTGTGGCTGCTCGGGCGCATGGGCCGCTTCCAGCTCCTGGATGCGGTTATGGGCGCGCTTCAGCGCTTCGTCCTGCAACAGCGTGGTTTGCACCAGCGCATAGACGGCGCCGGGCGCCTTGCGTAAGCCGTCCGAAATCGCGGCGATCGCGTCGGGATCGCGCGGGGCATTTTCCAGTTTCGAAAGCCGGTCGAAAAGCTCGTCGACGAGCTGGCGTTCCTGCGGCGTCATGGTCTGTCTCCCTTGCGCGAAACAAGCGCAAGCGGGATGTAGGGTTCCGTTGTGGCCCCAACAGTGGCGGCCGGATTAAATTTCGGTATGCGACAGACTGCCTCGCGGGCGCCTTTCGCCAGGTTCATCCGAATGTCACGTTGCTGTCCGTCAGCAGGCGCGCGAAGGCCTCGCTGGCGAGATAGGCGTGCTCGCGTTCGCGGACATCGGTCATCGGGTCGAGGCCGGTGAGGACCTCGTCGACGAAGCCGGGATGGCACATCACGAGGCCGCCTTCGGGGAGGCCTTCCAGGAATTGCCGCATCAGCTCGCCGAAATCGGCCGCGCGGGTGAAATCATAGGCGCCGGCAAAGGCGGGATTGAACGAAAGACCGGCGCGCCCGGCGCGGCGGCGAAATTGCGCGCTGAGGATATCGAGCACCAGGGCTTTGGGCGAAGCCAGCCGCTGCGCCAGCGGCAGGTCGCGTCCACCCTGCCGTACCCAAGCCTTTGGTGCGACCTCGCTGACGGCATCGACAAAGCCGTCGCGCACCTGCGGAAACAGCTGCACGTGTTGATGGCCGTCGACGAAGTCGGGCGCGCGGCCGAAGGCTTCCGCGAAAGCCACAAGTTGCGCTCTCACCTCGTTGCGAAAGAACTCGCTGTCGAGTCGCCGCGCAAGGCCCGCGCGCAGCAGCTTTGGAAAGGCCATGAACATGTCGCCGTCGAGCGGACGGAAATGCATGGTGAGTGGCCGGAACGGCGCCGACAGAGTCACATGCAGTCCAATCGCGCAACGCGGGCTCGTCTTCGCCGAGGCCTGAAGCGCGTCGACCTCGCCGCGCTCGATCGCAGGGCCCACCATCATCACTGAGGTGGCGTTGAGGCGGCCGCGCTCGATCAGGTCGCGGATGGCGCGGTTGACGCCGGGGCTGATGCCGTAATCGTCGGCGCAGAGCCAGATTCGCCGCAGGCTCGCGGCCGCGCTCATTCGGCCGCCGTCCGCTTCGAGGCGTCGTCGGCCTTGTTCGTCTCGAAATGCTTTTCGCTATGCTCGGCGACGAAGTAGATCGGGCGGGCCTTCAGCTCAGAGAGGATCTTGCCGATATATTCGCCGACGATGCCGATCATGATGAGCTGCACGCCGCCGATCGTCATCAGTCCGACCACGAGCGAGGGATAGCCCGGCACCTGCTTGCCGGTCGTGAAGACCTCCCAGAGGATGGAGAGGCCGAACAGGAAGGCCACGCCGGCGAGGAGGACGCCGAGCAGGCTGGCGAAGCGCAGCGGTGCGACCGAGAACGAGGTCACGCCTTCGATCGAAAGGCCGAGCAGGCGCGCGGCGCTGAAGGTGGTCACGCCATGGATGCGCGGTGCGGGCTCGTAGTCGACGCGGATCTGGCGGAAGCCGATCCAGCTTGCGAGCCCCTTGAAGAAGCGATTGCGCTCCGGCAGCTGCCTGAGTGCGGTAACGGCGCGGGGCGAGAGCAGGCGGAAGTCGCCGGCATCCTCCGGGATCTTCTGGCGCGCGCCCCAATTGATCAGCGCGTAGAAGCCGTGCACGGCGAGCCTGCGCAGGAAGGACTCGTTGTCGCGATGCGCCTTGGCGGTATAGACGACGTCATAGCCGTCCTCGATCCAGTGCCGCACCAGCTGCTCGACGAGAACAGGCGGATGCTGGCCGTCGCCGTCCATGAACATCACCGCGCCAAGGCGGGCGTGGTCGAGGCCGGCCATCAGCGCCGCCTCTTTGCCGAAATTGCGCGACAGCGAAACGACCTGGACGTCGACCGCATCGGCCGGCAGGCTGCGCGCGATCGACAGCGTCGCGTCCGCGCTGCCGTCGTCGACGTAAATGACTTCGCAGGCAAGGCGGTAGCGTTGCCGCAAGGTCTTGGCGATATCGCAGATACGCTGGTGCAGGACTGCGAGGCCCGTCGCCTCGTTGTAGACGGGGACGACAATCGACAGTCCCTTCGCGGCGGCATTCGCTGCGGTGGTCGTCAGGCCGGAAATGTCAGAGCCCAGCGTCATCGATCAAGGTTCCAGAGGCGATCAAATTGTCTCAACAGCATATGGTGCCTGCCGCTTGCTGTCGCTACGCTGAACGGACCTGAGACTCACTGCCTCAGGAACGCTTCGAGCTTGGCGAACAGCGGGTTCTCCCGGTCGAACACGTAGTCCAGCGAGACCACCGAGACGGTCTCGGCGCCATGCGCGCGGAGGAAGCTTGCCAGCGCATAGAGCTGCCCCGGCGGGCAGTGCAGCGTCAGCATGCCCGACGAGGTCGGTCCGCCGAACGGGGCCTCGACGCCGAACCGCTCGTGGGCTTCGTCGAGCAGAGTGGCGTCGCATTGTCGGAAGCGGGTCCTGACCTCACGATTTTTGTTGGCCCGCGCCCGTGCCGCGATCTGATCGAGGATGACGCGCGCGGTCTCGCGGGCCTGCGGCGACCAGTCGGCCTGCTTCGAGGCGACCAGATTGGCCTGGCTGCGCAGGATCACGCCGTCGTCGAGCACCCGCAAGCCGTTGGCGGCGAGCGTTGCCCCGGTTGTGGTGATGTCGACGATCAGCTCGGCGCTGCCGGCCGCCGGCGCACCCTCGGTCGCGCCTGCGCTTTCGATGATGCGGTAGTCGGTGATGCCGTGGATCTGGAAGAAGGCGCGGGTGAGATTGATGAACTTGGTCGCGACCCGCATCCGCATGTGATGCTGCTCGCGGAAGCCGGTGGTGACGTCGTCGAGATCGGCCATGGTGCGGACGTCGATCCAGGCCTGAGGCACCGCCACGACGACGTCGGCATAGCCGAAGCCGAGCCCGTCGATCAGCGACACCTGCTTGTCGGCATCCGCGATGTTCTCGCGCACCAGGTCTTCGCCGGTGACGCCGAGATGGGCGAATCCGCGGGCGAGTTGCGCGGCGATCTCGCTCGCCGAGAGATAGGCAACCTCGACATTGTCGAGGCCTGCAAGCGTGCCGCGATAGTCGCGGGCGCCGCCGGCCTTCGATAGTTTCAGCCCTGCACGGGCGAAGAAGGCCTCGGTGTTTTCCTGAAGGCGGCCCTTGGAGGGAACGGCCAGAACGAATGGCGCGCTCATGATTTTACGCTCCCACCTTGCGCCCGATCCGGGTCAGCGCGTCGACCCAGACTGAGAAGCCGACCGCCGGGATCGGTGCGGCAGATCCGAGCTGGGTCATCAGCCCATCATAGCGGCCGCCGGCGACCAGCGGCTCGGCGCCGTTGCCCCCGTGATGCAGCTCAAATTCGAAGCCGGTGTAATAGTCGAGCCCGCGGCCGAATGCGGTCGAGAAGCGCGTGTTCTTCACGTCGATGCCGCGTGCCGCCATGAAGCCGATCCGGCTTTCGAACTGGTCGATCGCAGCGGCCAGGTCGAGCTTTGCGTCAGTGGTGAGCGCGCGGAGCGCAGCGATGGCATCATCCGGATTGCCGGATATCGACAGGAAACGCTTGAGTACGGCGATCGCTTCGCGCGGCAGTGCGCCGCCCTTGAGCGTCGACTGCTCGAGGAAGCGGTCGGCGATCTCGGCCGTGGTGCGACCGCCAACATTGGTGGTGCCGGCGATCGACATCAGATCGGTGACGAAAGCCAGCGCCGCCTTGCGGTCCGAGCCGGCGAGCGCGGCCAGCACACCCTCGTATTCACTGCGGGTCGCCGTGGCCGCAGCCGCCAGCCGCTCTAGATCCTGCTCCAGGCTGATCTTGCGGTTGAAATCCTTGACCAGGCGGCGGCGCCAGACCGGGTAAAGGTCGAGTGCGTCGAGCAGCGCGTTGAACAGCGCCACGTCGCCGGTGCGGATCTCGACGTCGCGGACGCCGAAGGCGCTCGTCGCCTCCAGTGCCAGCGCCAACATCTCGGCATCGGCGGCCGCGCGGTCCTGGCGGCCGAACGATTCGATGCCGGCCTGGAGGAATTCACTGGCCTGCCCGCTGCGGTAGCGGAACACGGGGCCCAGATAGCTGAACCCGGCCGGCTGACCGGCGCGGGAAGAGGAGAGATAGTCGCGCGCCACGGGAATCGTCAGGTCCGGACGCAGGCAGAGCTCCTCACCGGACAGGTCTGTTGTCAGGTACAGGCTCTTGCGGATGTCCTCACCGGACAGATCCAGGAACGGCTCGGCTGGTTGCAGGATAGGCGGCTCGGCCCTGACATAACCCGCCTGCGCAAAGGACAACAGCAGCGTATCCGCCCAGGCGGCGGAACCGGCAGTATTTGAGATGGCGGTCGTGGTCATAAACAGGGTCCATCGCCCCCGGTGGAACCGGGCAGGCAGGAAGGGAATTGGCGCAGCCCTTAGCATGGCCCGATGGCGGTTTCGACCTCCAATGGATCAATCGCTTAACGGCCGGGCAATGGCGGCAGCCGCGCGCTCCCTCGCCTGCGTGGGAGGGAGCGCACCTCCTCTGAAGCCGCCATTGAGGCCTTTGCACTAGCCCGCAGCTCCGCGCCAATCGCCCAGCACCGCCTGCACCAGCGCCAGCGCCGCCACCGCGGCGGTGTCGGCCCGCATGATCCTGGGGCCGAGGGCCAGCCGCAGGGTTTTCGGCTGGCGCAGGAGGAGCGCCCGCTCTTCCTCGGCGAAGCCGCCCTCGGGACCGATCAGTACGTCGATACCTTGTCCGGCGTCGCGAGCGCCTTGCAGGCTCTGCACGGGGTTTTCCACCTCCGCCGCCTCATCGCAGAAGATCAGCAGGCGCTCGACCGGGCGTTGGCCGAGGAAGCGCTCCAGCGGGATCGGCTCGGCAACAGTGGCGAGACTCAAAATCCCGCATTGCTCGGCGGCCTCGACGACGTTGGCCCGCATCCGCTCGGTATTGACTCGGGAGGCCTGGGTGAACCGGCTCAGGACCGGTTGCAGCGCGGCAACCCCCATCTCGACGGCCTTCTGCACCATGTAGTCCAGCCGGGCATGCTTGAGCGGGGCGAAGACATAAGCAAGGTCGGGCAGCCGGTCCTGCAGGCGGATCTGCTGGAGGATGATCAGATTGTCGGGCCGCTTGCGGCCTTCGATGGCGGCCTGCCACTCCCCGTCGCGGCCGTTGAAGACCAAAACCTCGGCCCCGGCGGCTAACCGCAGCACATTACCGAGATAATTGCTCTGGTCGCGGTCGAGCGGGACCCTGGCGTCCCGGGCCAGGGGGGCATCGACGAACAGGCGGGGGGCGCGAAAATCGTGGGAGGGCATTGATCAAAAGTCCGATTGGCCGCCGTTCTTAACCGAAAGCCGCCATTTCGGGGGTAAATATTGCCGAATTGATGCGTCGGCGCGCCGCGCTCTTGCCCTATTCGACGGGTTGTTAAGGACCAGCGGGAATCGTAAAATCGCGAACACGCTGGTTGCGCTTCTATTGGGAAGACGCCGAACCCCGCAAGCTCCTGCCGGAGAGACTATCTTGATAATCCGTCGTTTGATGGTTCCGATCACTGCCGCCATGGTCACCATGGGGGCCGCCGGAGCGCACGCCCAGGGATTCCCGGCGCCGCTGCCGGGCCAGACCGCACCCGATCCGGCGTTTCCGCCCGTGAACGGCTCGGCGCCGGTCGCCTCCGTCGGCGGTGCGCCGCGGGCCTCTTTCCCGGTCAACGGCGCGGCTCCTCTCGGTGGGGGTGGCGGCGCTTTCAGCGCGGCACCGCCGACGCAGGGCGGTCCCGGCGAGGATTGCATGAAGGCGTTCACCCCCCTGCGCGAGGAAGCCGAGAAGCGCGGCAAGCTGATCAAGGCCGCGAGCGACCGCCATGCTCCGCCTGATGAAGCTTGCAAGCTGATCAGGAGTTTCGGGCAGGCCGAGTCCAAGATGATCAAATACGTCGAGTCCCATGCAGCGAAATGCGGCATCCCGCCGCAGATCGGCGAGCAGTTGAAGACCGGCCACAAGAATACCGAGGCCATGCAGACGAAGGTCTGCAACGTCGCGCAGCAGATGCAGAATCAGCCCCGCGGTCCGGCCGGCCCGTCGCTGAGTGAGGTGCTGGGTTCGGGCTCGGCACCGGAAGCCAATGCCGGCAAGAAGGGCGGCAGCACCTTCGACACGCTCAACGGCAACGTTCTCACCCGATGAACGACACATCAGCCCGTGTTGCCGACTCCACGGGCAACTGGGTCGATACGCTCGCGCCGCAATGGGCGCGGCCCTATTTGCGATTATCCCGCTTCGATCGTCCGATCGGCTCCTGGCTGCTGTTGATGCCGTGCTGGTGGTCGGCGGCGCTGGCCGCCGGCATGGCGCACGACGTCCGCCGCCTGCCGCTCACCATCGTGCTGTTCTTCATCGGCGCCTTCGTGATGCGCGGCGCCGGCTGCACCTGGAACGACATCACCGACCGCGACCTCGACGACAAGGTCGAGCGCACCCGCTCGCGGCCGCTGCCCTCCGGGCAGGTGACCACGAAGCAGGCGCTCGCCTTTATGGTCGCGCAAGCCCTGATCGGGCTCGTGGTGCTGTTGCGGTTCAACCGCTTCGCGGTCCTGACCGGCATCGCCTCGCTTCTGATCGTCGCGGTCTATCCCTTCATGAAGCGCATCACCTGGTGGCCGCAGATCGTGCTCGGGCTGGCATTCTCCTGGGGCGCCCTGATGGGATTCGCCGTCACCTTCGGACGCATCGACGTCACCGCGCTGGTGCTCTATGCCGGCGCGATTTCGTGGGTGATCGGTTACGACACCATCTATGCGCATCAGGACGCCGAGGACGACGCCCTGATCGGCATCAAGTCCACCGCGCGCCTGTTCGGCGCACATACGCACCAGGCACTGATCCTGTTCTACGGGTTATCGGTGATGCTGATCGGTGTCGCACTCTTGTCAGGCGATGCGCGCTGGCCGGCGTGGATCGGCCTTGCCGCCTTCGCTGCGCATCTGGCGTGGCAGATCATTCGCTTGCGAATTGCCGATCCGGACCTGTGCAGGCGCTTGTTCTACTCGAACAAGTATGCAGGCTCGTTGCTGTTTGCGGGATTGCTGGTCGATGCGGTGATGCGATCTGCGTAGCTGTCGTAGGGTGGGCAAAAGCGCACTTGCGCCGTGCCCACCATCTTTCCAGGATTTCGATGGAAGCGGTAGGCACGCTTCGCTTTTGCCCACTCTACGGCACCTTCAGTTCCTTGCGATAATCTCGCGTTCTTCGCGATGAACCGGCAGCTCGCGTGCCATGGCGGTGCGGCGGCGCATCAGGAATTTCGGACGGCGGGTGCGGATCGCATTGGCGCGGCGACGGCGGGCTGCCGGCTCGCGCGCGCCTTCGTCGAGCTGCGGCAGGGCAAAGATCTCGCTCCAGATCGCCCAGGCTTGCGTGAGTTCGTCGCCATCGGCGCTGACCAGCAGCGGAACAGAGAGCGAGGGATCGCGATGGACCAGGACGAGGGTCTGCGCCTCGTCGTTGCCGCGCAGCGCAACGCCGGTGAAGTCACTGACGCGCACGTTGATCGCCATCTGCATGCCGCTGACGGCACGACGCAGCACGACGCGTTCGCGATGAAGCTCGATCTGCCTGGTGTAGCCGTCGGCGCGCGGATCATGCGCATCGAAGCGGACCGGAAGGGAAAGAGGGTCGAGCCGCAAGGAGCGGCTCGACCCGGCGGGGTTGGCCCCGCATGTTGCTGTTTGACGCCTCACGGCATTCGTTCTCCCCGCCAGGATTATGTTCCCGGTCGATGCGAGGACCTTAGCGCGGGCCTCTCCGAAACCGCTTAAAAAGACTGGTTAATCCAGCGTCACCGGCGCGCATGATTGACGAGACGTTGCGCAGGTCTCGCGAATCTGAGCCTTTTGCGGACTGATAATGCTTGAAGTCCGCACCATTTGGGCACATCTGGTGTTTCGGGCCCCGGCCGCCCCGAAACCTCCCGCGCCCCAACAGGATTTCGTTCGTGAACTCTTCACCATCCGCAAGCCCGACGCTTTCGCCCAAAACCAATCGCGACCTGTTTGATCAGTCCGCACTGTCGGATCTTGCGCAGCGTCTGGTCGAGGCGGCGAAGCGCGCCGGTGCGGATGCAGCCGATGCGGTTGCGGTGCGCGGTATCTCGCAAGGCGTCGAGGTGCGCGACGGCCGCGTCGAGGAATCCGAGCGGTCAGAAGGCGACGATGTCGGCCTGCGCGTGCTGGTCGGCCAGCGCCAGGCGGTGGTTTCGACCAACGACGTCAGCGGCGATGCGGTGACCAAGCTTGCCGAACGCGCAGTCGCGATGGCGCGCGTGGCTCCCGACGACAAATATGTTGGGCTAGCCGATCCCGCGCTGCTCGCGCGCGATTTTCCCGATCTCGATCTGCTCGACCCTAACGTGCCCGCGACCTCAGAGCTCGAGCGCCGTGCGTTGGTGGCCGAGGCCGCCGCACTGGCCGTGAAGGGCGTATCGAAATCCGGCGGCGCGTCGGCCTCTGCCGGCATCGGCGGCATGGTGCTCGTCACCTCTACCGGCTTCCACGGTTCCTACTTGCGCTCCAGCCAGGGTATCTCGGCGACCGCGATAGCAGGTGAGGGCACCGGCATGGAGCGCGATTACGACTTCACCTCGGCGCCGCACGGTGCCGATCTGTTGTCACCGGAAACCGTCGGCCGCTCCGCCGGCGAGCGCACGGTGGCGCGCTACAATCCGCGCAAGGTCGAGACCTGCAAGGTCCCCGTCGTGTTCGATCCGCGCGTCGCGGGCTCGCTGGTCGGCCATCTCGTCGGCGCCATCAACGGCGCCTCAATCGCACGCAAGACCAGCTTCCTCAAGGACAAGCTTGGCCAGCAGCTGTTTGCCAAGAACATCCGCATCATCGACGATCCCCTGCGCAAACGCGGCTTGCGCTCGCAAACCTTCGACGCCGAGGGCGTCGCGGTGAAGACGATCGCGCTGGTCGACGAGGGCGTGCTGACGACTTGGCTCTTGGACTGCGCCACCGCGCGCGAGCTCGGCCTCACCACCACCGGCCACGCCCATCGCGGCGTCTCGTCCTCGCCTTCGCCGGGACCGTACAATCTGCATCTGGAGCCCGGCACACTGAGCCCGGCCGAACTGATCGCCGACATCAGCCAAGGTTTCTACGTCACCGATCTGATCGGCTCCGGTGTCAACGGCGTCACCGGCGATTACAGCCGCGGTGCCTCCGGCTTCTGGATCGAGAACGGCGAGCTCACCTATCCCGTGAGCGAGGTGACGATCGCAGGCCATCTATTCGAGATCTTCAAGTCGATGCAGCCGGCGAACAATCTCGAGTTCCGCTACGGCATCAATGCGCCGACCGTGCGCATCGAGGGACTGACGCTTGGCGGACGCTGACTTTTCCGACGCAACGATCCTGACGCGCGATGCAGCGCTGCTGCAGGACACGGTCCGCGAGGCGGGTGCGCTGGCGCAGTCGATGTTCCGCACCGAGCTGAAGAAGTGGATCAAGGGCGCGTCCTCGCCGGTCTCCGAAGCCGACATCGCCGTCAACGATCTGCTGGAAGCGCGCCTGCGCGGCACCACGCCGGATTATGGCTGGCTGTCGGAGGAGAGCGCCGACGATTCCACGCGGCTGTCGCGGCGGCTGACCTGGGTGGTCGATCCCATCGACGGCACCCGCAACTACCTGGGCGGCCATGACGAATGGTGCGTCAGCGTGGCGCTGGTCGAGGATGCCTCGCCGGTGCTCGCCGCAGTCTTCGCGCCGAGCAGCGACGAGTTCTTCTTCGCGGCGCGAGGGCAGGGCACCACGTTGAACGACAAGCCCGTGCAGGCGACATCCGGATCCGAACTCGACTTCGCGCGTGTCGCAGGTCCCAAGCCTCTGGTCGAGCGCCTGAAGCCCTCACTTGGCGACATCAAGCTGCATCGGCGAATCGGTTCGCTCGCGCTCCGGCTCTGCCGGGTCGCTCATGGCGGGCTGGATGCGGCTTTTGCTGGGGGCAATAGCCATGATTGGGACCTTGCGGCGGCCGATTTGATCGTGCAGGAAGCGGATGGTAGGATGAGCGACCTCTCCGGAGATCCCATCCTTTATAATCGTCGGGAAGTGACGCACGGGGTGCTGGTGGCAGCGGGACGCGATCGTCATGCGAGCATTGTCGCGCATTTTCGAAATCGTCCCTTGCCCTGAGCGCTGTCGTCGTGCTTGTCGAACACTGCTTTGCCGGGCAGCCCGTTAGGAACAGAAGCCATGCCAGATAGTGCCCCGCAACAACTGCTTCATCTCGTCATCGGCGGTGAGCTCGTCGGTCTCGAGCACAACACCTTCAAGAACCTCGACGACGTCGAGATCGTCGGCCTCTATCCGAACTATGCCACCGCCCACGCCGCCTGGCGCGCCAAGGCGCAGAGCACGGTCGACAATGCGCAGATGCGCTATTTCATCGTCCATCTCCACCGGCTGCTCGATCCCAATCAAGAAACGAAGGCGCGTTGAAAAAACTGCTTCGCAATACGCTGCGAAGCAGCTTTGTTCAGCGTGCCGTCGGGGTCCTGGCGGCCGAATATCTGCGTCTGGTCTGGCGGACCAACGCATT
This sequence comes from Bradyrhizobium diazoefficiens, assembly GCF_016599855.1. NCBI lineage: Bacteria > Pseudomonadati > Pseudomonadota > Alphaproteobacteria > Hyphomicrobiales > Nitrobacteraceae > Bradyrhizobium > Bradyrhizobium diazoefficiens. The sequence goes on along the minus strand of NZ_CP067041.1, from coordinate 6,424,811 downwards.
CACGTTCGATCCGCCCGACGTCTATGACATCGTCGAACCGCAGATCCCGGCGATCTTCGCGTTCTGGCACGGCCAGCATTTCCTCACCCCGTTCATCAAGAGCAAGCACTCCTACCGGGCCAAGGTCCTGATCTCCCGGCACCGCGACGGCGAGTTCAACGCCATCGCGGTGGAGCGGCTCGGCATCGGCCTTATCAGAGGTTCCGGCGATCACGGCAGCGCTTTCCACCGCAAAGGCGGCGTCGGTGCCTTCAAGGAGATGGTGCGAACGCTCCAGGACGGTTGTAATGTCGCGCTGACCGCCGATGTCCCCAAACGCGCCCGCGTGGCAGGCCTCGGCATCATCATGCTGGCACGGGAATCGGGGCGGCCGATCATGCCTTTCGCGATGGCGACCAGTCGCTTCATCCGGCTCAAGAATTGGGACCGCACCACCATCAACCTGCCGTTCGGGCGGGGTGCTCTGGTCGGCATCAAGGAAATCCACGTGCCATCGGATGCCGATGCGGCCTTGATGGAAACGCTGCGGCAGGAGCTGGAAGACACGTTGAACGAAGCCACCCGCCGCGCCTATGCGCAACTCGGCCGTCCGGGTCCTCAGGATGGCTAGCTCGCTGCCCAATTCGCTGCCCAAGTCCCTGCCAATGACGCTGCGCATGTATCGGCGGCTGGCCGCGGGCCTGGTGCCGCTCGCGCCCGCGCTGATCAAGCGCCGGCTGAAGCAGGGCAAGGAAGATCCCGCGCGGGTCGGCGAACGGCGGGGCCTCAGCCGGGATGTGCGACCGCACGGCCCGCTGGTCTGGATTCACGGCGCCAGCGTCGGCGAGGTCCTGGCCGCAGCCGCGCTGATCGAGCGGCTGCGCGATCTGAATTTGCGCATCCTGCTCACCTCAGGCACCGTCACTTCGGCCGCCGTCGTCGCAAAGCGCTTTGCGCCCGACGTCATCCACCAATACGTGCCGTATGATTCCCCGCGTTACGTCGCGCGCTTCCTCGACCATTGGAAGCCATCGCTGGCGCTGTTCATCGAATCCGACCTCTGGCCGAACCTGATCCTGGCGGGCGCGGCGCGCCGCCTGCCGATGGTGCTGATCAACGGGCGGATGTCGCCGCGGTCCTTTCCGCGCTGGCGGCGATTGCAAGGCACCATCTCGGCGCTACTGTCGCGCTTCGACATTTGTCTGGCGCAGTCCAGGACCGATGCCGAGCGCTTCTCCACGCTCGGCAGCCGCGACGTCCTCACCACGGGCAATCTCAAGCTCGACGTGCCGGCGCCGCCCGCCGATCCCGCCAAGCTCGAACGGCTGATGGCGATGACGCGGGGGCGCCCGATCATCGTCGCGGCCTCGACCCATCCGGGCGAGGACGAGATGCTGGTCGCGGCCCATCGCAGCCTCGTCGGCATCTTCCCGCAACTGCTGACCGTGATCGTGCCGCGGCACCCTGATCGCGGCTCGTCGATATCGGGGATGATCTCGGCGTCGGGCCTGAAGCCGGCTTTGCGCTCGCGCGACGAACTGCCGGCGGCCACGACCGACGTCTACGTCGCCGACACCATGGGCGAGCTCGGCCTGTTCTACCGCCTCTCGCCAATCGTGTTCATGGGCGGATCGCTGATCCGCCATGGCGGCCAGAATCCGATAGAGGCGATCAAGCTCGGTGCGGCCATCGTCCATGGGCCGCACGTCTTCAATTTCGCCGATGTCTACGAGGCGCTTGATCGCCGCGGCGGCGCGCGCCAGGCCGATACGCAGGAGTTGCTGGTCAGGCAGCTCGGCCAGTTGCTCGCCGATCCCGCCGTGCGTGACAAGATGCAGCAGGCAGGCCATGGCGTGGTCGAAGAGCTCGGCGGTGCGCTCGATCGCACCATGACGGCGCTCGAGCCCTATCTGATGCAATTGCGGATCGAGATGGGAGCCGCCAATGCGTGAGCCGGCCTTCTGGTACCGGCCGCGTTCCCCGAAGTCGCATCTCCTCAGCCCATTGGGCGCGCTCTATGGCGCCATCGCCGCGCGCCGCATGGCGGGCAGGGGTTTTGACGCTGGCATTCCCGTGCTCTGCGTCGGCAACTACCATGTCGGCGGCGCCGGCAAGACGCCGACCGTGCTGGCGCTGACGAAGCTCTTGCGCGAGCTCGGCGAGACGCCGGTGGTGCTCAGCCGCGGCTATGGCGGCCGGCTGAAGGGCCCGGTGATGGCCGATCGCGACCGCCACACAGCCGCAGATGTCGGCGACGAGCCGCTGATGATGGCGCGCGACGTGCTCGTCGCCGTCGCGCGCGATCGCCTCGACGGCGTTGCGCTGGCGAAGTCGCAAGGCGCCACTGTGATCCTGATGGATGACGGCTTCCAGAATCCGCGTCTGTTGAAGGATGCCGCGCTGATCGTGATCGACAGCGAGCGCGGTCTTGGCAACGCCAAGGTGTTTCCGGCCGGCCCCCTGCGCGCACCGCTGAAGGCGCAGCTCGCCCGTACCGACGCGCTGGTGCTGATCGGCGACGGCCATGCCGCCGACGGCGTGGCCGCAGAGATTTCCGCACGCGGCAAGCCGGTGTTGCGCGCGCGGCTGAAGCCGGATGCGGCGTCGGTGGCAAGGCTGCAGGGCAAGCCGGTCTTCGCGTTTGCCGGCATCGGCGATCCCGAGCGATTTTTCCGCTCGTTGCGCGCCTGCGGCATCGAAGTCGCTCGCACGCGGCCCTTCGCCGACCACCACATGTTCTCGCAGCCCGAGCTCGCCGCGCTTGCGGCCGATGCGCAGCGCGAGCAGCTCACGCTCCTCACGACGGAAAAGGATCTCGCGCGCCTGCGCGGCCGCGAGGGCGTGCCCGATGGCATCGTGCCGTTCGCGGTCCAGCTCGAGTTCGATGATCCGGCGAAACTGCGGCAGCTGATCAGCGATCATCTCTACAGGGCGCGCGAGCGAAGATTCGGCCGGCGATGATCTCGCAGCGGCTGATGAATTCGCTTCCGCACGTTCGGCAGTTGATGTAGCCTTCCATGAGAGCCGTCACTGGGATGTGCCGAACTCCCGGCAATTATCGGCGGCGTTTATGCCCACGGCGGGCAGTACCTTCATCATTGCAGATGCAGCGGCCGTCACGACCAGTTCGGAACGGCAGGGAGAGTCATTGTCAAAAGCCCAGAGGAGAACATGCCATGCATTTTTGCCTCACCGGACAATACACACCACGTGCTCTCAACGCCATTTTGGAAAACCCCACGTCCAATCGCCAGGAGGCGGCCAGAAAGCTCATCGAAGCGGCCGGCGGTAAACTGATTTCGATGTACAGCGTTGCGGCCGACGGCCCGGGCGTTCTGGTGATTTTCGACGTGCCTGATCCGAGTGCGGCTCCGGCCATTTCCGGCCTGACCGTCACGGCGGGCACCCTGGAGAACGTGAAACTGACCAGGCTGTTCACGCAGGACGAGATCAAGCAGGTCCGTCAGAACGCGGCGAAGCTGCGCTCTTCGTATACCCCGCCCGGAGGCTGACATCCGGATCTGAAGCGAAGCCGCCGCAGCCGGACCCAAGCGGCGGCAACGCTCCCCTCACGGCAAGAAGCATGTCTGCAGGCCGGGGCCAGGTAGGGTTCGGGCTGCATTGACGGACGATGCGGCGCGCCGCGTGCTGCGTCCGGCGCTATAAGTCCGATTGAACGTGCTTGCCAACGGCCTCGATAGCGGCCTGCAATGGCGGTTCAGCACTTCAGTCATGCTCACCACGCCCCAATGGCCATCATTCCCATAATGGTCAGGCACGAGACGCACGCCACCATGACAGTATAACATTCTGGTGTATTCATTGCTGCCTCCCAAACTGTTGCCAATTGCTTGGTCACTGCTACGCGGGAGAGATCGCCGGTCTTGGAGACGCCTCAGTTCGGCGCCTCGGTGCCCGTCTTGCGGTGCGCCTTCGTCCCATCCTCGTCACCCTGATCCGCAGGACGATAATCCGCTTCGAGAGCTTCGGAGCATTCAGCTGCGATCAGAAGCTGTTTCCGCATTTCAGCGAGACGGGCGCGGCAATATTCACGATAGAGCAGGTCAAATACGGCGGGCATGATGACCCCCATCGTTTGATTTTTGATTTACTGGTATTCCACCGCGAATTTCGAGGTGATCCTGGCCCGTCAGATGGCTCTTCGATATGAGCCCGTTCACAGACTGCGCCAATTCCAATGCTCAATGGCAGTTTGGTTGACTTGATTGTCTGTGCGATAAAAAGAACAGGGCCAATTACCTAACGCGCACTATAGCAGCGCTCTGTTTCAGCAAGACTTCGTCGAACAACCTAAGGGCGCGGAACCGCAACAAAGAATCCAACCACAGCGCGAAATGACTCACCATGGAGTGCAAGCACTGTTCGATGCAACGCGGACCGGCACGCAGAGATAATTTCGGCTGTGAGACTCGCACGTCAGGTGCGCGCGAACCTCGTCGGGACGTCGACAGATTCATTCCAGCCTCGTGATAAGCTGCGCCGCTCGTGCTGCTGCCTGCCATTCAGGCGTCGTTCATCGCAAAACGCCTATCGGCTTCAGACGATCAGGAGGATTCGATGAAACTGCCGACAGCAGCCGCCGCTGCGAGCCTTGTGTGTCTGATCATTACGCCCGTGTGCGCGCAAACGTCGCCTCCCGCTGCTCCCACCGCCACGGTGCCGGTTCCCGCGACCAAGCGCGTGACATGCCTCAGCTCGACGCAAAACCTGAAGGGGCAGGAGAAGCGCGACCAGATGCAGCTCTGCATGGCGCAGGCGCGAGTGGATTGCCTGAAGCAGGCGATCGATCAGAAGGTTGTCGGCGCGGCGCGGAAGAGTGCGATCAAGACCTGCGTGGGCACGGATGGTCCCGAGCCACAATAGCAGCGCGGAGGAGGTTTCACGATTGCGGCTTCGGCGCGTTCGGAAAATGCCGCTGCAGCACGGCAGCAGGCGTGGCGTAGGCTTCCTGCAGGTCCACGCTCCAGTATTTCAGCTCGTCGAGCGGGATCCGCATGTCGGTGACGGCGCAGCGCACGAACGTCCCCGGCGAGATCACGCGGAAATCGCCGTCGAGATATTGCACTTGCGCTTCGCCATGGCCCGAGGGGCCGAACTTGTTCAGCACGGTCGAAAGTCTCCGTGGATAGCCCGTGAGGGCACGATGTTGGGGCGGATGTAGCATAGATAGGGTCACTTGTCCGCCCGTTAAACCCACCGGTTTGTGATGTTTTGCCGCCGTTTTCGCGTGATAGTGCTTGGCGCCGTGCGGCACCTCCTGCGACAGAGTCCGATGCGCCTTCGACTGACCGCCCTGTTCCTGACACTCTTGATCTCGGCCGCGCAAGCCGCGCCTGCGCCTGCCCCTGCGCAGGTCGAGATTCCGCTGTCCTCCGGCGTCCTGCATGCGCAGCTCTTCAAGCCCGAGGGCGCGGGCCCGTTTCCGACCGTGATAGCGCTGCACGGCTGCGGCGGTCTCGGCGGTCGTTCCGATCCGGTCCTGCCGCGCTATCGCGACTGGGCCGATCGCCTGCTCAAGGCTGGCAACGCCGTGCTGCTGCCCGACAGCTACGGCTCGCGCGAGCTCGGGCCGCAATGCCGCGTCAAGGAGATGCGCGTCAAGGCGCGGCGCGAGCGCGTCACCGACATCGCGGCTTCGCGCGCCTGGCTGATGAAGCAGAACTGGGTGGCGCGCGACCGCGTCAGCCTGATCGGCTGGGCCAACGGCGCCAGCGCGCTGCTCTGGGCGGTGCGTCCGCAGAGCACGGCGCGCGATGCGGGGCCGGATTTCCGCGCCGCGATCGCATTCTATCCGGATTGCCGGATCTCCGCCGGTCTCGGCTGGAGCACGCGGGTGCCGACGCTGGTGATGATCGGCGCCAATGACGACGTCTCCTCGCCGCCGGCCTGCCGTCAGATGGTGGAGGGCGCGCACGGCCGCAGCGCGCTCGCGCGCATCGTGGTCTATCCCGGCGCCTATCACGATTTCGACCGTGCCAACACGCCGCTGCACGCAGCTGGCGGCAGCACCGACGCCGCCGCCCCCGAGCACGGCCATCTCGGCACCGATTCCGAAGCGCGCGCGGAGTCGCAGAAGGAAGTCGCGGAGTGGCTGGCGCGGTAAGCGGGGCCGCCCGAGCAACTACGGATCGCGCATCACACCGGTTTCGGCCTGTGGCGATGCCTTAGTTCGACCATGATGTCGGCTAAACGCATCTCTCATGCGCAATCGCTTCGCCCTCTTCACATCCGCTTTGGTCCTCTTCAGCGTCGTCATCTTCCTGTTCGAAGCCCACGCCGGCGCGCCCCAGCTTGCGCCGGAACATTGCGGCTTCTGGACCACGATGGACGCAGGCTTGTCCTGCCGGTAGGGGCGGCGACCGTCATTGCGAGCGAAGCGAAGCAATCCAAAGTCTTTCCGGCGAGGGACTCTGGATTGCTTCGTCGCAAGAGCTCCTCGCAATGACGGGGATGGGGCTGTGTGCAACCACATAACCGGTGTCATCGCCCGGCTTGACCGGGCGATCCAGTACTCCGAGGCGTCTGTGATTCACCGAGAAGCCGCGGCGTACTGGATTCCCCGCTTGCCGCCTACGCTAAGGCTTCGGCGGCCTTAGAGCGATTCATGGCTAGGCTGAATCGGAAGGGATTCCCCTGAGGGGCGGTTTGTGATTCAAGATGCTGGCTGGGCTGGAGGCCAGCATCTGATGAGCCGACCTCTGTCCAATGACCTGCGAGAGCGAGTGGTGGCGGCGGTGGCAGCTGGCGAGAGCTGCCGTTCGGTGGCCGCACGGTTTGGTGTTGCGGTGTCCTCGGTGGTGAAGTGGTCGCAGCGCTATCGGGCGACCGGCTCGGTGAGCCCAGGCAAAATGGGCGGGCACCGCAAGCCGGTGCTGGAACCACACCGCGCTTTCATCAAAGAGCGGATCCGCCAGACACCGCATCTGACGCTGCACAAGCTGAAGGACGAACTCGCCGCGCGCGGGGTCAAGGTCTCGCACAATGCGGTCTGGACATTCCTGCGGCGCGAAGGACTGCGATTCAAAAAAAACGCTGTTCGCCCTCGAGCAAGCTCGCGCTGACGTCGCACGTCGGCGGCGACGCTGGCGATCATGGCAGGCCAGCTTGGATCCCCAGCGCCTGGTTTTCATCGACGAGACCTGGATCAAAACCAGCATGGCCCCGCTGCGCGGATGGGGACCGAAGGGCGAGCGAGTACGAGGTTTTGCCCCGCACGGCCACTGGCGAACGCTGACTTTTCTCGGTGCTCTGCGCTGCAATGGCCTCACGGCCCCTTGCGTCTTCGACGGACCGATCAACGGCGAGTGCTTCCGAGCTTATGTCGAACAGCAACTCGTCCCGGTTCTCAAGCCCGGTGACATCGTCATCATGGACAATCTCGGCAGCCATAAGTCGGTCGCTCTGCGCCGCATCATCCGCGGCGCCGGCGCCAGGCTCTGGTACCTGCCGCCTTACTCACCAGACCTCAACCCGATCGAGCAGGCCTTTGCCGAGATCAAGCATTGGATGCGCATCGCCCAGAAGCGCACCCTCGAAGACACTTGGCGTCACATCGGTGACCTTGTCACAACTATCCAGCCCCGCGAATGCAGCAACTATTTCGCCAACGCAGGTTACGCTTCCGCTAAATCGTGAAACGCTCTAGACCTCAACCCCGGCGAAGCCTTGGCGTAGCCGGGTCGCGGGGAATGACAGCGAGAGCGAGGCTCCGCCCTCGCGCCTCAGAACAAACTGCCCTGATCCACCGGCTTCCCCACGCGCTTCGGCGCGGGTCTTGGCTCTTGCCCGGCCGGCTTCGGTTGCGCCGCGCGCTTGGCCGCGGGGACCGGCCGATCCGCATCCGCCGCTGCGCCGACACGGCCGTCCGCGAACTCGATCTCGACGTGTGCACCTGGACCGATCGCTTCCGCCGAATGCAGCGGATGCCCCGCTTCGTCGCGCACCAGCGCGAAGCCGCGGGCGAGCACGCCGCGATAGGACAGGGCGGAGAGCAGCTTGCCGCTGTTCTCGACGCGGGCGTCGAGCCGCTGCAGCAACGTGACGAGCGCGCGGCCCGCGCGCTCGGTGAGGCGATGCGTGCGCTCGCGCTGGCGGGCGATCGCGTTGCGCTGGGCCTGCGCATTGGAGAGCTTTGAGGCGCGCAGGCGCACCTCTAGCCCGGCGAAGCGATCGCGCCGTTGCCGCAGCAGCGAGCGCGCGGAGAGGCCAAGCCGTTCGCCGCACACGGTGAGGCGATGATCGGCCTGCGAAATCTGCCCATGCAGCACCCGGAGCGTCAGCTTGGCGCCGGCAGCAGTGAACCGGCGAAAATGCGCGTGCGTATTGGCCGTCAGCCCGCGCGGCAGGGCGCCACCTGCCGAATCCAGCCGCTGCCGCGGGATCGCCAGCAGGTCGCCTGCCGCCGGCAGCGCGCGCGCGGCGGCGCGCAGCTCGTTGCGGCGGTTCTCATGGCCGCGCTGCCAGCAGGCGCGGGTGCGCCGCGCGAGGTCGGCGACCTCGACGAACAGATCGCTGCGCACCGGCACCGCCATCTCGGCGGCCGCCGTCGGCGTCGGCGCGCGCTTGTCGGCTACGAAATCGATCAGCGTGATGTCGGTCTCGTGGCCGACCGCGGAAATCAGCGGGATCATGCTCTCGCTGGCTGCGCGCACCACCATCTCCTCGTTGAACGACCAGAGGTCCTCCAGCGAGCCGCCGCCGCGCGCGACGATCAGCACGTCTGGCCGCGGAATCTTGCCGCCCGCAGGGATCGCGTTGAAGCCGCGGATCGCAGCCGCGACCTGCTCGGCCGAGCCGTCGCCCTGAACTTTCACCGGCCACACCAGCACGTGGCGGGGAAAGCGGTCCTCGAGCCGGTGCAGGATGTCGCGGATCACCGCGCCGGTCGGCGAGGTCACCACGCCGATCACTTCGGGCAACCACGGCAGCAACTGTTTGCGCGCTTCGTCGAACAGGCCTTCGGCGGCGAGCTTCTTCTTCCGCTCCTCCATCAGCGCCATCAGCGCGCCGATGCCGGCCGGCTCCAGCGCCTCGATCACGATCTGGTATTTTGACGAGCCCGGATAGGTCGTGAGCTTGCCGGTGGCGATGACCTCGAGCCCCTCCTGGGGCTTGAAGCGCATTCGCGCATGGGCGAATTTCCAGATCACCGCCTCGATCTTGGCGCTCTCGTCCTTCAGCGCGAAATAGCAGTGCCCGGAGGAGTGCGCGCCGCGGAACCCGGAGATTTCGCCGCGGACCCGGACATGGCCATAGGTGTCCTCCACCGTCCGCTTCAGGGATTGCGAGAGCTCGGAGACGGTGAATTCGGGCGTATTGAGCAGTGGTTCCGCAGACGGCATCGGCAAACGATTCGGCATTTTGGGGTCGATCTCGACGTTAAGGATTTTCGCCGGCAAGCGCCAATCAGGATCTTGATCAAAAGAGTACTCTGTGCAATAGAGTTCTCTATAGATGGATGATGTCAGGGAGTTTGGACCATGGCGATGCGGTTGCTGAAAGGTGCTCTGGGCTTGCTCAAATGGGGTCTGTGCGCGGTCGGCACAGTCGCACTGATCTTCACCGCCCTGATCGCGACGCCGCTGCAGCGGCCCGCGGAGATGCGCTCCGTCTCGGACTCCGCCAAGGGTATCGACTGGTCCACGCTGCCGCCGCTCGAGCGTTTTCAGGCCCGCGACGGCACCTGGCTCGGCTTCCGGCATTACGCCGCGAAGGGGGCAGACACTGGTCGCGGTGCAATCTTCATCCACGGCTCCTCGGGCTCTTCCGGCACGGTCAATCACGCCCTGACGGCGGCAATGGCCGCACATGGCGTCGAGACCTGGGCGCTCGACACACGCGGCCACGGCGCCTCGGGCACGCGCGGCGACATCGGCTATGTCGGCCAACTCGAGGACGATCTCGTCGATTTCGTCGCCCATATTCGCAAGAGCGCGCCGGGTCTGCCGCTCACCTTGGTCGGCCACTCCGCCGGTGGCGGCTTCTCGCTGCGCGTCGCCGCGACGCCGATCGTCCAGGATCTGTTCGTCCGCACCGTGCTGCTCGCGCCCTATCTCGGCTATGACGCGCCCACCAACAGGCCGCACGCCGGCGGCTGGGTCAATGCCGACACTCCGCGCTTCCTCGGACTCACCGCGCTGCGCAAGCTCGGCATCGACTGCTGCTCGCAGCTTCCGGTGCTCGCCTTCGCAGTGCCGCCGAACTCGGAACGGATTCTGACGCCGACCTATTCCGATCGCCTGATGCGCAATTTCGCCACGCGCGGCTATCGCCTCGATCTCGCCTCGGTGACGCATCCGATGACGATCTTCGGCGGTGCCGAGGACGAGATGATGATCTCGGACAAATATGCCGAGACCGTGCAGGCCATCAAACCGTCCGTCGACGTCAAACTGATCGAGGGCGTCAACCACATGGGCATGGTCACGAACCCGAAGGCGGTCAACGCGATCGCCGAGGACGTGGCCACGCGCGGGGCAGGGCAGTCATGATCGACAGCAAGGAGGCGTCTGCGGCGCTGGCCGACATCGACGACATCGTCCAGCGCGTGAAGCAGTCGCAGCTCTACGAGCTGGCCAGCATTGCGGCGATGTGGTGGGGCCTGCTGGTGTTCGCCGGAAACCTCGCGACCTGGCTCTGGCCGACTTACGGCGCCTACATCTGGATCGGCGTCAACGCCACCGGCGTGATCGGTTTGTTCGCGATCGGCGCCTACATGCGCTCGCGCACCGGCGTGAAGAGCTTCGATCCCAGGATATTCGTGATGTTCGCGCTGTTCTTCGCGTTCGGCGTGTTCTGCGTCAGCATCCTCGGACACTTCAACGCGCGCGAGCAGGGCACGTTCTGGCCGATCTACTTCATGTTGTTCTACGCCATGGCCGGGCTGTGGTTCGGTTACGCCTTCGTGGCGATCGGCCTCGGCATCACCGCGCTGACGCTGATCGGCTATTTCTATATCCGCGAGGCGTTCCCGCTCTGGATGGCCTTCGTCAACGGCGGCGGCCTGATCCTCGGCGGCCTCTGGATGCGGCGGATCTGATGGCCGAGCTCGACGACATCATCCATCAGCCGTTGCGGCTGAAGATCATGGCGGCCCTGAACGCACTGCCCGTGTCCGCTGGCCTGGAATTCTCTCGGCTGAAGAAGCTCACCGGCGCGACCGATGGCAATCTCGGGGCGCATATCGAGACGCTGGCGAAGGCGGGTTATGTGTCAGTGGAGAAGGCGTTCGTGGGGAAGAAGCCGCAGACCACGGTGACCGCCACCGCGGCGGGGCGCGGCGCGTTTGCGCGGCATGTGGCGACGTTGCAGGAGATCATTGCGGGGAAGCAGGTGTAAGCGCTGCGCCGTCATGCCAACGCGCGCCTCTGTCATTCCGGGGCGTCGCGAAGCGACGAGCCCGGAATCCATTCATCCACCGACGCTGGGGCCCGATGGATTCCGGGCTCGCGCTACGCGCGCCCAGGAATGACGGGGAGGGAGGCACCAGCCCCTAAGTTCGAAAGCGTCTTCGCGCAACCTGCGGTACCGCATCGTGACAACCCCACTGTCACCGAAATATCGTGTCTCACTTAAAAGGTTCAGTCCACCACTGTCACCGTAAATCGTCGGCACACGCCGACCGCGCGGGCCTGTGCCACGTCAACCTTGCGCTTCTACCGCCGATTGCTAGGATGTCGAATATTTTGGGGAGATTGGGGGCGCATTTGACAGAGATCGAAAGACCGGCCGCGCGCATCCGCCAAGGGAATCTGACTTTGTACGCGACGTCGCTACAGGTGCGGGACCTTCGGCAGCCCGACTTCTATAAGATCGACACGCTAGATGCGGACGAGGGCACGGGCTATCAGCGCATCCTAAACGAAGCTCGCGCAAAGCGCTTGGCGGACTACCTTCTGGACGGGCACAAGGTGCTAGAGGCGTTTCTACCAACATCGATTTTCCTCGCTACTGATAAACTGCTTCCGTTTGACACGGCCACGAATTCAGTTCGCATTGATTCTGGGAAGATTGGACCCTTCAACGTCGTCGACGGTCAGCATCGCATCCGGGGACTGGTATTGGCGGCGGAAAAGGACCCCTCGATGGATGACTTCGAGGTTCCTGTGAACATTGCGGTTGATCTCGATGCGATCAGTCAGATGGCGCATTTTCTGATCGTTAACACCACGCAGCGATCGGTGGACAAGGCGATCGAGCAACAAATCGTAGCTCGGCTGACGGACCTTATCTCGTTTCAGAAGACGCCTGTTCTGCCGAAATGGATTCAGCGGCAAGTTGACAAGGGCGAGGACGCAAGGGCTCTACAGATTGTTCAGTATCTTAATGCCGAAAACGAGTCTCCCTGGTTCGGCAAAATTCGGATGGCGAATGATGACGATAGCGCCGGAGATGCGACGGTCAATCAGAAGAGCTTTGTGACATCACTAAAGAAGTTCATTCTGACGCCGTCCAATCCGATCTCAGGCGAACAATGGACCGCGGATAAGCAAAAGAAGGTGCTCGCGAATTACTGGCGAGCGATTAGCAAACTGCTCGTCGAGACAGATGATGAGACATCGGTCATCTTCAAAACCAACGGTTTGCAGATGTTCCATTCCGCTAGTCCAGCGATCTTCCTTCATTTGGCGAACCTAAGAGACTTTAAGTCCGAGACCATAGAGACATTGATGAAGCGAGCTTTCGAGAACCTGTCCGCCGAGTACATTGGTGTTTCGACAGCGGCGTTCTGGAAACGTGGAAGCACCGCATCGGGTTTGAATCAGGCGGCAATTCGAAAGTACGCGACTGCGCTTTCGACCGCGATGCACAGTCAGCCCGGCAGCGACGGATTTTCAATGTGAAGGTCAGCGAGATTACTCCGCCTGTCGAGCACAGTGCTTCCTTTGAACTGTATGCGCTGAATCGGCTGATCGACTGTAGCGGCTGCTACTGCCTGACAAACGCCAGCGGCGATATATTGTATGCTGGGCAGGCTCTATCCGTGCAACAGCGGCTTATCCAGCCCTTCAACAGCACTAAGAGGCAAGCGGTCACAATTTACGGACGGATTTCGAGAGTGTGGTGGCGTCCCGAATCTGTCGTTTCGCTCAATGCCTTGGAACGTGGTTGGCTTGAGTCGGTTCGACTACGAGACGGGGAACTCCCTCCTCTTAACCGAGCTAGTGGGCCCATTTGAGGCGACATCAGGCAGCCACCTAAGTTGATGGATTTCCATGAAACCAGTCGTTCATTACACGTCGGGGCAACTACGCCTCTGCATTCGCAAGCTGTTTAGAGAGCCGAAAGCATCGGGCCGGCGTGTCCTTATCGTCGCATACATCGGTGTCGATTACGCCAAGTTCCTTCCGAACCCCAAGGGCATGGAAATCATCTGTAGCCCCACTCCAGGCGCGACAAGTGCTGAAGCTGTGCAAAAGTTAATCGATGCGGGGGCGACCGTCCGGTTCTCCGATCGTCTCCACATGAAAGTATATTGGGCTCAGAAATTGGGCTGTCTGATCGCCTCTGCCAATCTTTCGGACAACGCGCTCGGAATGAACGCCCTCAAGGAGATGGGCGTCTTAGTGGACGCCAATTCGGTCGACATCGATCGTCTAATAAAGGAAGCGAGGCCGTACCCCGCCAAAAACAAATTGGCGTGGCTGCGCAAAGAGGGTGAAAAGGTCAAGCTCGCTATGGCCAAAGCTGGCCGCCGCGTTCTGTACGATCCCAAGAGATACATCGATTGGTATACGGACAATCCGAAGGTTAGGAGGGCTTGGAAACTTGCTTGGTGGGACGGAGATGCAAAGCCTGCCGAGGCGGCCCTCCAGTTTGTGGAAAGGCATTTCGACAAGTCTCAGCCTTGGGATTGGCTGAATGTCGACAAGGCTCACGTGCGAAAGGGCGACTGGCTTCTATGCTTTGGCTCCACGAGAGGTCGAGTACAGACAACTAGTTGGCTGTATGTTGACGGGATTGTTCCGGTTCGGAAGGCAGAGCAGGGGACCTACGATGAGGAGTTTCCCTTTCAAGCATTTCAGGGCGAAGAACCAATCTGCTACGACGCGCCTCCGTTCGTGGTCGGACGAAAATTTGCCCAAGCGCTCACAAAAGCAATAAGAATGGTGGGTGCGAAAAAAGTGGAGAACTCGAACTATGGGACGCCACCTCGCGCGCTACTCAATGCGCTCGCTCGGATGAAGACTTAGGGGGGCTGGGGCCTTCAACAGGAAAGCCGTGGAAAAGCGATTACGGTGACAGCACTGTCACCGTAATGCTTAGCTAATACTTCCCTTGCAGCTTAAGCGTGGCGACTACAATGAAACTGGCACACTGGTAAAACGCCGTGCTGATTAGTTGCGGCTCGGTCATCTGTTCGATGCCAGGCCGCTGCCCCGGTGATGCCCACGTGAGCATGGCTCTGCGGAGATTGGCGATCCTCTGGGTTATCGTTCCAGTCTTGTGACCGTGCGCCACTGCGTTGCGGAGATCGTTTCCGGCTTTGATCACATCCCACATTTCCGTGGTGAGATCGGGTAGGAAGAGTTTTTGAGCCACGTCGATCTTGCCGGCAAAGGGCCGCTTCCACTTCCGGCGCGCGGCTCGCAGCAAATCATTCAGAGCTTGTTCGGCGGCTAAGTGGCCTTTTAAGACGCCGACAATTTGTTCTTCGTACTTCCGGTTGCGTTCCAAAAGATCTTTGTGCGCCTGTTCTAGACGCGGATCATCAGCCTTCATTGTTCCCCCCCTGCCGGTTGTGCTGAAATTACTGATTGCGGTGACAGTGCACTAAACCCGGGTAACTAATGCTTAGGCTTTGGAATTTTGTGCACTGTCACCGTAATTCATCTTTCCTTGGCCAATCTCTGGACAGGCGAAGCATTTCGCACCGGACACGGACCGACAGAGATGGGGGATCGTAAGAGCGCATGCCAGCGAGATGCCATCACCGCTGATAAATCGTCCAGCTTCGGCAACAAAATCCGCATGAGCCTTGTTCACTGCATCGGCCTTTCTACTGCACAACCTCTACCTGCCAATCATCGAAATCCTTGGCGATGTGGACCCGGTAAGCAGGCGCGTTGGCCTGGCTACTGTCGAGATGGACGACGTTGTATGAATAAGCACCATCCGTCTCGCTCTGCAGGCTGACTACCCACACCGTCGCGAAATAGAGCGGACCGGGTAGTGCCCGCGCCACTCTGTTTGGATACCATTCACCTGCGCCTGCGTTCACAAACACGACAAGCGTTTTGCCCGACGCATAAGCCGTGCCGCCCTTCACTCGTTTATCATCAATGGCCTTCAGGATAAGCGCTTGGATGTCGGTATCAGCGCCACCACTCTGGCGTGGAACCATGACATGCTCGGTCGGAAAGCTCTCGCCGGTGTCTTCGTCGTGGATGATGCCATCACCGCCCATGGGGTCGGTCGTGCTCGCAATCGACAAGTTGCGTCCATCGATTGCATTGGCGGTGGCGCACAGCAGCCAGTTAGCCAACGCTTCCCGTGAACGCATCTCTCCGAAATTCTGAAATGGCTTTCCGGTCTGAAGATGAGTCGCGTTCTTTACGTAAGGCTCAAGCATCTTCAGCGTGATCGCCATACTTTTGAATTTTCTGACAGGTATATTTATCACTCGCCCATCCATCACTCGCGTCGTCGCCTGATGTGTCCTATTTTTTGCCAGGGCCAATTGTTTTCCAGGACGACCATCGCGCATTGTTCGCTCTGTATTGCTGGGTAACCACCGGTTCAGCGTACGCGATTGTCTCAGCAACGAACTCTTTCAGAAGCCGGCCGACACGGTCCAGCTCTGGCTCAAATCCACCTTGGTCCCAAATATCGCGACGTAGTTGTTGGTAAAGCCTTCGAGTGTCTTCAGAATCGTCATTGTCTTGATCGTAGACTCGTTGAGCGAGCATTTGCGCGGCAACTTCGATATGCCTCCGTGCCTGATGCAGTTTCAAGAACGTTTGTTCAACGCTTGCGCCGAAGAGCGCCATGCATCGCGGCTGGATGGCCCAAACTCTTTCGAAGAATTTGGCGTTGGAATTGATGCGCTTGATCGTGGCAAAGTAAGGTCCGCGCCGCTGCCGGCGATCTTCGGTATCGTTTTCCCATGCGGGCATATCCGCCCACTCGTACCCTTCCGCGAGTGGACTGCGTATATTTCCAAAGATGAATTTGGTCTCGTGCGCAATCGTCAGCGCATCAAATGCAGTGTCGATGCGGCGCTCTTCCAGCTTCTCGCGACGCCAACGTCCAAACGAGCGAAATCCGCCAACGGCAATCGCGATGGTCATCCCAAAGCCGATGAGAGTGAACACTTGTGTCCAGCCAAATGCCCACGGATGATCCACAATTATGCTCCCCAGCCCAAGAGCCTGATTCGACCGAAAATAACAGGTGAATTTTATACGAGCGTTCGTTGGCTATTGCCCGCTCCTCCCGGTTATTCACAGGCTGCCTTACCCCACCGCCCGACTGTGGACCGCGGCCCGGATATCGGTCGATTCGACCCGGCAGCCATCAGAACTGCGGATCGAGCCGGCGGAATGCCCCGGGGGGTCGGGCCCACGCCCCCTTGAGGCCCGCCCCGATTCGTGCGACCTCCGCCCCCAGCAAACCCCTCATTTCGAGCCTTCGATGCACATTCTCCTGCTTGGTTCCGGCGGCCGCGAACATGCCCTGGCGTGGAAGATCGCGGCCTCCCCCCTGGTGACCAAATTCTGGTGCGCGCCCGGCAATGCCGGCATCGCGCGCGAGGCGGAGTGCGTGGCGCTCGACGTCGCCGGCCATGCCGCCGTGATCGACTTCTGCAAAAGGAATGCGGTCGAGCTGGTGGTGGTCGGCCCGGAGACGCCGCTGGCGGCCGGCATCGTCGATGATCTCACCGCCGCCGGCATCAAGGCATTCGGGCCGAGCAAGGCGGCGGCGCAGCTCGAGAGCTCCAAGGGCTTCACCAAGGCGCTGTGCACCGAATTTGGCATTCCGACCGGCGCCTACAAGCGCTTCACCAAGCCTGAGGATGCGCTCGCTTACGTGCACAGCCAGGGCGCGCCGATCGTGGTGAAGGCCGACGGCCTCGCTGCCGGCAAGGGCGTCGTCGTCGCCAAGACCGTGCGCGAGGCTGAGGACGCCATCGCCATGATGTTCGAGGGCGTGTTCGGCGAGGCCGGCGCTGAGGTCGTGATCGAGGAGTTTCTGCCGGGCCGCGAGATCAGCTTCTTCGCGCTCTGCGACGGCGAGACCGCGATTCCGCTGGCCTCCGCGCAGGACCACAAGCGCGTGTTCGACCACGACGTCGGCCCGAACACCGGCGGCATGGGCGCCTATTCGCCGACGCCGCTGGTGACGCCCGCGATCCACGATGCGATCATGGCCAGGATCATTTTGCCGACGGTCGCCG
Organism: Bradyrhizobium diazoefficiens; assembly: GCF_016599855.1. Taxonomy (NCBI): domain Bacteria; kingdom Pseudomonadati; phylum Pseudomonadota; class Alphaproteobacteria; order Hyphomicrobiales; family Nitrobacteraceae; genus Bradyrhizobium; species Bradyrhizobium diazoefficiens. The sequence goes on along the minus strand of NZ_CP067041.1, from coordinate 6,407,416 downwards.
GCATGAAGCAGCGCGGCACGCCGTTTCGCGGCATTCTCTATGCCGGGATCATGCTGACGACGCAGGGCCCGAAGCTGTTCGAGTTCAACGTCCGCTTCGGCGATCCCGAGTGCCAGGTGCTGATGCTGCGCATGATGTCCGACATCGTGCCGGCGTTCCTCGCCGCCTGCGACGGGCAGCTGAAGAACTTTGACCTGCGCTGGTATCCGGAATCCGCGCTCACCGTGGTGATGGCGGCGAAGGGCTATCCCGGCGACTACCAGAAGGGCACGCGGATCGAAGGACTCGATGACGCGGCCAAGGTCGACACGGTCGAGATCTTCCATGCCGGCACGGTTGCGAAGAACGGCGCCATCCTCGCCAATGGCGGCCGTGTGCTCAATGTCTGCGCGCTGGGGGCGACCGTGACCGAAGCGCAGGGTAGAGCCTATCAGGCGATCGACCGCATCGACTGGCCGGACGGCTTCTGCCGCCGCGACATCGGCTGGCAGGCGGTGGAAGCCGAGAAGGCCAAGACCTAGCTCGTCATTCCGGACGGCGCGTGCAACGTGCCGATCCGGAATCTCGATGTGTGGGCGCCACCTCGACATTCCAGTAATGCGCAATCAGCTGTTGGGGTTAGCAACCCCGCTGATAATACCGCTACTGTGCATGGGGTTGTTTTCGACTTTCATGTCGAGGCGCCCTCGCGACTGACCAGACAAGGATGCAGAAGATGTCCGATCTCGCCGACCTCTATCCCGGCTTCGCCTCCGAGTGGATCAACACCTCGTTCGGCCGCATCTTCGCCCGCGTCGGCGGCAAGGGGCCGCCGTTGTTGCTGCTGCACGGCTTCTCCGAGACGCATGTGATGTGGCATCGCGTGGCGCCGCAGCTGGCCGACCGGTTCACGCTGATCATCGCCGACCTGCCGGGCTATGGCTGGTCAGACATGCCCGAAAGCGACGCGCTGCACATGCCCTACAGCAAGCGTGCGATGGCCAAGGCCATGGTGGAGGTGATGGAGCGCCTCGGCCACGTGCACTTCGCCCTCGCCGGCCACGACCGCGGCGGCCGCGTCTCGTATCGGCTTGCACTCGACCATCCCGGCCGGCTGTCGAAACTCGCGGTGCTCGACATCCTGCCGACCTATAATTACTGGGAGCGGATGAACCGCGCCTATGCGCTGAAGATCTATCACTGGACTTTCCTCGCGCAGCCCGCCCCGCTGCCGGAGACGCTGATCTCGAACAATGGCGAATTCTTCCTGCGCTTCAAGATGGCGAGCCAGACCAAGTCAAAGACGCTCGACGCGATCGACAGCCGCGCGCTGGAGCATTACATCGCCCCGTTCCGCGATCCCGCCCGCGTGCACGCGATGTGCGAGGACTACCGCGCCGGCGCCTATATCGACTACGACCTCGACAAGGCCGATTTCGAATCCGGCAAGAAGATCACCGTTCCCATGCTGGCGCTGTGGGGTGGCGCCGGCATCGCCCAGGCCGCAGCGACGCCACTCGACATCTGGAAGCAATGGGCGACTAACGTCGACGGCATGCCGGTGGACTCCGGCCACTTCCTCACCGAGGAGAACCCCGACGTCACCGCGCGGGCGCTGCGCGAGTTTTTCGCAGGCGGTTAGCGCCGCTCGCGAAAGAACTCCTTGAGCAGCCGCGCCGCCTCGCTCTCGCCGACCCCGGAATAGACGTCCGGCGCATGGTGGCAGGTTGGCGACGCAAAGAACCGCACGCCTGATTCCACCGCGCCGCCCTTGGGGTCGGCCGCGCCGTAATAGAGCCGCCGGACCCTTGCAAAGGAGATCGCGCCCGCACACATGGTGCAGGGCTCCAGCGTCACGTAAAGGTCGCAGCCGACCAGGCGCTCGCTGCCGATCTTCTTCGCCGCCTCGCGTAACGCAATGATCTCGGCATGGCCGGTGGGGTCATAGTCGGTCAGCGTCCGGTTGGCGGCGGTGGCGATGACCTCGTCATTGCGGACCACCACGCATCCGATCGGAACTTCGCCCGCCTTTCCGGCATTTTCGGCCGTTTTGAGCGCCAAATCCATGAAAGAGGGGGCTTTCAAGCCTCGTATCATCGCGAGAAACCTGCTAGTAGCTGCGCCTTCAGCAGAAGTGCTTACCGATTTTGCCTGAGCCTCCGGCTCGGAATGAGCGCGCACAATGCTCATCGCGCCACCCCCTGAGTGAGATTATTCATGCCTCGCGACAGCGACAAAGACAACGATTCCCGCGGCCGGCGAGGCCCGCCCAAAGGCGGCCGTAGCGGCAAGCCGCGTGGCCCCGACAAGAAATTCGCCAAGCGCGGCGCTGAAGGCAAGGGCGACCGCGACAGCCGCCCGCCGCCCCGCCGCCGCGAGGAGAGCGATGCGCCGCGCCGCGATTTTTCCGACCGTCCCCGCTTCAAGCGCGACGATCGCGGCGGCGAGGGCCGCGGCGAGCGCAGCTTCAAGCCGCGCGGCGACCGTCCCTTCTCCGATCGTGGCGCGCGCGATGGCGAGAAGCGGTCCTTCAAGCCACGTGGTGATCGTCCGTCATATGGTCGCGACGACCGTCCGCCGCGTGGCCGGGATCGCGACGACGCCCGTCCCGCCGGCCGCTTCGGGGACAAGAAGTTCGGCGACAAGCGGCCGTATGCGCCGCGTGGCGAACGTCCGGAGCGCAAGTTTGACGGCGAGCGGAAATTTTCGCGGGGCGCACCGGACCGCGGGCCGCGTGAGGATCGCGGCGAGCGCAGCTTCAAGCCGCGTGGAGACCGCCCGAATTTCGATCGCGGTGATCGCGCGCCTCGCGGCGAGCGCCCCGAACGCAAATTCGAAGGTGAGCGGAAGTTTTCGCGGGGGGCGCCGGATCGCGGGCCGCGCAAGGATTTTGGCGGCCGCGATCGCGGCGCCGACAAGCCCTGGCAGAAGCGCGAAGGCGGCGGCGATGACCGTCCGCGCTTCTCGCGCCCGCGCGACGATCGTCCCAAATTCGATCGGCCCCGGCGTGACGGCGATGGCGAACGCGGCGGCGACCGGCCGAAATTTGCTCGCCCGCGCGAGCGCTCCGAGGGCCGCTCCGACTGGCACGAGCATCCACGCAGCGAAGGTCGCTTCGGCGATCGTCCGCGGCGTGAAAACGAGGACGAGAGCCGGATCTTCGAGAAGCGCCCGGCCTTCGGCGGCCGCGGCGCCTATCGCGCGCGCGAGCGGGATTTCGAAGGGCGGCCGCGGCGCGAGGAAGAGCCGAAGCCGAAGAAGGCCGGCGAGCGTATCGCCAAGGCGCTTGCGCGTGCGGGCCTCGCTTCGCGCCGCGATGCCGAGGAGATGGTCACGCAGGGTCGCGTCACCGTCAACGGCCGCGTCATCAACTCGCCGGCGCTCGACATCACGAAGAACGACGTCGTTCTGGTCGACGGCAAGCCGTTGCCGGAGCGCGAGCGCACGCGGTTGTTCCTGTATCACAAGCCGCGCGGGCTGATGACGACGCATGACGATCCCGAGGGACGTCCGACTGTGTTCGACAATCTGCCCGAAGGCCTGCCGCGGCTGATCTCGATCGGCCGGCTCGACTTCAATACCGAGGGCTTGCTGCTGCTCACTAATGACGGTGGCCTCGCACGCACGCTCGAGCTGCCCGACACCGGCTGGCTGCGGCGCTATCGCGTTCGTGCCCATGGCGACGTCACCCAGGCGCAGCTCGACCAGCTCAAGGAAGGCATCGAGGTCGAGGGCGTCAAATACGGGCCGATCGAGGCGACGCTGGAGCGCGACCAGGGCGCCAACGTCTGGCTGGTGTTCGCGATACGCGAAGGCAAGAACCGCGAGGTGCGCAACGTCTGCGCTCATCTCGGTCTCGAGGTGAACCGGCTGATCCGCGTCTCCTATGGCCCGTTCCAGCTCGGCGAGGTCCCCGAGGGCCAGGTCGAGGAGGTCCGCGCGCGCGTGCTGCGCGAGCAGCTCGGCGACAAGGTGATCGAGAAGTCCGGCGCGCAGTTCGACGTGCCGCAGAAGTCATCGTCAGGCGAGGGCGATGCATCGGGCGAGAAGAAGCCGTCCAAGCGCGCCGTGATCGCCGACCGCAAGGGCCGCCGCGTGCTGGTGCAGCGCACCGGCAGCGACGAGGCGCGCGAGCGCAACGAGGCTGAGGCCAACGGCTACGGCCCGCCGCGCCGCCCCAAGCGCGGCTATCACGGCAAGCGCGACCTGACGCCGAAGGAGGACTAGTTGCGCGTCGTCGGCGGTCGTTTGAAGGGGCGCAATCTTGCCTCACCGTCCTCGCGCGACATCCGCCCCACGGCGGACCGCCTGCGCGAGTCCGTGTTCAACATCCTCGTGCACGCCTATGACGATCCGATTTCCGACGCGCGCGTGCTCGATCTCTTCGCCGGTACCGGCGCGCTCGGCATCGAGGCGGCCTCGCGCGGCGCGAAGTTCACGCTGTTCGTGGACAACGGCGCCGAGGCGCGCGCGCTGCTGCGCAACAATGTCGAGTCGCTGGGCCTCGGCGGCATCACCAAGGTCTATCGTCGCGACGCCACTGATCTCGGTCCCGCGCATCCCGTCGAGCCATTCTCGCTGGTGTTCCTCGATCCGCCCTATGGCAAGGGCTTTGCGGAAAAGGCGCTGGCGTCTTTGCGCGATGACGGCTGGCTGACGCCGGGTGCGCTGCTGGTGGTGGAAGAGGCAAAGGCCGCGCAGTTCGCGACGCCGGAAGGCTACGAGGAGCTGGAGCGGCGGCTCTATGACGATACGGAGTTTGTGTTCTTGAAGAGCACGACTGCGTAGGGCGGATTAGCGAAGCGTAATCCGCCATCGCACTCTCGGCGGATGCAAAAGAGGCGGGTTGCGCTTCGCTAACCCGGCCTACGCAGCTCACCGTCTTCCGAAAAGCTTCTCCACATCCGCCAGCTTCAGCTCGACATAGGTCGGCCGCCCGTGATTGCACTGGCCGGAGTTCGGCGTCTCCTCCATCTCGCGGAGCAGCGCGTTCATCTCCTCCGGTCGCAGCCGTCGGCCGGCGCGCACCGAGCCGTGGCAGGCCATGGTGGCGGCGACGTGCATCAGGCGGCGCTCAAGCGGCAGCGCTTCATCCCATTCGGCCATGTGCTCGGAGAGATCGCGCAAGAGCCCGCCGGCGTTGGTCTTGCCGAGCAGCGACGGCGTCTCGCGCACCGCGACTGCGCCGGGGCCGAAGGATTCGATCGCAAGACCGAACGAGGCGAGCTCTTCGCTGCGCTCCAACAGGCGCTCCACCGTGGCCTCGTCCATCTCGACGATCTCGGGGATCAGGAGGATCTGCCGCTGCACGCCGTTCTCGGCCAGCGAGGCCTTCAGCCGCTCATAAACGATGCGCTCATGCGCCGCGTGCTGGTCGACGATGATCAACCCGTCCCGGGTCTGCGAGACGATATAGGTCTCGTGCAGCTGCGTGCGCGCCGCGCCAAGCGGGCGGTCGACGAAGTCGGCGACCGGCTGTGCTTCGAACCGCACGTCGGCGCTCGGCGCGCCGACATCGAAGGCTGCCTGCGTGCGCTCGGCGAAGGCGGGCGCTGCGGAGCCTTCGAAAGAAGGCATCGGCGCGACGGGGGCGGATGGCGAGGCGCGCCAGTCCCAGGTGGCAGGGCGCGGCGTGAAGGCGGGCCGGAACGATGACAATGCGCTCTCGCCGCTGTTGGCGGCGGTGCGGCGTCCTTCGCGCGCGAGACCTTCCTTCAGCCCATGCACGATCAGCGCGCGGACGAGGCCTGCGTTGCGGAAGCGCACCTCGGTCTTGGCCGGATGCACATTGGCGTCGACCTCGCGCGGGTCGAGCGTGACGAACAATGCCAGCACCGGATGCCGGTCGCGCGGCAGGTAGTCGGCATAGGCGCCACGCACCGCCCCCAGGATCAGCTTGTCGCGCACCGGACGGCCATTGACGAAGAGATATTGCCCGAGCGCGTTGGCCTTGGTCAGCGCAGGCGCCGCAGCATAGCCGGCAACGACAACGCCTTCGCGCTCGGCATGGACTTCGAAAGCATGGCTGCGGAACTCCGCGCCCAGAATGTCGCCGAGCCGCGTCAAGCGGCCCGCAGCGCCGGGCAGCGCTGCAGCCCAGGTCACCGGGGCGCGCTCCTCGCCGGCCAGCGTGAAGGCGATATCGGGCCGCGCCATCGCCAGCCGCCGCACCACCTCGCGGATCGCTTCCGCTTCGGTGCGGTCGGTCTTGAGAAATTTCAGCCTCGCCGGCGTCGCATAGAAGATGTCGCCAACCTCGACGCGGGTGCCGTGCGCGAGCGCCGCCGGCATGATCTCGGATTTCTCGCCGCCCTCGACTGACAGCGCCCAGGCATGCGGTTCGCTCGCATGCCGCGTGGTGATCGAGAGCCGCGCCACTGAGCCGATCGAAGGCAGCGCCTCGCCGCGGAACCCGAGCGTGCGGATTTGGAGCAGGTCCTCGTCGTCGAGCTTGGAGGTCGCATGACGCTCGATCGCGAGCGCGAGGTCATTTGCGGTCATGCCGCTGCCGTCATCGGTGATGCCGATCCGGCGCCGACCGCCGCCGTCGGTGAAAACGTCGATCCGGCTCGCGCCGGCATCGATCGCATTCTCGACGAGCTCCTTGACCACGCTTGCGGGACGTTCGACTACTTCGCCGGCGGCGATACGGTTAACGATCTGTTCGGGAAGTTGGCGGACGGGCATGGGTTCACTCGGCGGATATCCCAGTCTAACGCCGCCGGGCAACAAATGCATGGGGAAGGTCGAGCTTCCCACACACCAAATGTAGTCCATTATCAGCCCTGAGCAGTCCATTGTGAATGGGACGCGCTTTCGCATGCTGCCGCATATGAGGAGCGCAATTCCGCGAAACCGCCGCGAAATCTCTAAACGATGACCACACCAAACCGTTTGCATGCGTGCACGCCGTTCGCACACTTTGCGCGATGGATGGTCCGGTCCAGACGAACGGCGTGGGGAATTGCCGAACCGTTGATCGCGAAAAATCCAGGAGAAATGGATGAAGTTGGTGAAGACCTCTGCAATCGCATGCGCTCTCGCGGCCCTGATTGCGACGCCCGTTCTCGCGCAAGGTACGTTATCTGGCGCCAAGCCGGGCGGCACTGTGCAAAGCAAACCCATGCAGGGCGGCGCGGTAGGCAGCGAGGATGAGGATCTCGGCGCACAGCAAGGAGCTGCGGGTGCGAAGGTGGGTATGAAGTCGACCAAGGGTACGAAGGGTACCGTCGGAACCACCGGCAGCGCGGCGCACAAGGGCACAGCTGATGATTCCGTCTCGGGCGGTGCTGCGACCGGCAAGCGCTACTGACCGCAGCCAGTGAAGCGGCAAACCTCCGGTCGCTCCGCGGCCGGAGGTTTTTTTTCGTCAATCGGTCAATCGTCGAAGCGGCCGCCGCCGCGCTTTGACTTGATGTCGCTGCGATGCTTCTTGCCCTCGAGCCGGCGCTGCTTGGAGGCAAAGGTCGGCCGCGTCGCGCGCCGCGGCGTCGGCCGGATCATCGCCTCACGCAGGATCTCGACGAGCCGGTCGATGGCGTCCTGCCGGTTGCGCTCCTGGGTGCGGAAACGCTGGGCGTGGATCACGATGACGCCGTCTTTGGTCATCCGCTGGCCAGCGATGCGGGCGAGCCGGATTGTCGCATCCTCGGGCAAGGTCAGTTTGCGGGTGTCGAAACGCAATTGCGCCGAGGTCGCGACCTTGTTGACGTTCTGCCCGCCCGGGCCGGAGGCGCGGACAAAGCCGATCTCGATGTCGTCCTCGTCAATAACGAGGTCGCGGGATATCCGCAGCATTGGAACACCATTCGTGATGTTCCGGACATATCGCGGACGTCCACGTTCGGCAATGGCGCTCATGCGAAACGCAAATGGCCGGGCGAGCCCGGCCATTGCAGGAGGCGTCCGGAAATCAGTTCGACTTCGTCGCCGCTGCCGCCGGTTGCGCCGCGGCCTGCGGCGCGCGGCCGACGACGACGGTCAGGAGGCCCTGGCCCCAGAGGCGCTTCGCGGCTGCCTTGGCGTCGTCCAGCGTCACCGCGTCGACGATGGCGTTACGCTTCTCGATATAGTCGATCGGCAGCTTGTCCTGTTGGTATTGCAGCAGCGCCTGCGCGAGCTTGGAGGAGGTGTCGAGCGCCAGCATCTGCGAGCCCTTGAGGTAGGATTTGGCCTCGTCGAGCTCCTTCTGGGTCGGGCCCTCGTCGGCGATGCGGCGCACTTCCTTCTCGATGGCGTCCATGGTGTCGCCGGCGCGATCGGCGCGGGTGCCGGTATTGCCGATGAAAACAGCCGAATGCTCCATCCAGAGCAGCGATTCGAATACCGAATAGGCCAGCCCGCGCTTCTCGCGGACTTCATGATAGAGCCGGGAGGACAATCCGCCGCCGCCGAGAATGTGATTGACGACGTAATAGGCCATGAAGTTGGGATCGCTCCGCATCACGCCGGGGCCGCCGAAGGTGATCACGGTTTGCGGCACGTCGAGCGGCACGAAAGCGCGCTGCGGTGGCTTTGCGGCCTCGACGTCGGGCACCGGCACGAGGTTAGCCTTGGCAGGCAAGCTGCCAAACGTATGGTCGAGCAGTTTGCCGAGCGTCGCCGGATCGACGTCGCCGACGACGGCGATCTTCAGCGTGTCCTTAGCGAGGATACGGCCGACATAATCCTTCATGTCGGCGACCGTGATGGTCGGCACGCTCTCCAGCGTGCCATTGGTCTGCCGTCCATAGGGATGATCGCCGAACGCCATCTCCAGGAATTTGCGGCTCGCGAGCGAGGTCGGGTTGGTGGTGTCGCGGCGCAGGCCCGAGATGACCTGGGAGCGGATACGCTCGACATCGGCCGCGTCAAAATGCGGCGAGGTCAGTGCGGAGCGCAACAGGTCGAACGCCTCGTCCTTGTTGTCGCGCAGCATGCGCAGGCTGCCGCGGAAGGTGTCGCGAGTGGCGCTGAAGGAAAGCTCGATAGCGCGGCGCTCGAGCCGCTCGTGGAACGTCTTGGAGTCCAAATCGCCGGAGCCTTCGTCGAGGAGATCGCCGACGAGATTGGCGACGCCTGACTTGTCCTTGGGATCCTGGGACGAGCCGCCGGCAAAGGAATATTCCATGGCGATCAGCGGCACGGTCGCGTCCTGCACGAACCAGGCCTCGATACCGCCCGGCGAGACCAGGTGCTGGATCTTCGCGGCGGCCTGAGACGGCGAGATCGAGGCGACCGCGAGCGTCGCGCCGGTGACGACGGACAACGCGAAGTGGCGAGCGCGAAGGAAGGGATGGGTCACGAACGCTTCTCCTCGTGCTTGGCGGTCACGGAGTCCTTGATCAGATAGCCCGTCACCGAGCGCTTCTTCTCGAGCCATTTCTGCGCAACGGTGCGAACTTGTTCGGCGGTGACCGCGCGGATGCGATCGGGCCAGCTCCTGATATCCTCGACCGAGAGCCCGGTCGCCAGTGCGCCGCCATACCAGCGCGCCAGCACGGCCTGGTTGTCCTGGGCGTAGATCGCCTCCGCGATGAGCTGGGTCTTCACACGCTCGAGATCCTCGGCGCGGATCGGGTTCTGCGCGACGTCGGCGATCACACCGTCGATGACCTGCTCGACATCCGCGAAGCTGATACCGGGCTTCGGCGAAGCCGAGATCGCAAACTGGGTTGGGTCGAGCGAAATGCTGGAATAGCTGGCGCTGGCGGAGACCGCGAGCGGCTTGTCGACGACGAGGGCGCGATAGAGGTACGAGTTGCTGCCGCTGCCCATCAACTGCGCGAGCACGTCGAGCGCGGCGCTCTCGCCGGCCGCGGCCGTGGTCGCCGAGGGCACCAGATAAAAGCGGCGCAGGCTCGGCTGCTCGACGCGCGGGTCGGACAGCGTGACGGTGCGTGGCGCGGCCGGCTCGGGCTCCTGCGGGCGGATGCGACGTGCGGGGATCGCGGGCTGCGCCGGGATCGGGCCGAAATTGCGTTCGACCAGCGGGTGCACGTCGGCAGCCTCGACGTCGCCGGCGATCACCAGGATTGCGTTGTTCGGCGCGTAGAAGCGGCGGTAGAAGGCGAGCGCATCCTCGCGGCCGAGCTTCTCGATCTCCTGGTGCCACCCGATCACTGGGCGGCCATAGGGGTGGTTGAGATAGAGCGCGGCCATGATCTGCTCGTTGAGCCGCGCATCGGGGCTGTTGGCGACGCGCATGTTGTACTCTTCGAGCACGACGTCGCGCTCGGGCAGCACGTTCTCGTCCTTGAGGACCAAGCCGGTCATGCGATCGGCCTCGAATTCCATCATTGTCGGCAGCTGCTCGCGTGGCACGCGCTGGTAAAAGTCGGTGTAATCGACCGAGGTCGAGGCGTTCTCGTTGCCGCCGACGCGGAGTACGGTCTGCGAGAATTCGCCGACCGGATGCTTTTCGGTGCCCTTGAACATCAGATGTTCGAGGAAGTGGGCAAGCCCCGACTTGCCCGGCGTCTCGTCGGCTGAGCCGACCTTGTACCAGATCATCTCCGTGACCACCGGCGTGCGGTGGTCCGGGATCACCACGACCTGGAGGCCGTTGCTGAGCGTGAAGCTGGCGGGCGGCGCGGACGTGACCGTTGTCTGGGCGAGCGCGCTGCCGACGAGGGCAGATGTCGAGAGCAGTACGGGGAAGAGGCAAGCAACCAATCGGTGTGAGGACATCACGATCCCTGTGAAAGTCCGGACCCTGACGTCCGGCTCGGAGGCACGGTATGGTACACCGTGCGATTGACGCTTCGCGTCACGAAGCAGAGAACGCTATCAACTCGCAACTAAACTGTACGTAAGGAAATCATGCTCCGCGGCCGGCCTCACAAGGCCGGGCGTGCCCGGTCGAGATGCTGCGGCCGGCGAGTGACGCTATTGTTCCTTTTCCTTGCCGGACTGAACGTCGAAATAGGTCTTCTTCGTCGTGTCCGGTCCGCTGCCGTAGGCATAGTTCGGTGACGGCGTCTGATAGCCCGGCGGCGGCTCGACCAACGACTGGCGCGGCGGCTCGGTCGTGAATTGCTTGGACTCGGGGCTGTTGCCGCCCGTTATCATGTGCCACAGACCGCCGGTGTAACCGAGCTGGGCCGGACTGAGTGTCGGATTGCCGCTGGTGGTGCCCGGCTGAATGGGATCGTTGCTCGTGCGCGGGGCGGCAGCCGTTCTGCCGGCGTTCAACTCGGCAGGGGTGAGCGGTCGAGCGGCCTGCCAGCTCTCTTTCGGCTTGTTGCCCGCCTTCTTCCGCTGGGCGATGGCCTCCTTGCGGCGCTTCTCGTCGGGATCCTTCGGCCAGTTCGGCGCATCCTTGGCGTCAGCGCTGGCGGGCGGCGGCAGGTCGAGCTTGGGCGGCACCACCAACGGCGACCGCTCGCGGTACTCGATGCCGGGCTTCTCCATGCTCTTGGCGCCGAGGCCAGACATCAAATTGTCGATGAGCTTCTCTTCGAAGGTCATGTCATCATCGTCGTCGTCGTCACCGGCGCGGGCCGCGCCTGCCGACATGACGAGACCGATACCGAGTGCAACGGCGGAGAACGTCAGCGCGCGCCAAATCCCCCGTCGGGGATATCGACTCATCGAACCGCTGGTCTCGGAGCTGCGCATACCTGTACCTGTTCCAAATTGTGGCAGATTGCCGCGTCACGCGCAGCCGCTGCTAGCAAGCAGGGTTCCACCTCCGGCCCGTATCGGCCGGGATCAGGGCGCTTTTGCGGCGGGTACCCCCAGGAAGGAATCATACAATAGGGCCGCCACCCCAGCAACGATGGCCACATCTGCAAGGTTGAAGACGTACCAATTATAGGTATTTCCGCCGATTTCGATGTGGAACAGGGCGAAATCGACCACCGCGCCGTAGGCCAGACGGTCAATGCCATTACCGATGGCGCCGCCGATGATCAGCCCCAGCGCCACGGTGGCGAGCCGGGTCTGCGACCGGGCCATCCAGATGGCAAGCGCAATCACCGCGACAACCTTCACCGCCATCAGCGCGAGCTGCGCGGCCTGACCATCGTTCTGGAGCCAGCCGAAGCTGATGCCGATATTCCAGGCCAGCACCAGGTCGAAGAACGGCATCACCTTCACCACGCCCTGGCGGGCGAGGTGGAAGACGTTCAGCAGCCAGAGCTTCGAGCCCTGGTCGGCCACGAGCGTGGCCACGGCCGTGAGGATGCCGGCGCGGAGTGGGGTCATGGCCGGGGTTCAGATGCTCACACCCAACGCCTTCCATTCGCGCAGCGCCTTGGCGTCGCGCGGGGTGACGTCGGGATATTCAGGGTCTTCACCCACGGTCGGCGAGATCTTCCAGGAGCGGGCGCATTTGGTGCCGACGGCCTTCTCCACCACGACCGCGACGCCGGGCACGGCATCGAGACGGAATGCAGAGGCCGGCGCCTCGCCCTCATGCACCTCGTAGTTCGAGGTGATGCAGATCTCGGCAAGATCGGTGTCGAACAATGTCGCCAGCATGTTGCGGTCGGCCACATAAATCACTGGCGATGCCTCCAGCGACGAGCCGATATTCTTGGCGGCGCGCTCGAGCTCCAGCGCGCCGGTGACGACGCGGCGGACATCGCGGATGGTCTCCCATTTCGCGGCCAGCTTTTCGTCGCGGAGCTTTTCGAGACCTTCCGGGAACAGCGTCAAATGTATCGAGGGTTCGGCATCCGGCTTGTACATCCGCCAGCCCTCTTCGGCCGTGAAGCTGAGGACCGGCGCCAGCCATTTCAGGATCGAATTGCACAGCAGGTCGATCGTGGTCAGCGCCGCCTTGCGGGTCAGCGAGGACGGCGGATCGCAATAGAGCGTGTCCTTGCGGATGTCGAAATAGAACGCCGACAGTTCGCTGTTCAGGAAAGCGGAGAGGGTTGCGACCACGCTCTTGTAGTCGAACGTCTCATAGGCCTTGCGGACCAGCTCGGCCCGGATCGCGAGCTCATGCAGCATCAGCCGCTCGAGCTCGGGCATTTCGGCAGGCGCGACTGCATCGGCCGGCTTGTAGTGATGCAGCGTGCCGAGCATCCAGCGCACGGTGTTGCGCAGCTTGCGGTAGGTCTCGACGGTGTTCTTCAGGATCTCCGGGCCGATGCGCTGATCGTCGGTGTAGTCGCAGGACGCGACCCATAGTCTCAGGATGTCGGCGCCGGATTCCTTGATGACGGCCTGCGGCTCGATGGTGTTGCCGAGCGACTTCGACATCTTGCGGCCGTCCTCGGCCTGGGTGAAGCCGTGGGTCAGCACGACGTCGTAGGGCGCGCGACCGCGCGTGCCGCAGCTCTCCAGCAGCGAGGAGTGGAACCAGCCGCGATGCTGGTCCGAGCCTTCCAGATACATCACGGTGTCGCTGCCGCCGTCGACCTTGCGCTTGATGCCGGCAAGGCCGGGGAATTGCACGGGGTCTTCGAGCACGAAGGCGTGGGTCGAGCCGGAATCGAACCAGACGTCGAGAATATCGTCGACCTTCTGCCAATCCTCGTTGGCGCGGGAGCCGAGGAAGCGCTCGCGCGCGCCCGTCGCGTACCAGGCGTCCGCGCCTTCCTTTGCGAAGGCGTCGCCGATGCGGGTGTTCACGGCCTCGTCCTGGAGGATCTCGGCCGAGCCGTCACCCTTCTCGCGCACGAACACGGCGATCGGCACGCCCCATGCGCGCTGGCGCGAGATCACCCAATCGGGCCGCGCCTCGATCATGCCGGTGATGCGGTTCTCGCCCGATGGCGGCACCCATTGCGTCACCGAGATCGCGTGTAGCGCCCGGGCGCGCAGCGTGTCGCCGGATTTGGACTTGCCGTCGGTCGCAATGGCCTTGTCCATCGCGATGAACCATTGCGGCGTGTTGCGGAAGATCACCGGCTTCTTGGAGCGCCAGGAGTGCGGGTACTGGTGCTTGAGCCGGCCGCGTGCGAGCAGCATGCCGCCCTCGATCAGCGCCTTGATCACGGCCTCGTTGGCATCGCCCTTCTCGCCCTTGTCGTTGATGACGCGCTTGCCGGCAAAGCCCGGCGCATGATCGGTGTAGGTGCCGTTCTCGTCGACGGTATAGGGGATTGCTGTGTTGATGCCGCGCGCATCGAGATCGCGCGCCTGCGCCATCCAGGCGTCGAAGTCCTCGCGGCCATGGCCGGGCGCCGTGTGCACGAAGCCGGTGCCGGTGTCGTCGGTGACGTGATCGCCGGGCAGCAGCGGGACGATGAAGTCATAGCCGCCGGCGAGGCCCCTCAGTGGATGGGCGCATTCGATCGCGTCCATGGTGTCGCCGGGGATTTCGCGGACCTTCTCGTAGGCCGTCACGCGCGCCTGCTTGAAGACTTCTTCAGCGAGGGCGTCGGCGAGGATCAGCAGGTCGTCGGTCTTGGCCCAATTGTCCGCGGGTGCATCCGTGACCTTGTAGAGGCCGTAGGCAATCTTCGGCGAGAATGAGATGGCGCGGTTGCCCGGCAGCGTCCAGGGCGTCGTGGTCCAGATCACCACGCTTGCGGAAGCGAGCGCGCCATGCGCGGGCGAGGTGACCGGGAACTTCACCCACACCGTATCGGATGTGTAGTCCTCGTATTCGACCTCGGCCTCGGCCAGCGCGGTCTTCTCGACCACGCTCCACATCACCGGCTTGGAGCCGCGATACAGCGTGCCGTTGGCGGCGAACTTCATCAGCTCGCGTGCGATCTGGGCTTCCGCCGGATAGCTCATCGTGGCGTAGGGATGATCCCAGTCGCCGATCACCCCTAACCGCTTGAACTCCTCGCGCTGCACGTTGAGCCAGTGCGTCGCGTAGGCGCGGCACTCTTTCCGGAAATCGATCATCGCGGCACTGTCGCGGAAGTCGGGCTTCTGCTTGCCCTTCTTGCGATAGTTCTCCTCTTCGACCTTCCACTCGATCGGCAGGCCGTGGCAGTCCCAGCCAGGCACGTAGTTGGAATCGAAGCCGAGCATCTGCTGGCTCTTGGTGACGAGATCCTTGAGGATCTTGTTCAGCGCGGTGCCGATGTGGATGTTGCCGTTGGCGTAGGGCGGGCCGTCATGCAGCACGAACTTGGCGCGGCCTTTGGCGCTTTCGCGCAGCTTCTCGTAGAGACCGATCTCGTACCAGCGCTTGAGGATCTCCGGCTCGCGCTGCGGCAGGCCGGCGCGCATCGGGAAGTCGGTCTGCGGCAGGAACAGGGTCTTCGAATAGTCTTTGACTTCAGACTTTTGGGACTTTTGCGGCTTTTCGGACATGAGGCTGACTGGCTCGGAATGGCGCGGGAACGGATGGCGATGCGGAATCGCGGGGTGAAACGACAAAATCCCGGTCTTGCGCCGAGCCGAAGGCTCAGGCGGAAGCCGGGCCGCTAATCCCTATGATGCGCCGCGCAAACATGGGCTCTCCATAGCAGGGGGCCAGGGGAAGCGCAAAGGTCCGGCAGGCCGGCTCTGGGGCTTCAATCGACGGTCCCGAGCCGCGGAAACGCGTCCGGGGCGGCGGCCAGCATGGCGCGGGCGCGGGCGGAATCATCGTCCATCTGCCGGATCAGGGCCTCCAGGCTGTCGAATTTCCGCTCCTCGCGAATGAAGCCGATAAAGGCGCAGTCCAGCACCTGGCCGTAAAGATCACCCTTGAAGTCGAACAGGAAGATTTCCAGGAGCGGTGCGCCATTATCAAAGGTCGGGCGGCGGCCGAAGCTTGCCACACCGTCCAGGCGCTCGTCGCCGCGGCCGACCCGCACCGCGTAGATGCCGTGCTTCAGGCCGCAATTGGCATCGAGCCGGATGTTGGCGGTGGGGTAGCCGAGATCGCGGCCGCGTTTCTCGCCGTGGATGACCTCCCCGGTGATGAACCAGGGCGCGCCCAGCATGGTGGTGGCCTCGTCGAGCTGCCCCTCGGCGAGCGCGATCCGGATCGCGCTGGAGGAGACCGGCCGCTCGTCGATATCGACATGCGGTTGCACGTCGATCTCGATGCCGAGCCGGGGCGCCTCGTTTGCCAGCAGGCTCGGTGAGCCGACCCGGCCCTTGCCGAAATGGAAGTCGTAGCCGACCGCAATCCCGCTGACGCCGAGGCGCTCGATAAGCTCATCGTGAATGAAATCTTGCGCGCTGGTTCCGGCGCGGGCCTTGTCGAAGGTCATGACCACGGCGCCGTCAAGCCCGGTCCCGGCCAGCAGCCGCAGCTTGGCCCGCTCGTCCGTCAGGCGAAATTGCGGGGTGTTGGGACTGAAAAACCGGCGAGGATGCGGCTCGAAGGTCAGCGCCAGCGCAGGGCGGCCATGCGCCCGGCCCATTTCCAGGGCTGCGGCAATCACGGCCCGGTGGCCGAGATGGACCCCGTCGAAATTGCCCATGGCGACCACGGCCCCCTTCAGGATCGCGGAATCCGGCGTGGTATCGCGGATAACGGTAAATTGCGGGGCCATCAGGGGAATTCTCGAGCCGGCGGGACCGGCCGGGACCGTGGCGTGACCCGGCCGATGAAGTCAAGCGGGCGGATTTGGACCATGATTTCGGTCCGTCGCTGTCCGCCGCAGTTAACGCGCTGTTTAACGCCTTGATGCTAGTGCTTGGAAGGTGGACCTGAGGGGCGCGGCCTGTCAGGTCCGCTTCTGAATGTTCCTGGGTATGCGTTGGGGGAGTCGAGATGGCGGTTGATTTGTCGATGCCGGTTCTAGTGGTGGATGACTACAGCACCATGATCCGTATCATCAGGAATCTGCTGAAGCAGCTTGGCTTCGATAATATCGATGATGCCAGCGACGGTTCGGCGGCGCTGAACAAGATGCGCGGCAAAAAGTACGGGCTCGTGATTTCCGACTGGAACATGGAGCCGATGACGGGCTACGACCTGCTGCGCGAAGTGCGCGCGGATCCCAACCTCGCCACCACGCCCTTCATCATGATCACGGCGGAATCGAAGACCGAGAACGTGATCGCGGCCAAGAAGGCCGGCGTGAACAACTACATCGTCAAGCCGTTTAACGCGGCGACGCTGAAGACCAAGATCGAGGCGGTCTTCCCGGACATGGCGAGCGCGTAAGCGCGCGATCTACGCCATCAGCTGAATTTGGAAAGCCCGGGCGCTCGTCCCGGGCTTTCTGCGTTTGAAAGGATGACGGCCAGGCCGTCACCACTTCAGTTCACGCATCAGCGCCTTCGGCGGGTGACCGAACAATTCCAACACCGATTTGGGATCGAGCTGGTCGAGGCCCTCGAACTCCTCGGCATGGATGCCGCGGGTGACGAACAGGCAATCGATGCCGAATTCGCGCGCGCCGGTCAGGTCGGTGCGGACGGAATCGCCGATCGCCAGCACCTTTTTCTGGTCGATGGGGTGGCCCTGGTGCTCGCCGGCCAGCGCCATCGCGCGCTCATAGATCGGCCGGTGCGGCTTGCCGTAAAAGATCACCTCGCCGCCGAGCTCGCGGTAGAGTTCCGCAATCGCCCCAGCGCAATAGATCAATCGGTCGCCGCGCTCGACCACGATATCCGGATTGGCGCAGACCAGCGTCAGCTTGCGCTCGCGCGCCTTGAGCATCATGCCGCGATAGTCTTCCGCGGTCTCTGTCTCGTCATCGTAGAGACCGGTGCAGACGATGTAGTCGGCCTCTTCCAGCGGCGCGGTCGTCGCGTCGAGGCCGCGATAGATCGAGCTGTCGCGGTCAGGGCCGAGCCAGAACATCTTGCGGCCAGGATGGTCGGCGACATAGAGCCGCGTCAAATCGCCGGAAGAGACGATCGCGTCGTAGGTCTCGTCGGTGACGCCGAGCTTGCGCAACTGCCGCTGCACGGAGTCAGCCGGGCGTGGCGCGTTGGTGATCAGGATCACCGTACCGCCGCGGCTGCGATAAGTGTGCAGCGCCTCACAGGCTTCGGGGAAGGATTCCAGGCCGTTATGGACCACGCCCCAGATGTCGCTGAGTATGACGTCGACCCCGCCCACGAGCTCGCGCAGGCTTTGTGCAAAATGCAGCGTCGTCATGATACGCGCGGCTGATCAGATGCGGCGCGCCAGCGCCGCATTGCCGGTGATGCGCGATGACGGGGCGGCAGGCGTCGCAGCCGATGTTGCGCTTGGGCTGGGTGTACCGGGGCCATTGGATCCTTGAATGTCTTGCGCCTGGTTCGGCGCGGCTCCGCCGGTAGCAGATGCCCCCTCGGGCCGCAATGGCCGGGGCGGCGCGAACAAAAAGCCCTGGCCGAACCGCACGTCATAGTCGAGCAGGTCGACCACCGCGCGCTCGCCCTCGATCCGCTCGGCGATCAGGTCGATGCCGAAGCGGCCGAGCAGGTCGGACAGGTCGGAGGGGTGAATGTCCGAGGTCGACGCCTGCTTCGGGTCGAGCAGCAGGGACGCCGGCACCTTGATGAAGCGCACGCCGCGATCGGCAAGCTCGCGCGGCTCGATCCGCAAGTCGGTGACATGGTCGATCGAGAAGCGGAAGCCGCGCTGCGCGAGCGCGGCGAGGTTCTCGGTCTCGGCGGGGCCGAGAGCGCGAAACGTCGACTGCTTGAACTCCAGCACCAGCGACGGCGCCAGCGCCCGGTTGGCTTCGAGGAAGTCGAGGCATTGCGCGAAAGTGGTGGAATTGCCGAGGGTCGAGGCGGCGACGTTGCAGAACACGCCGACATCCTTGTTGCGCACCATCAGCCGGCGCAGCACCTGGACACAGCGCAGCAACACCATGTTGTCGATGCGACCGATCAGCCCGGAGGCCTCGGCGATGCTGATGAACTCCTCGGCGGCAATCAGCTGGTCGCGCTCGTCTCGGACCCGCGTCACGGCCTCATAGAAGCGGACCTTGCGCTGCGGCAGCGTCACCATCGGCTGGAGGAAGATGTCGATGCGGTTCTCGTCGATCGCGTTGCGCAGCGTCGCCAGCATCTGGGCCTGGGTGCGGCCGTTGACCCTCTGGACGGCGTTGGCGGCCTGGACGGCCGGTGCGGGCGCTGTCCGCAACGGCGGTGCAGGAGGTGGGGGAGGAGCGGCAGGTTGCTCCTCGAAGGGCGCAATCAGATCGATCGGCGGCGCCGTTTCCAGCCGGGCGATCGGAGCGGGAGCCGGCGCGCTGCCGGCCAGCAGATCCTCATGGGTTGATACGGTGGCGGCAAGCTGCCTGACCAATCCGCCGAGCTCGTTGATCTCGCCGACGACCGACTGGACCCGATCGGAATTGGCCGAATTGGACGAGGCGATGCGGCCCTCGATCGCAGCTAACCGGCGCCCGAACTCGGCCACCTGACGGGCGAGGTCGGCGGTGCCGCGCGAGAGGTCAGCGATCTGGCCGCCGACGTCGCTGCGGTCGCGTAGCCGCATCGACACCGCGTTGTAGAGGATCAGGAAGGTCAGCGCGGTCAGCGCCACGATCGCGGATTCGGTTCCGCTGATGCCGGCCACCGAGTAGAGCACAAGCCCGAGCGAGGCCGCGACCAGAACCATGCAGATGGCGATGAAGATCGTCGAAATGCGAATCATGCCGCGCGCTATGCCTCAAGTGCTGACTGTGCCTCGGGAAAACAGGAGTCGACGTGCCAAGGCGTCTCGTCTCATGCTTGCCCCAAGCAACCCGAGCTTAACATCATTGTTGATTCGAGGGGATAGCGGCGAGATCAGGATGGCGCGGCGGCGCCGACCGTGTCGGCCGAGACCGCCTCGCGGCTGCCGAGCGGCTTGGGTCGCCCGGTGGTCGTGTCGCGCAGGGTCTGCCGCTCGATTTCCGAGTTCAGCTCGGCGCCGAACATGATGACGATCGCCGACATCCACATCCACATCATCAGCCCGATGGCGGCGCCGAGCGAGCCGTAGGTCGCGTTGTAGTTGGCGAATTTCGACAGATACAGGGACAGCAGCGCCGAGCCGGCGATCCAGAGCAGGGCAGCGGTCACGGCGCCGATGCTCAGCCACTGCCAGCGCGGCGAATCGCGGCTGGGCGCGAAGCGGTAGAGAATGGCGAGCGCCACCAGCAGGATGACGAACAGCAGCGGCCAGCGCGCCAGCGCGACGATCAGCTTGCTCTCCGGCGCAAGGCCGAGGTGGTCGAGCGCAAGCGGGAAGGCAACCACGGTGCCGACCATGACCAGGAGGGCCACGATACCGCCGACCGTGAAGCTCAGGGAAATAAGGTTCAGCTTGATGAAGCTGCGCTTCTCGCGCTCCTCATAGGCGACATTGAGGGCGTCGAAGATCGCTTTGACCCCGGCATTGGCGCTCCAGATCGCGAGCACGAAGCCGAACAGGAAGGTGGCGCCAAGCGCCGTGTTGCCTTTCGATACCACGCGGGCGACCTGGTCCTGGACGATCTGGAACGAGCCTTCGGGGAGCATGGCCGCAAGCGTCTGGAGATTGGCGCTGATCGTCGAGGGATCAGCGAACAGGCCGTAGGATGAGACGAGCGCTGTCACGGCGGGAAATACCGCAAGCAGCCCGAAGAACACCACACCGCCGGCGGTCGCCAGCAGGCGATCTTCGTCGATGCGCTGATAGGTGCGCCAGAAGATATCCTTCCAACCCGCCCAGGGGATCTTAAATGGGCTCTTTGAGCGGCGGCCACGGCCGGGCTGCATGGCCGCGCTTGCCGGGTTCGTTTCCGGTGAATTTGCTTCGTTATTGCGATTGTGTTGCGGAGGCCCCGGCCGGATCAGCCCGGACTCCTGGACATAGCGTTCCGCGGTGAGGACGAAGACCGCCGTGGCGGCGATCAGCAGCCAGGAGTCGAGCTGCTCGGAGTGCCGCACACGCATCTCAGGCGTCCAGTCCGTGATGACGGCGCCGCCGCCGCGCTGCCGTGAAGCCCAGCAATCCGATAGCCGCAAGCATCAGGCCCAGCTGCACGGGGCGGTTGGTCCGAGCCGAGAAGGTACTGCCGCCACGGCCGCGTTCGCCCGGTGCGAGCGGCACCAGCGGAATCGTCGTCGCGACCTCCTTGACCGCCTGCTTGACTGTTCCGCGCGGGATCCGCGGTGAGGCGATCGCGACACGCATGCGGCTGGCGAGCGGCACGATCGGTCGGGGACGGCGATTCATCTGGGCGATGGCCACCCCGGCGCAGACTGCGGCCAAAACCAGCAGCACGGCTGCGACGGCACCGAAACCCCAGAATTGCCCGTAGGTGATGGCAACCCAGCGATACAGCGCGATCAGGCCAACAAAGAATGCCGCAACGAGGAACAGGACTGCCACCGCAAGCAATCCCGCCGCGACCGCATAGGAGGTCAGGCGTCCGGTGGCCTGGCTGGCGCGGTCACGCAGATAGGACCGGGCGGCGCGCTTGAGATGGTTGAGTTTCAGCGCCATGCCGGCGCGCAGCAATTCGCCCGATGGCGCGAGCATGCGGACATCCTCCGAGAGCGATACATTGTCGGGGGATGAACGTGGCGGAATTTGACTTGTTCCGATGGAGCGAGCTCCCGCGTGACGGATCAGCCGAAATCGGCCGCCGCAATCCAGAACACCTCGCCCTCAGACTCCTCGGTGTCGAGCCAGAGCAGGGACAGTTCCGGAAAGGCCTCGTCGACCAGCTCGCGGCCGCGGCCGATCTCGCAGATCAAGCCGCCATCCGGCGCCAAGTGATCGGGTGCATCGCGCAGGATGCGGCGGACCACGTCGAGACCGTCGGCGCCGCCGTCGAAGGCGAGCTTGGGCTCGGCCCGGCATTCCGGCGGCAGCTCCGCCATCCCTTCAGCATCGACGTAAGGCGGGTTGGTGATGATCAAATCGTATTTGTTGCCGCCGAGCGGCGAGAACAGATCGCCGCGATGAAGCGTGATCCGCTCATCCAGGCCGTGCTCCCCGATATTGCGCGCAGCAACCTCCAGCGCGGCCTTGGAGACGTCGACGGCATCAACAATCGCATTCGGGAAATGATACGCGGCGAGGATCGCGAGGCATCCCGACCCCGTACAGAGATCGAGTACGCGCTCGACGGACGTGGGATCGTCGATCAGAGACCCTGCTTCGCCGTGGCCGCCGAAATGCGACTCCAGGAGCTCGCCGATGAAGGAGCGCGGAACGATGACGCGCTCGTCGACATAGAAGGGCAGGCCGCGCATGTAGATCTTGTTGACGAGATAGGCCGCCGGTTTGCGTGTGGTCACGCGCTGATGGATGAGATCAAGCAGCGTCTTGCCTTCGGCCATGGTGATGCGAGCATGGCCAAAGCTCTCGAACTGGTCGGGATGCAGATGTAGCGCCTCGCAGACCAGGAAGACGGCTTCTGCGACCGGATCGGTGGTGCCGTGGGCAAAGGCAAGCTTCGCCTCGACAAAGCGGCTGACCGCATAGCGGACGTAATCGATGAGCGTGAGCAACTCGCCGCGGCCGACCCTCGCGAATTGCGGCGCGGCGCGGCCGCGCGGGGCCTTTTTGGATGTTCGTGCCATCAGGATCTGGTCCAGCGTGCGGCGGACTCGTCGTCACGGGCCTGGGCCTCGACCCAGCCGGTGCCGGTGGCGCTCTCTTCCTTCTTCCAGAACGGCGCGCTGGTCTTGAGATAATCCATCAGGAATTCGGCCGCCTCGAAAGCGGCCCGACGGTGTTGCGAGGCGGTGAGCACCAGCACGATGTTCTGGCCGGGCATGAACCGCCCGACGCGGTGGATGACCGTGACACCGTTGAGCGGCCAGCGCGAGATGGCTTCGTCGACATGGCGCTTGATCTCTTCTTCGGCCATGCCCGGGTAGTGCTCGAGCGTGAGTGCCGCGATCTTCGAACTGTCGTCATCGGCGCGGCAGATGCCGGAAAAGCTGACGACTGCACCGACATCGGTGCGGCCGTGGGTCACCACCGCGATCTCGCGCGCAATGTCGAAATCGTCTTCCTGGATGCGGATGGCGACGGGACAGCTGGTGACGGAAGAGGTCATGACTAGCCGCCTGTCATCGGCGGGAAGAAGGCAATCTCGCGGGCGCCGGCGATCACAGCGTCCGCCTTGACATGGGCGTGGTCGATCGCGGTGCGGATCACTTTCGGCTTCTCGAAGGCATGAGCATAGGCCTCGCTCCGGCCGGACAGCCAGGCGATCAGCTCCTCGACGGTGCGCACGGTCGCGGGCGGCTCGATGGTCTCTTCGGCCTTGCCGACGCGCTCACGCACCCAGGCGAAGTACTTCACCTTCATCCCTCGTCCTCCTTGATGAGGTGATGGATGCCGGCGCGGAAATAGTCATAGCCGGTGTACATGGTCAGGATCGCCGAGGCCCACAGCAGGACGAGGCCGATCAGCGAAACCACGGGAACCACCTCGTCACCGGCAGGACCTGCGAGCAGGAAGCCGATGGCGACGAGCTGAACGGTGGTCTTCCATTTGGCGAGCTTGGTCACGGGCACGCTGACGCGCAGCGCCGCGAGGTATTCGCGCAGGCCCGAGACCAGGATCTCGCGGCACAGGATCACGATGGCGGCCCACAGCGACCAGCCGTGGATGATGCCGTCGGCGGCGAGCATCAGCAGGCAGGAGGCGACCAGCAGCTTGTCGGCGATCGGGTCGAGCATCCGGCCGAACGCCGATTGCTGATTCCAGATCCGCGCGTAATAGCCGTCGAGATAGTCCGTCACCGCAGCGCCGATGAAGATCGCGACCGCGACCCAGCGCAGCCACAGCGGATAGTCCGCGATCGACTGCGCATAGATGCATCCGACCACGACCGGGATCGCGGCGATCCGGCCATAGGTCAGGATGTTCGGGAGGGACATCGCGCGGCTGGTCGTCCCTCGTGTCGTGGCGATGTTCATCCGTCCTACCAATACCGCTCAAGCCTGAAGGTCAACCGTCCCGCTCACCAAATGGGGCGCGGGTTGCGACGACCATATGACCGCGTCCCCTTTAGTTCACCCCGGCTGGGGATGGAAATAGTCGAAAATCCTGCGGGCGCTCTCGGCGCTGACGCCAGGAACCTTGCCGAGATCGGCGATCGAGGCGCGTTCGATCTCCTTCAGGGTTCCGAAATGATGCAGCAAGGCGCGTTTGCGAGAGGGGCCGATGCCCGGAATCTCCTGCAAACCGGCTTCGCGGATGTCCTTCTTGCGCAGCTTGCGGTGCGAGCCGATGACGAAGCGGTGGGCCTCGTCCCGCAGGCGCTGGATGAAATAGAGCACTGGATCGCGCGGCTCCAGCTTGATCGCCTCGCGCTCCGGCATGAACAGGGTCTCGCGGCCAGCATCCCGGTCCGGCCCCTTGGCGACCGACATCAGCGACACCTGGGTCAGGCCGAGATCTGCAAAGATCTCCCTGATAGCATTGAGCTGTCCGCGGCCGCCATCGATGATGACGAGGTCGGGCCATTGCGGGAAATCGTCGTCCCTGGCCTTGTTGTTTTCCTTGGCCGCACCCTCTTCGGGCGGATTGATCAGGCGCTTGAAGCGGCGCTCCAGCACCTCGCGCATCATGGCGAAGTCGTCGCCCGGGGTAATCCCTTCCGACTTGATGTTGAACTTGCGGTACTGGTTCTTCACGAAGCCGTCGGGGCCGGCGACGATCATGGCGCCGACCGCATTGGTGCCCTGGATGTGGCTGTTGTCGTAGACCTCGATGCGTTTTGGCGCATGCGGCAGGCTCAGGGTCGTGGCTATGGCGTCGAGCAGGCGGCTCTGGGTTGCGGTGTCCGCGAGCTTGCGCCCGAGCGCTTCGCGCGCATTGGTCAGTGCGTGGGTGACGAGCTCCTTCTTCTCGCCGCGCTTGGGCGCGGTGACCTCGACCTTTCGGCCGGCCTTGATCGACAGCGCGTTCGCGAGCAGTTCACACTCCTCGATCTCATGCGAGAGCAGGATGGTCTTCGGCGGTGGCTTGTCGTCGTAGAACTGGGCCAGGAAAGACCCCAACACTTCTTCCGGCGTAAAGGTCTTCTCCGCGCGCGGGAAATAGGCGCGGTTGCCCCAGTTCTGGCCCGTGCGGAAGAAGAACACTTCGACGCAGGAGAAGCCGGCCTCCTGGTGGATGGCGAACACGTCGGCTTCCTCAACCGTGCGCGGATTGATCCCCTGTTGCGATTGGATCGCCGACAGCGCGGCGAGGCGATCGCGGTAGAGCGCCGCGCTCTCGAATTCGAGCTCGCCCGAGGCCTTCTCCATCTCGCCTGCGAGCTCCTGCTTCACCGCCTGGCTCTTGCCGGACAGGAAGTCGGTCGCCTCGCGCACCAATGTCGTATAGCCTCCGAAGTCGATCTCGCGCGTGCATGGGCCGGCGCAGCGGCGGATCTGGTAGAGCAGGCAGGGCCGGCTGCGGCTCTCGAAGAAAGAATCCGTGCAGGAGCGGATCAGGAACGCGCGCTGCAAGGCGGTGATGGTGCGGTTGACGGCGCCGGCGGAGGCGAACGGGCCGAAATAGCGTCCGGGCCGCGTCTGAGCGCCGCGATGCTTCAGGATCTGCGGCGCCCAATGGTCGCCAGTAATCAGGATGTAGGGAAACGACTTGTCGTCGCGCAGCTGCACGTTGAAGCGCGGCCGCAGCTGCTTGATGAGATTGGCTTCCAGCAGCAGCGCCTCGGTCTCGGTCGTGGTCGAGACGATCTCTACGGTCACCGTGGCCGCGATCATGCGCAGGATACGCGCCGGCAGCGGCGCACTCTGGCGCGCGTAACTGGACAGGCGCTTTTTGACGTTCTTGGCCTTGCCGACATAGAGCACGTCGGCGTTCGCACTGAGCATGCGATAGACACCGGGCGAGGTGGGCGCGAGCCGGACCGCGCGCTCGATCGCCTCATGGCCGCTCGCAAGCGGTTCTTCGCCGATCGCGCCGTTCTCTTCCAGAATATCCGGCAGCCGCGCATCGTCCTCGTCATCGCCGCCGGCGGCCGCCGGATCGAGGTCCGGCGGTGTCAGCCCCTCGGGCGGGGTGTCGGCGGTGGCGGCTGGCGGCGATTTGCGCGCGCGTGCGTCGTCCGGATTGTCGGTGGAATCGTGAATCATGGAGCGAATTTAAGCGCTGAGGGGACCGATTTGAAGTTCCGGCGGTGCCGCACGCACAGGATGGCGTGCGCAGTTCCCGGTAACGCTTCCTTAAGTCTGTTAACAGCGCGGTAACGGGTCTTAACAGGCCTTTAACTTAAAACTCTCGATAAATCTTACGCGAAAAAGTGGTGGTTCCGTAACCATGTGGTCTGGCCTCGCGCGGAGGCGCGGGCAGCGCGCCCGGTTACGGCAGTTGCGTTGGAGTGTGTGATGAAGAAGCTCGTTGTGGGCGCAGCCGCGTTGATTGCTGCCGGCTGGACAGCTTCGGCAGAGGCCGCGGATCTCAACTACGGTCAGCGTGCGCCCTATACCGTCAATCAGCCGCTCAATGCCTATAGCTGGGCCGGCCCGTATCTCGGTGCCAATCTCGGCTATGAATGGGGCTCGGTGAGCAACACGTCCGTGAAGCCCTCCGGCTTCGTCGGCGGCGTGCAGGCCGGCTACAATTTCCAGAACGGCCCATGGGTGTTCGGCGTCGAGGGCGACATCGAGGCCGCCGGCGCCGACGACACTTTCGCGCCGTGGAAGTTCTCCAATCCCTGGTTCGGCACGCTGCGCGGTCGCGCCGGCTATGCCTTCAGCAACGTGCTGTTCTACGGCACCGCGGGCCTCGCCTTTGGCGAACTGCGCGCGCAGACCTTCGGCGGGACGGAATCGCGCACCACCGCCGGCTGGACCGCCGGGGTGGGCGCGGAAGTCGGCCTCGCGCCGAACTGGAGCGCGAAGCTCGAATATCTCTACGTCGATCTGTCGACGAGTCAGTTCGCAATTACAGGCGTATCAAACGGCTATAGCGCCAGCATTGTCCGCGCAGGCGTGAACTATCACTTCTGATAGACAAATAAGAAAATACCGGACAACAGCCTCCCGGCCGCTCGCGGCCGGGATTTTTTTGCGCCAGCTTTTGGGTCAGGTCCGCTACGAAAGGATCACTAAATTGACCGCCTTCGGACCCTTACCCTTCTTGTCCGGTTCGACTTCGAATGTGATACGCTGTCCTTCGGCAAGGTCCTTCAGTCCCGCCCGCTCCACAGCGGTGATGTGAACGAAGACATCGCGACCGCCGTCATCCGGCTTGATAAAGCCGTAGCCGCGCTCGCCGTTGAAGAACTTAACCGTTCCCGTCATGGCCATCGGGAAACTCCCCCTCATTGCTCCTCCGTCGCAACGCAGACACGCGTCGCGACATGACAGGGCATCACGGAGCCCGGGAGCAGGCCATCCTTGGCCAGACCTTTCGGTCCGACCGGATCTTTCTTCGGCCTTCACTCCGCCGCAACCATTCGCGGAAGCGGAACGTCAAGCCAGTCACACAAACAGCATAATACGGTTCTCTGCGGATTGACTACCGCTCCTGCATATTTTTCCCAAGAATGCCGGAGTGTTACGGTCGAGGTACCTCTAATCGGAATCTGGCAGCACCACCCTGGCCGAGCGGCATTTCCAGCTCGGGCAGGATCGTCTTGAGCTCGCCTTGCAGCGTGTACGGCGGATTGACGATCAGGAGCCCGGTCGAGGTGAGTGCTGCGCCGTCGGCTTGCGGCGCCACGCTGAATTCGAGCCGCAGGCATTTCCCCTGAGGCTTTGCTGCAGCTGCGGCCTGCGCCACAGATTGCGCCAGCGTGTCGGTGGCCCGCCGGCTCTTGGCGGGATACCAGATTACATAGATACCGGTCGGCCATTTCGCGAAGGCGGTGGAGAAGGCCTCGCCCAGTCTTTCGAACTCGTCTTTCGCTTCGAAGGGCGGGTCAATCAGCACGAGCCCGCGCCGCTCCTTCGGCGGCACGAAAGCCGGCAGCGCCATCCAGCCGTCGAGATCGACCACGCGGGCCTGTTCGTCGCGCCGCAACACACCGATCAGTGCCTTGCGCGCCTTCGGCTCGAGTTCGCAGGCCACGAGCCGGTCCTGCGGCCGCATCAGGCCGCGCGCGATCAGCGGCGAGCCCGGATAGGCCTTGAGCTCGCCCTTCGGATTGAAGGCGCGGACGATGTCGAGATACGGCTTGATCAGCGCGACGCTCTCGTTCGAGAGGCGCGCCTGCATCAGCCGCGCGATCCCCGTCAGCCACTCGCCGCTGCGGCGCGCCTCGTCGCTGTCGAGATCATAGAGGCCGGCGCCGGCATGGGTGTCGATGATGCGGAAGGCGGCGGGCTTATCCTGCAAATAGGTGAGGATGCGCGCCAGCACGATGTGCTTGATGACATCGGCGAAGCTGCCGGCGTGAAAGGCGTGGCGGTAGTTCATGGCGGAGAGTTACGACATCGCGCGATGAAAGTAACTCCCGTCATTCCGGAGCGATGCGTCGGCACCGAGCCCGTTCGCGTGCCCCGGAATGAACCGTATCGATCTAACTAACCACCCCTGATCGGCGGCATCGTCAGCTGGTCGCGGCGGCAGGCGCGGCGGTCGATCTCCTCGCAGGCGCGGAATTGCAGGTCCTTGCTGAGGCAGATGCGGACCTCGGAAAGCCGCGTCTGGTTGCAGGTCACCGAGACGGCAGCATTGCTCAAGCCCGGATTGGCCTTGATGAAGGCCTCCTCCACCTCGGCCGGCGCCACCGTCTTGGCTTCCGACAGATCGAGATATTCGGCCGGAATCTTGATCGCGGCGCGGGCCTTGCGAATGGTCTCGAAATAGTTGCGGTCGGTGAGCCCGGAGCAGGTGCCGTGCTTGTCCCATTCATTGAAGATCAGGCCCGGCGCCGGCATCAAATCGAGCATCGAGGACACGATGCTGCGGTTCAGCCGCGGCGACGGCCGCTGGCAGTATTCCGGAAAGCCGCTCTCATATTGCGGCCACAGGCCGTGCACCACGAAGGCATAGGGCCGTCCGCCGCCGCACTGAATTTGCGAGCGGCCGCCGCGTTCGGCCGCCTCCTCGCAGAACGAGGGCGACCAGGACAGCGACAGCACATAGAAATCGAATTCGCCGGGCGTGTTCTGCCGCTTGTCCTGGGCTTTTGCCGTGTCGGCGAACCCGACCAGCCCGGCGGCAAGGGGAAGGGCAAGGGTGAGCGAGATCATCAGGCGGGAGAGTAAATGCAATCTGGAATGAAACATGGCGACGTCCCTCAACTAGACTGTGCAAAAGAGCCTAGCAGGCGACAGGAACATTTCAAGAACAAATTTCAAGCAGCGCCCATTCGGCCGCTCGATCAAGGCGAATCAGGGCTCTTCGAATTAGGGCTTGGCCGCGCGGCAGGCCGGGTTGTAGGCCCAGTTGCGATCGAGCCCGACCACGCACCATTCGACTCCCTGGCCGTATCCGGCAAAGCCGCCGTCCTCGATGATCGAGAAATGCACCTTGCGCACCTTGCCGTCATTGAGCATGGCCTCGCCGGTGCAGTAGCGGCGCGGAATATTGTCGGACGCCCAAGGGCGGAACGCCGTCTCGTGGACGGCCGCGAAGCCCGTGATCTTCAAGGGCGAATTCCAGAACGAGCTTTCTTTCTCCCAGAACTGGGTCGCGATCGTCGGCAGCGCCTTGTCGCAATCGGCGACATTGCCGTCATAGCGCGGCCCGCTGAGCCAGAAGTTCAGCTCCAGCGGATTGGCCGCCCTGGCTTCACCGAGCGACAGCGCTCCGAATATGAGGCCGAGAACGGCGGCGAAACGAAGCGATTTCAGGGAGGTCGAGGCGCGCATGGGCAATCCAGACAGCATGATCTGCGAAGGTCGGACGGTGCCGCGAAGGGCGGGGGAGGTCAAGTGCAGCGCGGCAACACTCGGCCACGAGTTGATCACAACGTCGCAGTCAGCCGGCCTTCCGTTCTTTTCACGGTCGCCCCGGCACCGTAAGGTGCCGGCAATCAATCGGAGTGACGGGAATGCGAATCATTGCGGCCGCGGGCCTTCTTGCCA
This sequence comes from Bradyrhizobium diazoefficiens, assembly GCF_016599855.1. Classification (NCBI taxonomy): domain Bacteria; kingdom Pseudomonadati; phylum Pseudomonadota; class Alphaproteobacteria; order Hyphomicrobiales; family Nitrobacteraceae; genus Bradyrhizobium; species Bradyrhizobium diazoefficiens. Next base: position 6,377,677 of record NZ_CP067041.1, on the reverse strand, counting down.
GCCTGGTTGTCTCGGGGATGATGGCGAGCCAGTCGGCGCGCGCCGATATCCTGCCGGTACCGCCCTTCAAGGGCAACGACACCGGCGGCATCATCGCCTACTCCATGGCGACGCAGGTCGATGCGCGGCAGGCCGCGGTCGATCACTGCGCGCGGTACGGCAAGGTAGTGAAATTCCTTGCGGTGCAGGCCTATGAGGGCGGGTACATTTCTTTTGCCTGCCGCTGGGTGCCCTATGGCGCGGCCGATCGGCCGATCCGCACGCTCTACTAAGGCGTTTCGGAACGCCTGCCAGGACGTCTCAGCCGGGAGTCTCTCGCATGACGCGCAAGCTTGCTTTGCTCGGACCAGTCGTTTGCCTCGTGTTGTCGGCGGGGAGCGCCTTCGCCGACGATCTGCCGGTGCGCAAGGCCGGCCTGTGGGAATTGAAGATGGTCAGGAGCGGCTCGGCGATGCCGGAAATGACCATGCAGCACTGTACCGACGAGAGCGTCGATAAGGCGATGAGCAACAACATCTCGCCGATGGCCAAGCAGATCTGCTCCAGGCAGGACGTCAAGAAGACAGCGACCGGCTATGTCAGCGATTCCGAGTGCAATGTCGCCGGCATGTCCACGACATCGCATGCCGAGATATCAGGCGACTTCAATTCGGCCTACACGGTGAAAACCTCCTCGCATGCGCAAGGCGGCGTCGCCGGCACCGCGGGGCGCGACACCACCATGACGTTAGAGGCAAAATGGCTCGGCGCCTGCAAGCCCGACCAGAAGCCCGGCGACATCGTGATGCCCGGCGGCTTCAAGATGAACGTCCGCGACGTCGACAAGCTGAAAGCGCTGTTGCCGAAGTAGGTGAGAGCTACGTCAGTTACACCGGTATTCGCACACTCGCCCTTAACCCGCCAATCGGGCTGTCGCCGAGCATGATGTCGCCGCCATGCGAGCGGGCGATGTCGCGGGCGATCGCGAGGCCCAAGCCGGTGCCGCCTTCGTCCTGGTTGCGGGCATCGTCCAGTCGCAGGAACGGCTTAAACACTTCCTCGCGCAGATGAGCGGGAATGCCGGGACCGTCGTCGTCGACCGTCACGGTCAAATAACGGTGGTCGCGCTGGCCGGTGATGGCGATGGCGTTGCCGTAACGCGCGGCATTGGTGACGAGGTTGGCGAGGCAGCGCTTGAACGAGGCCGGCTTCACCGTCACCACCGGCAGGCCGTTGAACGTCACGGTCGCGGCGTGGCCGTGGCGTTCGACGTCGCTGCGCAGCTCCTCGAGCGCCTGCACCATGTCGGTCGGCTGCGATTGCTCGCCGGAATCGCCACGGGCAAAAGCAAGGTAATCCTCCAGCATCATCGACATCTCGTCGACGTCCTTGCGCATGCCCTCAAGCTCGGGGCTGTCGCCGATCAACGCCAGCTCGAGCTTGAAGCGAGTGAGGATGGTGCGCAGGTCATGGCTGACGCCGGCGAGCATCGCGGTGCGCTGCTCCATTGTGCGTTCGATGCGCGATTTCATTTCGAGGAATGCGACCGCCGCGCGGCGCACCTCGCGCGCGCCGCGCGGGCGGAAGTTCGGCGCCTCGCGGCCCTTGCCGAAACTTTCGGCGGCATCCGCAAGCCGCAGGATCGGCTTGATCTGGTTGCGGAGGAACAGCACCGCGACGATCAAGAGGATCGACGACGTGCCGACCATCCAGAACAGGAAGATCTCGGAGTTCGAGGCATAGGCGGCGCTGCGCTGCGCGAACACGCGCATCACGGCGTCGTCGAGCTGGATGCGGATCTCGACCAGGTTGGAGCGGCCGACCGTGTCGATCCAGAACGAGCGCCCGATCTGGCGGCCGAGCTGCACCGACAGCGTCTGGTCGAGCAGCGAGAAGAACGGCTTCGGTCCAGGCGGGGGCATGTCGCCGGGGGGCAGGAAATCGACGACGAGGCCAAGGCGCTGCTGGGCGATGCGGCGGATCTGGTCGCGATCCTTGTCCTGCGGATAGCCCTTGTAGACGTCGATCAGCGCGGCGATGTCCTGTACCACCGCGGCCGACAGCCGCCGCGTCACGGTGTTCCAGTGCCGCTCCATGAACACGAAGGCGACGACCGATTGCAGGATCACCATCGGCACAATCATGATGAGCAGTGCGCGGGCATAGAGGCCGGTCGGCATCCAGCCCTTGAACGCATTGCCCATCCAGCCATTGGCGGCAGAGACGCGCCCGGCGGCGCTCTTGAGCAGCGTCAGGCCGCTGTCGATCGTGCTCATAGGTCGCGCTTCACTACTTCTACGGCGAGGCCACGAGACGGTAGCCGATGCCGCGCACCGCCTGCAGGAACAGCGGATTGGCGGGATCGGTTTCGATCTTGCGCCTGAGGCGGTTGATCTGCACGTCGACGGCGCGCTCGTTGACGCTGCCATTGCCGGTCAGCGCGCTACGCGGCACGGTCTCGCCCGGCGTCTCCGAGAGAATCCGCAGCATCTCGCGCTCTCGGTCGGTGAGGTGGATAGCCTCCTCGCCCTGGCGCAACTCGCCGCGATCGAGATGATAGACGTAGGGACCGAACGCGATTTTCTCCACGGTCGCGGCCTGGGCCGGCGGCGCGGCGCGCTTGAGGATGTTGTTGATGCGCAGCGCCAGCTCGCGCGGCTCGAACGGCTTTGCGACGTAGTCGTCGGCGCCGATCTGGAGGCCCTCGATGCGCGCTTCCGCCTCGTGGCGCGCCGTCAGCATCACGATCGGCACCGAGGAGGATGTGCGGATGAAGCGGGCGAGATCGAAGCCGGTCTCGCCGGGCATCATGACGTCGAGGATGAGCAAGTCGAAATGCAGGCCCAGAAGCTTCGAACGCGCATCACCGGCGCTGGAAGCGGTGGTGACGCGATAACCCTCGGCCGCGAGAAAGCGCGACAACAGATCGCGGATACGGCGGTCGTCGTCGACAAGCAGCAGGTGCGGGGCATCGTCGGCCGGTTGCGCCGGCGGGCGGGCGAGCGTGGCAGCGAGCGGCACGGTCACTCCTTTGCGTCTTGATTGACATTGGCGAAGATCGTCTCGAGCACCTTGTCCGGATCGTCCCGGTCGATCATCGCGCGCAGGAAGCGCTTGACGGTCTCGGCATCCTGCGGCGCCAGCTCGGCGAGCGCCCTCGTGATCCGCGTGGTCTGGAGGCCGGCGAGCTTCTGCACCAGCGCTTCGCCCTTCGGTGTCGCGTAGAGCAGGCGCTGGCGGCGATCGTTCTCCCCGGTCTTCTGCACGATATAGCCCTCGTCCAGAAGCTGCTTGAGCACGCGGCCGAGCGATTGTTTGGTGATGCGGAGCACGTCCAGGAGGTCGGCGACCTTCAGGCCGGGATAGCGATAGACGAAGTGCAAGACCCGGTGATGGGCCCGGCCGAAGCCGAAAGCCTCCAGCTCCTGGTCGGGATCTCCAACGAAATCGCGATAGGCAAAGAACAGCAGCTCGATGATATCCCAGCGCAAATTGCCTCCTTCGCTTGCTGCCGGCCTAGGCTCGGCGGCGTCATGAGAGGGAGTGGCGAAATTTATGTCAGGCATATTGACGTATCATGGGTTCAATGTTACAAAACGATCAGCCCGTACGAAATTTTAGATCGCTTCGCGTCGGGTGGCATTTCTAAGAGCGGCCTGAGTGAGCCGGACAGGCGGCGACGGCCGGATCAGATCTACCGTGCGATTGTCGAGCGGCATTTCGGCAAAACATACTGGACTTCCGCCTTCCGCAAAAGCATGTCCTCGGAAAGACATGCTGGCCACGGAAACCGGCCGTAACAAGGCTGGCGGCAGTCCGGCCAGAAACCACATCGAGCCAGCCGGGCCCGGAATGGGCAGGCCGGCGCCATAACGGCGCCGCAACCGGCAGCGGGAGGCAAGGACATGAGTATGACATTCGACATCCAGCCCGCATCCAATCCGACACCCGAGAAGGACCGCGTCGCCAAGCTGGTGGACCCCGGCTTCGGGCGGGTCTTCACCGATCACATGGCGATCGTCCGCTACAACCAGGCCAAGGGCGGCTGGTACGAGGCGAAGATCGAAGCGCGCGCCAACTTCCAGATCGATCCGGCCGGCGCCGTCCTGCACTATGCCCAGGAAATCTTCGAGGGCCTCAAGGCCTACAAGCGCGACGACGGCGGCGTGAACCTGTTCCGCCCCGACGCCAACGCGCGCCGCTTCAAGGACTCCGCCGATCGCATGGCGATGGCGCAGCTGCCCGAGGATGTCTTCATCGAGGCGGTCGAGCAGGTCGTGCGGATCGACCGCGCCTGGATTCCGGGCGGCGAGGGCAGCCTTTATCTGCGCCCCTTCATGATCGCGAGCGAGACCTTCCTTGGCGTCAAGCCGTCGTCGGAATACATCTTTGCGGTGATCGCATCACCGGTCGGCTCCTATTTCAAGGGCGGCCCCGCGCCGGTCTCGATCTGGGTCTCGGAGAATTACACGCGCGCGGCCGTCGGCGGTACCGGCGCCGTCAAATGCGGCGGTAATTACGCGGCGAGCCTGCGTGCGCAGGCGGAAGCGATCCAGAACGGCTGCGATCAGGTCGTGTTCCTCGATGCGCTCGAACGGCGCTACATCGAGGAGCTCGGCGGCATGAACGTGTTCTTCGTGTTCGACGACGGCTCGCTCTCGACACCGCCGCTCGGCACCATCCTGCCCGGCATCACCCGCGATTCCATCATCACGCTCGCCCGTGATGCCGGCAAGACCGTGCGCGAGGAGTCGTACTCGCTGGACCAGTGGCGCAAGGATGCGGCTTCGGGCAAGCTGAAGGAGGCTTTCGCCTGCGGCACCGCGGCTGTCATCTCTCCGATCGGCAAGGTGCGCTCGGTGAGCGGCGATTTCGAGATCAGCGGCGGCGCCGCCGGCCCCGTCGCCATGGGCCTGCGCAAGCAGCTCGTCGACATCCAGTACGGCCGCACCAACGACCCGCACAACTGGATCCGCAAGGTGTTTTGAGAGCTCTTGTGTCCCGGACGCGCTGCAGCGTGCAACGCTGCTGCGCAGAGCCGGGACCCATCGCACCGCGGATGGACCCCGGATCAGCAGCGCACCACGCCGCGAAGGGGCGGCGCGCTGCGCAGCATCCGGCGAACGCCAGTGAGGGCGAAGGTGAAAGCCGACAGTTGCCGCTTCGCGCGTCGGCTGGTAAACGCCGCGCATGGCCGAAAAACCCAAAAAACCCCAGAAACTGAAGGCGCGGCTGCCGCGCGGGCTCGAGGATCGCGACCCCGCCGCGATCCGGGCGACGCGCGAGATGGTCGAAAAGATCCGCGCGGTCTACGAGCTCTATGGGTTCGAGCCGGTGGAGACGCCGGCGATGGAATACACCGATGCGCTCGGAAAATTCCTGCCCGACCAGGACCGTCCGAACGAGGGCGTGTTCTCGTTCCAGGACGACGACGAGCAGTGGATCAGCCTGCGCTACGATCTGACCGCACCGTTGGCCCGCTATGTCGGCGAGCGCTACGGCACCGATGCTCTTGTCCTGCCCTACCGCAGCTACCGCGTCGGCTACGTCTTCCGCAACGAAAAGCCCGGCCCCGGCCGCTTCCGCCAGTTCATGCAGTTCGATGCGGATACGGTGGGCTCGGCAACGCCGGCCGCGGATGCCGAGATCTGCATGATGGCGGCGGATACGATGGAGGCACTCGGAATTGAGCGCGGCCAATACGTCGTGAAGGTGAACAACCGCAAGGTGCTCGATGGCGTGCTCGAAGCCATCGGGCTTGCAGGCGAAGAAAACGCGGCGCGCCGGCTGACTGTGCTGCGCGCGATCGATAAGCTCGACAAGTTCTCCGCCGACGAAGTGCGCAAATTGCTCGGCCCCGGCCGATGGGACGGTGGCGAAGAAGGCAAGGGCGACTTCACGAAGGGCGCTAACCTCAGCGCGGCGGAGGCCGATGTCATTCTCGCTATCACCAGGCCGCGCGACGATTGGAAGGAGGCCATTGCCGCGGCAGAAAGCTATCTCGCCAAGAGCGAGGTCGGCCAGGCCGGCGTGAGCGAGCTGGAAGAGATTGCCAAGCTGGTCACGGCGTCGGGTTACGGTGCAGACCGCATCAAGATCGATCCGTCCGTCGTGCGCGGTCTCGAATACTACACCGGCCCCGTCTACGAGGTCGAACTCCTGCTCGACACCAAGGACGAGAAAGGCCGCCCCGTGCGCTTTGGCTCCGTCGGTGGCGGCGGGCGTTATGACGGCCTCGTCTCGCGCTTCCGCGGCGAGCCGGTGCCGGCGACCGGTTTCTCGATTGGCGTGTCGCGGCTCCAGGCCGCGCTGACGCTGCTTGGCAAGCTCGACACGAAACCGGAGCCGGGCCCAGTTGTGGTCACTGTGTTCGATCGCGACCGCGTCGCCGACTATCAGAAGATGGTCGCTGCCTTGCGCACTGCCGGCATCCGCGCCGAACTCTATCTCGGCAATCCCAAGAACATGGGCAACCAGCTCAAATATGCCGACCGCCGCAACTCGCCTTGCGTGATCATCCAGGGCTCGGATGAAAAGGCGCGCGGCGAGCTGCAGATCAAGGATCTGATCGAGGGCGCCAAGGCCGCTGCCGCCATCGCTTCCAACCAGGAATGGCGCGAGAGCCGCCCCGCGCAGTTCTCGTGCAGCGAAGCCGATCTCGTCGCGAAGGTGCGCGAGGTGCTGGCGCGCCATGACGTGAAGTGGGGTTAGCCATTCCGGCAGGCCGTGATGCCCCGGCTTGTCCCGGAGATCGGCGTCCTGTTTGATGCGCACCTTCATGAACGACCGGGGTGTGCCCGGTCGTCGCGACAGCAGGGAGAAGACAATGCCTGAGATTACCGTCAGCATGGCCGAAGGCCGCACCGACGAGCAGAAGGCCGGCATGATGCGCGACATCACCCAGGCGCTGGTGAAGAACCTCGGCGTCGACGCGGATGCCGTCGTCATCCAGATCAACGAAGCCCCGCTCCGCCACAAGATGAAGGGCGGCAAGACATTTGTGGAGCGCGCGGCGGCGGCGAAGAAGTGACGCGTTAGCGTCATTCCGGGGCAGCCCGTCAGGGCTGAACCCGGAATCTCGGTCGACAACCTCTGGATTTCGGGTTCGCGCTTCGCGCGCCCCGGAATGACGAGCAAGAACCATGGACGCACGCGATTTCATCAAGATCGGCATGAGCGCCGAGCGCACGCTGGTCGTGTCGGCCGAGCGCACGGTCGGGCATTTCGTACCCGGCATGCCGATGGTCTACGCGACGCCCATGATGATCCTGGAAATGGAGATGACGTCGGGCGACGCGATCCGCGCCGCGCTCCAGCCGGGGTGGGTCACCGTCGGCACCGAGGTCGACATCCGCCATCTCGCAGCAAGCCTCGTCGGCGCGACGGTGCGGACAACCGCGAAAGTGGTCGCGGTCGAGCGCCGCGTCATCCGCTTCGAGGTCGAGGCATTCGAGGGCACGCGCAAGCTCGGCGAAGGCCGCCATGCGCGCGGGCTCGTCAATGTCGAGATGTTCAACAAGCGGCTGGGGGCTTAGCGGCTAGCGCGGTGCGTAGGGTGGGCAAAGGCGCGAAGCGCCGTGCCCACCATCTTTCCGGGATCGCGATGAAGTTGGTGGGCACGCTTTCGCTTTGCCCACCCTACGGCACCTGTTTACTTCGCCAATTCCCTCGACCTTTGCGTCGCCGCCGCGATCGCGCGGATCATGACATCGCGCAGGCCAGGCTCGCCCATCAGCACGCCGAGCGCCGCGGCGGTGGTGCCGCCGGGCGAGGTGACGTTCTGGCGCAGCGTGCTGGAGGCAAGCTCCGACTGATGCAGCAGCTCGCCGGAGCCGGCGACGGTTTCGCGCGCAAGCTTCGTCGCCAGCGCCTCGGGCAATCCCGCCGCGACGCCGGCGCACGCGAGCTCTTCGGCGAGCAGGAACACATAGGCCGGCCCGGAGCCGGAGACAGCGGTCACCGCATCCATCAGGCCTTCATCGTCAACCCATTCGACCGAGCCGGTGGCGCGCAGCAATGCGTCGGCGACGTCACGTTGCGCGGCGCTGACATTCTTCGCAGCAACTGCCACGGTGATGCCGCGGCCAATCGCGGCCGGCGTGTTCGGCATCGCGCGCACGACGGCACCGCCGCAGACCTCCTGGAGTGACGCAATCGTGGTTCCCGCCATGATCGAGACCACCGAGGTCTTGTCCGAGACGAACGATCTCAGCTTGGCGCCGGCCTCGCGGAACGTCTGCGGCTTTACCGCGACAACCATCGTCTCGACCCGGCCTGCGGCCTTCACGTCGGGATTGAGCGCAACGCCCTTCGCGGCAAGCGCGCTTATCTCGGGCGAGATGTGCGGATCGATCACCGCGACGCGACGGGGATCGAGCCCGCCCGCGAGCCATCCGGTCAGCATCGCGCCGCCCATCTTGCCGGCGCCGGCGAGCAGGATGGTGCCAGTGATGTTTTGGAGAGTGCTGTTGTCTGCCATCGCTGCCACCACGTACTCAGTGTCGTCCCGGCGAAAGCCGGGACCCAACCACAGGCTGTTCTAGTGGATGGAGGTGTTGGCAACAAGCCGCGTGCCACGAGGGAAATCACGCGGTATCGGTCCCGGATCTACGCGCGCTTTAGGCGCGCTTGTCCGGGACGACGAGGAGGAAGGTACGGCTCCCTCACATCTTGAGAGGTCCTACGCCTCGCCCACCGTGTCGAACATCGCCGCGTCCATGGCCTGGGTCGTCGTCTTGCCCGCCCACACCACGAACTGGAACGCCGGAAAATAGCGCTCGCAGGCGTGGATGGCGCCGGCGAGCATGGCTTCGCATTGCGCGGTCGACGCGGTGAGGCCGCCCGGCAGCACCAGCGCCTGGCGGTGCATGATCATGCCGGTGGTGGTCCACAGGTCGAAATGGCCGACCCACAATTGCTCGTTGATCGCGGCAACCAGCCGCTGCACTTCGCCTTGGCGCGCAATCGGAATCTTCATGTCGAACGCGCAGGCCAGATGCAGCGCCTCGATCTCGCCCATCCAGGTGAAGGAGATCTGGTAGTCGGTCCATTGTCCCTTCGAGACAATCGTCAGTTCGTCTTCGCCGGAGCGTTCGAACGGCCAGTTGTTGCTGGCAGCGATATCCTCGACCACCGCGAGCGGGTGATTTCGGGAATCGATAGTGCCTTCGAGCAGGGACATGCCGTCTCGACCTCTTGCCTTTTTGTTGTCCTTGATACGCACGCGGTTGGGTCCGGCGCGCGCTCCCTAAAAATCGTCGATCTCGGGAAGTCGCTTTCGCGATCTCCTGGGATCGGCGCGGCCTGTCGCGATCAACTGATGTGATTTGCGGAATCTGCGCAACCGGGTCGCGAGTCCGTCCACAAGCCAGGACTCGTTCGTCCACAGCTCATCTCGGACACAATTATTAATTTGAGAACAAACCGGAATCGGATCGGGCCGTCCCCGGTTCGATCGTTAATTCCGTCCCGCGAGGGCCACACTGGCAAGAGAACGTCTTTGGCGGCATGGGACCATGCGGTTTTCTGGGGCGGAACGCGCTTGCCGAGGTCCTCGACCGGCGTCATATTTCCGTTCAGGTCGCTCAATCCCGGGCGGCCGATGTTCTCAGGGCGGGGTGAAAGTCCCCACCGGCGGTAAGGGCCGAAAGGTCCAAGCCCGCGAGCGCCTTCCCCCAAGGATCTTCCTGAAAAGGAATTTAGCTGAGGGGAAGGGTCAGCAGATTCGGTGCAACTCCGAAGCCGACGGTCAAAGTCCGGATGAAAGAGAACGGTCGGTGACAGACGCATCGCACGGTGCGGCTGTTTGTCGTTCCGTGTGCCCTGATTCTGGTCCTCAAGAGGAAAGCCATGAATCAGATGTTGCAAGATCCCCAAGTCCAAACTTCAAGCGCCGAAACCTCCCAAATCCAGCCCCCGTCGGTTCCGCAAGGTCCGGTGACGGAGCATCCGCGCTTTGCGAAGTCGCAGCGGGTGGCCTTCGTGCAGGCCTGCTGGCACCGCGACGTGGTCGAGGAGGCCCGCATCGCCTTCATGAAAGAGGCCGAGGCGCGCCACCTCACCCATGTCGACGTATTTGAGGTGCCGGGCTCGTTCGAGATCCCGCTGCACGCGCAGGTCCTCGCCAAGACGCGGCGCTACACCGCCATCGTCGCGGCCGGCCTCGTCGTTGACGGTGGTATCTATCGCCACGAATTCGTCGCCGACACCGTGATCAAGGCGCTGATGGACGTGCAGCTGCGCACCGAGGTGCCGGTGTTCTCCGCGGTGCTGACGCCGCAGCAATTCCACGAGACCGAAGTGCATTACGATTTCTTCCGCAGGCACTTTGCGATCAAGGGCGTCGAGGTTGCGGCAGCCTGCGCGGAGACGCTGCACGGGCTCGAACGCCTGCGCGGCCAGGTCGCGGCGGGGATTGTGGGGTAAGCTAGGCCGTTGACGAAGTGAGGGGCGCGAAGACCCCGCGCTCCCTCGCCCCGCTTGCGGGGAGAGGGTGGGGTGAGGGGGCGTCACCGCGGGGACCGTGGAAGTTGCCCTTGCGGAGACTCCCCCTCACCCGGAATGCTTCGCATTCCGGCCTCTCCCCGCAAGCGGGGCGAGGCAAAGAAGGATCAATCGAACAGGCTCGACACCGACTCTTCCGCCGCGGTGCGCGCGATCGCGTTCGAGATCAGGCTGCCGATCGGCAGTGTACGGATGTTCGGCGCCTTCGTCACCGCATCGGTCGGCAGGATCGAGTCGGTGATGACGAGTTCCTTCAGCCTCGAGCCCGAGATACGGGCGGCCGCGCCGCCGGAGAGCACGCCATGGGTGATGTAGGCGTAGACGTCCTTGGCGCCCTTGGCGATCAGCGCATCGGCCGCGTTCACCAGGGTGCCGCCGGAATCGACGAGGTCGTCGATCAGGATGCAAGTGTAGCCGGAGACGTCGCCGATCACGTTCATCACCTCGGACTCGCCGGGACGCTCACGCCGCTTGTCGACGATCGCAAGCGGGGTGTTGATGCGCTTGGCAAGGCCGCGCGCACGCGCCACGCCGCCGACGTCGGGCGAGATCACCATCACCTTGGAGAGGTCGAACCTCTCCTTGATGTCGCGCACCATCAGCGGCGCCGCGGTGAGATTGTCGGTCGGGATGTCGAAGAAGCCCTGGATCTGGCCGGCATGCAGGTCAAGCGTCATGACGCGGTCGACGCCGGCCTGGGTGATCAGATTGGCGACGAGCTTGGCCGAGATCGGCGTGCGCGAACCGGACTTGCGGTCCTGCCGGGCATAACCGAAATAGGGCACTACCGCGGTGATGCGGCGCGCCGAGGAACGGCGTAGCGCGTCGGTGATGATCAACAGCTCCATCAGATGGTCGTTCGCGGGGAACGAGGTCGACTGGATGATGAAGGCATCCGAGCCGCGGACGTTCTCCTGGATTTCGACGAAGATCTCCATGTCGGCGAAGCGCCGTACCACCGCTTTGGTCAGCGGCAGATCCAGGCCTTCCGCGATGGCCTGTGCGAGAGCCGGATTGGAGTTGCCGGCGACAAGCTTGATGGAGCCGTTCTTGGCCGACATGGACGCTTCCTCCCGCGCTTTGCTGGATACGACGTTCAACATCAGAGAATACCCACTGGGAGCACGGTTACGACGAGCGAGCAAATATCAGGCCGGGGGCTGCGCTGGCAACCCGGGATGCTACGTTTTCCCTTCGAAAATCCTGAGTCGGGCCAACGGCTTGGCCGCAAACTGGGCCCGTGGTTTAGCGGTGGTTATCGCTGCGCATAGCCGAGCGCCATGGCCGGCATCTCAGCCGCCGGAGCCTCCGGCGTCGCGCTTGCCACGGCCGGTCCACGCAGGCCGAGAATGGTGCCCGGCGCGTCCGGCGTTCCGTTGATCATATTGGAAAGTCCGCTGAATCCGGCCTGGGCGATCTTGCGCAACACGAGGTCGTCGGCAGCCTGCCAGGGATCACGCGGCGCATCGCGACCGCCCTTGGCAGCGGTCGGTTCCTCGCCGGAGAGGCGCAGCGCCCGCTGCTGGTTGGCGTCGTAGACATCCCAGACCCAGGCGATCACGGTCTTGCCGCGCACCACTTGGGCGGAGAGGTAGCTGCGTACGCGATAGGCCGCCGTTCCCTCGCGCGAGACGATGGAGAGGCTGCGCAGCTTGGATTCGCTGTCGAGCACGCCGACCATGCGGTCGAACACCTGGGGTGGCGGGCCGTCGATCGACTCGAAGGCAACCGTTGCTGCGGAGCCGGCGCTCGGCGCCATCGCGTAGGAATTGGCGGGTACATTGCCGCCGGCGCAGCCGCCAAGCGCGGCCGCTGCCGTCAGCAGCATGAGCGCCAGCACGCGGGAGCCCGCGCGGCGCAGAAAAGATGACGCTTCCCTCATTGAGGGCAGCGATATCGTTAAAATCGATTAAGGTCTAGGGCGGGCTGACGTAGACCACCGTCATTCCGGGGCGATGCGCAAGCATCGAACCCGGAATCTCTAGATTCCGGGTTCTCGTTTCGCGAGCCCCGGAATGACACGACGTTGCCTGTGTGTTCACGCTTCGAGCGCGATCGCGTGAATGTGCCGGCCGTAATCCGGCTCCTTGCGATGCACCGAGCGGCGATAGCTGAAAAAGCGTTCGTCCGCATAAGTGTCCAGGCCGAGATCGTCGATCATCAAGATGCCGGCGGCTTCCAGCCGCTTGCGGATGAAGCCGGCGAGGTCGAACATCGCGTGTCCCTCGCGGACCGACGGGATGAAGAACATGGCGTTGTCCGCATCCGCTTCGATGAAGCGCGCCACGAACTCGTTGCCGACCTCGTAGCTATCCTGCCGGATCAGCGGCCCGATCGCAGCGATGATGCCGCTACGTGCCGCGCCGAGTTTCTCCATCGCCGCAATCGTGGACTCCAGCACGCCCGTCAGCGCACCCTTCCAGCCGGCATGGGCGCCGCCAATGACCCGCGCATGCGGGTCGACGAACAGCACCGGACCGCAATCGGCGGTGGAGACGCCGAGCGCGATGCCCGGCATTTTGGTCACCAGCGCATCGCCCTTCGGCCGCGGGCCGCTTGGCCAGGGTGCATCGGCGACGCGGACGTCGGGTGAGTGGATCTGATGCAGGCTGAGGAAGCGCTCCGGCGCAACGCCGACATGCTCGGCCATGCGGCGGCGGTTCTCCGCGACGAGGGCCTGATCATCGTTGGAACCGAGCCCGCCGTTCAGCGCGGAGTAAATGCCGCTGGAGACACCGCCCTCACGCGTGAAGAAGGCATGGTGCAGGCCCGGCACGGCCGACAGCAACGACGACGTGAGAGTCATCATTTGCCTCCGGCCTGTTCGAGATCGCTGAGGCCCGCAAGGCCCGTCAGCCGCGGCTCGGAGATGCCGAGCACCTTGAACATCGCGCCCATGCCGCCGCGCCCGGTGTCGGTCAGCCGCTTCAGCGCCACGGAAATGTCGGTGGCCACCTCCGGCGTCGCCTTCTGCATCAGCGCAGCCGCGCGGGTGTCGATGCCGACGCGCTTGAGGAAGTCGCCTTGCGTTACCGGTCCGTGCACGCGGGCGCCGACATCTTCGGCTGCGCGCGCGAGCGCCTGGAAATCGACATGGGCGGTGACGTCGGCCTGGCCCGGCGCCTTCAGCGGATCGGTGAAGCTGTGGCGTGCGATGGCCTGAAAAGTATCGCCGGCATCGCTGCGCAGATGGCCGTAATCGATGATCAGCGCCGCGCCGTCCTGGTCGCGCACGCGCGTGGCGAGCTTCATGATCTCCGTATCGGGTCGCCATTCGAATACTGCACCGACCGGCGCGGCGCGCACCAGGGGCGGCAGCAGCACCTCGAAACGTGGCGTCGGCTCGGAGGCCGCGCCGAACTGGAGCTTGCCGTTGGGATCGATCTCGATCGTGCGCTCGTGCCAGCCGTCCTCGCGCTTCACCATCTGGTGGATCGGCAGCACGTCGAAATATTCGTTGGCGAGGATGATGCTCGGTCCCTCCGGGACCTCGTCGATGCTGTCGTGCCAGGCGATGTTGCGCACGTTCGATAGGGTCGCACTCTGCCGCTCGCGCAGGACGGGATTGACCTCGACCATGTGAACATGAAGCCCCTGGTACAGCGGCGGCAGCACGCGAAGCGCGCGCAGCGCGTCCGCCATCATGGTGCCGCGGCCGGGACCGAGCTCGATCAGCCTCAGGAATTGTGGCGAGCCCATCTGCCTCCACACCGAGGCGCTCCACAGCCCGAGCAGCTCGCCGAACATCTGGCTGACTTCGGGCGAGGTGGTGAAGTCGCCTTCTCGTCCCAAGGGATCGCGCGAGACGTAATAGCCGTAGCGCGGATGCATCAGGCACGATTCCATGTATCGCCAGACCGGCATGGGGCCTGAGGATTTGATCAGCGTCTTGATCTCATTGAGCAGTGGCTGTTCGGTCACGTGTCTTCTCGAAATGGATTAACGAATGGCCTGGGCGGGCTTCGGCGCACCGCGTCTGACAGCCCATACAATAAGTATGCCGCCGACGATAAGCATCGGGATCGACAGCAGCATGCCCATGGTCAATCCGCCCCAGAGGAAGCCGAGCTGGACGTCCGGTTCGCGGAAATGCTCGCCGGCGATGCGGGTCAGGCCATAGATCAGGATGAAGCTGCCGAGGATCATGCCAGGACGCTTCAGGGCGCCGCAGCGGATCATGATCGCGAGCACGCTGAACAGCAGGATGCCCTCCATGCCGGCTTCATAGAGCTGACTGGGATGGCGGGGCAGGTGGGTCGGATCGTGGGGAAAGATCATGGCCCAGGGCAGGCTCGCATCGGTGGCGCGGCCCCACAATTCGCCGTTGATGAAATTGGCGATTCGCCCGAGCAGCAGCCCGATCGGGGCGACCGCGGTGGTGATGTCGCCGAGCGACAGAATCGAAATGCGGTTGCGATGGGCAAACCACATCACAGCGACCACGCAGCCGAGGAAGCCGCCGTGGAACGACATGCCGCCCTCCCACAATTTGAAGATCGCGGCGGGGTTATTGATGAAGAAGGGCAGATTGTAGAACAGCACGTAGCCGGTGCGGCCGCCCAGAATGATGCCGAGGGTGGCCCAGAGGATGAAGTCGTCGATCTGCACCAGCGACATCGGCGCGGGGCCGCCCCACAGGCGCTCGTTCTTCAGGAGCGAACGCGCATAGAGCCAGCCGATGACGATACCACCGATATAGGCCAGCGCGTACCAGCGGATCGCAAACGGCCCGATCGCCACCGCGATCGGGTTGAAGGACGGGAAGTCGATCAGGAGGAGCTGCATCGCGCCTTGATTCTAGAGAGTGAAGGGCAAGCTGCGGCTCCGACGGAGCTGCGCTCCCTCCCCCGCTTGCGGGGGAGGGTTGGGGAGAGGGTGTTTCTGCGACGAAGGCTCCCCGAGAGGAGAGAGCCCTCTCCCGCCTCGCATCTGTCGATGCGATGCGACCTCCCCCGCAAGCGGGGGAGGTGGACCGAGTTCGCGGATGGGCCAATCCATACCGCTTACACGAGGTTGCGGCGATAGAGCGCCAGCAGCCGCTCCCAATGCCGCTCGGCCGCGTCGCGGTCGTAGACCGGACGCTTCGGGAAGGCGAAGCCGTGATGCGTGCCGGGATAGATCTCGACCTCGGCATTGGCGCCGCGCATGCCCTCTTTGACCTTCTCGACAATCTCCGGCGGCGCGTAGACATCGGTCTCGGCGCAGGCGAAATAGAGCTCGGCCTTGGTCTTGCCTGCCGCGAGATGCGGGCTGTCGCCCTGCTCCGTCGCGAGCTGCACACCATAGATCGAGGCGGCGGCCTTGACGCTTTCAGGGAAATGCGTGGCGGCATTGATGGCGTAGCGGCCGCTCATGCAATAGCCGACGGTGCCGACGATTTTGCTGTTCGCCGCCGCCTGGCCCTCGGCATAGGCGAGCAGCGCGCGCGTGTCTTCCATGATCATGGGAATCGTGAGCGAACCCATCAGCGCGAACATGCGTTTGCGCTCTGGCGCGTTCGGGTCAGTGGGCAATGCGCCGAGCTCCATCACGCCGGAGCGGTAATAGAGATTCGGCAGCATCACGTAGTAGCCGGAGGTCGCGAGCCGGCGCGCCATGTCGCGCAGCTCTTCGCGGATCGCCGGCGCGTCCATGTAGAACAGGATGACCGGGAACGGTCCGCCGCGCTCGGGATGGACGATGAAGGTCGCGGTGTGGCCGTCCTTGGTGGGAATTGCAATCTGCTGCTCGATCATGTCTTGCGTTCCGCGCTTGTGATTCTTGTTATGCAGGGACGTTGAATACGATTGCAAGGAAACCGGGGCATGACAAGGATAGCGCTGCGCGGCCCTTGAACCCGCCTCCGCGGATTGCCATTGTCTTTCCGCGCGTTCGCGCAAAGTTTATCGGGGTCGCCAAGAGACCAAACAAGAGACCGATCAGGAGACCGACATGACCCAGACCACCAACCGGTTTTTCGACGAGATCGGCCGTATGATGAACGATGCCGCCGGCGCGGCCCAGGGCGTCAAGCGCGAGTTCGACACGGTGCTGCGCACCCAGGCCGAAAAATTCCTGCGCGACATGGACCTAGTCAAGCGCGAGGAGTTCGAGGCGGTTAAGGACATGGCCCGCCTGGCGCGCGAGGAGAACGAGGCCCTGAAGGCGCGCATCGCGGCGCTTGAGGCCAAGCTCGGCGGGTAAGCGCTCCTTCTTACCCTCCAGCGGAGAGTAGGAACCCGGGGCAGCAGCCCAATCTCCTTGTCATTTCCGCGTCTTCCGGGTAAAAGCCGGCCACGTTCGCGGCCCCCGCACCCCTGGAGGCTTGCTGCGAATGATGCCATGGGCCGCGCTGCGGCCCATTAACTTTTGCAAAAACAAGGACTTAGACTATGGCGACGACCGTCAAGGAATTGAAGGCGACCGCACGTCCGAAGAGCGGCAAGGGGGCCGCCCGGGCTGAGCGTCGCGCCGGGAGAGTGCCCGGAGTGATCTATGGTAACAACCAGCCCCCGCTGACGATCTCGATTGCAGATCGTGAACTGCGCCAGCGCATCCTCGCCGGCCGGTTCCTGACCACGCTGGTCGACATCGACCTCGAGGGCAAGAAGCATCGCGTGATTCCGCGCGACTACCACCTCGATCCGGTCAAGGACTTCCCGATCCACGTCGACTTCATGCGTCTCGGCGAAGGCGCCACCATCCGCATCAGCGTGCCCCTGCACATCGTGAAGGCGGAAACCTCCCCGGGTGTGAAGCGCGGCGGCACGGTCAACATCGTCGCCCACGCGATCGAGCTCGAATGCGGCGTGGAGAACATCCCGCAGTTCATCGAGGCCGACGTCGGCTCGCTAGAAATCGGCTATTCGCTGCATTTGTCCGACGTCAAGCTGCCGACCGGCGTAAAGGCGCTGGCGCGTGAGGACGCGACCCTCGTCACCATCGTGCCGCCGTCGGGCTACGCCGAAGAGCAGAAGGCGGCGGCTGCCGCTGCTGCTGGTGGCGCCGCTCCGGCGGCAGGTGCTGCTGCTCCGGCGGCAGGTGCTGCGGCTCCGGCTGCGGGTGCTGCTCCGGCGGCCGCTGCCAAGGCTCCCGCCGGCGGCGACAAGAAGAAGTAATCTCTCAAAGCTGGCGCGCGGTCTCTGATCGCGCGCCGAGCGAGGGGCGCGCCGCGTCATGCGACTCTTTGTTGGGCTCGGCAATCCCGGCGCGAAATACGCACGTAACCGGCACAATATCGGCTTCATGGCCGTCGACGAGATTGCGCGGCGTCATGGTTTCGCACCATGGCGCCGTCGTTTTCAGGGCGAGACTTCGGAAGGCACGCTCGGCACCGAGCGCGTGATCCTGCTCAAGCCCGCGACCTATATGAACGAGTCCGGCCGCAGCGTTCAGGAGGCGGCGAGCTTCTGCAAGATCGCGCCTGCTGATACCACGGTGTTTCACGACGAGCTGGAACTGCCGCCGGGCAAGGTGCGGGTGAAGATCGGCGGCGGCATTGCCGGGCATAACGGCCTGCGCTCGATCTCCGCGCATATCGGCAACGACTATCGCCGCGTGCGGCTCGGCATCGGTCATCCCGGCGTCAAGGAGATGGTGCACGGCCATGTCCTGTCGGACTTCGCCAAGGCCGACAATGAGTGGGTGACGACGCTCTGCGACGCGGTGGCCGAGCACGCCGCACTGATCGCCAAGGGCAGCGACGCGACCTTCGCCAACAGGGTGCATCTTGCGATGCAGGCGAAGGGATTTTTGACCAAGGACGAGAACGGCAAGGAATAACGCTCGTGGGATTCAAATGCGGAATCGTCGGATTGCCCAACGTCGGCAAGTCGACCTTGTTCAACGCGCTGACCGAGACGGCGGCCGCGCAGGCTGCGAACTATCCGTTCTGCACCATCGAGCCGAATGTCGGCGAGGTCGCCGTGCCCGATCCCAGGCTCGACAAGCTTGCGGCGATCGCCAAATCGGCGCAGATCATCCCGACCCGGCTGACCTTCGTCGACATCGCCGGCCTCGTGCGCGGCGCCTCCAAGGGTGAAGGCCTCGGCAACCAGTTCCTGGCCAATATCCGTGAGGTCGACGCCATCGCGCATGTCGTGCGCTGTTTTGAAGATTCCGACATCACCCATGTCGAGGGTAAGATCGCCCCGCTCGCCGACATCGAGACCATCGAGACCGAGCTGATGCTCGCTGATCTCGACAGTCTCGAGAAGCGCGTCGACAATCTCGCCAAGAAGGCCAAGGGCAACGACAAGGACGCCAAGGAGCAGCTCGATCTCGTCAACCGGACGCTGGTGCTGCTGCGCGAGGGTAAGCCCGCACGCCTCGTCGAGCGCAAGGCCGAGGAGGAGCGCGCCTTCGGCATGCTCGGCCTGCTGTCGTCGAAGCCCGTGCTCTACGTCTGCAACGTCGAGGAAGGCTCCGCCGCATCAGGCAATTCCTTCTCCAAGGCGGTCGAAGAGCAGGCGGCGAAAGAGGGCGCCGTCGCCGTCGTCATCTCCGCCAAGATCGAATCCGAGATCGCGACGATCTCGCGTGACGAGCGTACCGACTTCCTGGAGACGCTTGGCCTGGAAGAGGCTGGCCTCGATCGCCTGATCCGCGCCGGCTACACGCTGCTCCAGCTCATCACCTATTTCACGGTGGGCCCGAAGGAAGCGCGCGCCTGGACCATCCATCGCGGCACCAAGGCGCCGGGCGCGGCCGGCGTGATCCACACCGACTTCGAGAAGGGCTTCATCCGCGCCGAGACGATTGCGTATGAGGATTACGTCGCGCTCGGCGGTGAAGCCGGCTCCCGCGATGCCGGCAAGCTGCGCCTCGAAGGCAAGGACTACGTCGTCGCCGACGGCGACGTGATGCATTTCCGGTTTAATACGTAAGCTGAAACTGTCATTCCGGGGCGCGCCTCTTGGCGCGAACGCGGAATCCATTCATCCACTTGCTCTGAGGCCCGATGGATTCCGGGGTCGCGCTACGCGCGCTCCGGAATGACAGGTCACCGCACGCCGCCGCCCTGATCCCGTATCGCACCGAGATGCTCGTTGATGCGGAACACGATCAGGATCAATTCCGCGGCGATGCGCGAGAACACGATGCCGACGACGACGCCCGCGATCGATTCCAGCACGATCAGAAAGCCGGCAAACGGGCTGATCGCCATCGCGGTGAGCCCGGCGAAGATGCCGGAGAGGCCGAACAGGCAGATCACGCCGATCACCAGCCAGTAGAACGTCTTGATGATCGTCGGCGTGATGAAGCGGTCCCATTGAAACAGGTCGCTGAATGAAAACATCTCTTTCCCCCGGGCAATCTCGGCCCCCGGCCGCGCAAATCCGACAATAAGGCAGGTCCGGCCGCCTCGCCGAATGTAGCACGAGCCATGCGGGCCGGCGGGTTGAGATTGCCGCAAAGTGCGGCCACAATCTGTCCGTCCCGCAAAGCTTTTCCAACATGACCCTGACCTTCGAAGATTTTCCGACCGGCCGTTACGGAACGTTCGGCCCGCGCCATGTCACCCGCGACGAGATCCTGGCCTTCGCCGCCGAGTTCGATCCGCAGCCGATGCATCTGGACGAGGACGCCGCGGCCAGGAGCATGCTGCGTGGCCTGTCGGGCTCGGGCTGGCACCTCTGCTCCCTGATGATGCGGATGATGGCTGACGGCTTTATTGCCGGCGCCGCTTCACTGGGATCGCCCGGCGTTGACGAGGTGCGCTGGCTGTCGCCGCTCAGGCCGGGCGATGAGCTCACGCTTGACGTCGACGTGGTGGAGGCCCGCACCTCGAAGAGCCGGCCAAACCTTGGCATCGTCAAGTTCAAATGCACCGCGCGCAACGCCAGCGGCGAAGCGCTGTGCGAGATGACCTCGCCGATCCTGATCGAGCGGCGCGCGGGGGCGGTCTGATGCGGTTCTTCGATGACATCGAGATCGGCCAGCGCCGCGACATCGGCACCTATAATTTCACGGCGGAGTCCATCAAGACCTTCGCCGCAAAGTTCGATCCGCAGCGCTTCCATCTCGACGAGGAGGAGGGGAAGAACTCGCTGTTCGGCGGGCTCGCAGCCTCCGGCTGGCATGTCGGCTCGGCCTGCATGAGCCTTCTTGTCGCCGACGGCCAGCGCCTGGCGCGCGAAGCCGCTGGGCGCGGCGAGGAGGTCGCGGTGTGGGGGCCGTCGCCGGGCTTTCGCGACCTGCGCTGGATCAAGCCGGTGCTGGCCGGCGACACCATCAGCTATTCCAGCGTCGTCATCGACAAGCGCGCCTCCGGCTCTCGCCCCGGCTGGGGCATCCTGACCGCCCGCACCGCCGGCATTAACCAGCGCGGCGAGGAGGTCTATTCCATCACCGCCACCGCCTTCGTGCCGATGCGGAACGGCGGTTAGATCGGTTCCAGGATGAACGCCGAAAACAGCGCGCGAGTGTTGCCCGCGCGCTATGGACGCGATTCAGGGCTGCTGCCATAAGCCCTCCCGAGATGGCTGGCCGTTGCCGGAACCATCGAGTTGCTAACCAATTATGAACCTGTCGCTGTCTATTTGAACGAACTGGGCAGAGGACAGGGGACGAGCACAATGGCAGATCGCGGCGCACTCAAGCTGGTCGGATTCATCTTCGCTACCGCGACCTTGGCTGTGATGCTGGTCGCCGGCATGGTCGTGAAGGGCTATGCCGATGGCGCCTATACCCTGGAAGCCTCGACGGTCGAAGCGAGCCGCTAAGATCTCGTTAACTCCGCGGAGCCGCGACGCGGCCTCCGCCCTCAGCGGCTATAGACGAACGCCAAAATCGCGATCGCAACCGCCAGCAGCCCGACAAAGCGCAGCATGATGGTCCCGAACTGGCTCGGCGCGGGCCGCAGCGGTATCGGATCGTGGTATCGGGCCGAATGCTTTCCATCTGAATGGGTCCCCGAGCCCGGCCGTTAGCGGCACGGGCGCTTGGCATTAGTCGCCGGGGTAGGGCGGCGGGTTCAAACTCCATTCTCCACTATCATGCCGCGCGAAGGCGGGGCATCCAGTACGCCGCGGCGTCTCGGTTCAATCACTGCAGTCTCTGGAATACTGGATCGCCCGATCAAGTCGGGCGATGACACCTGCGTTCGGGAGCGCGTGCGCGCATCCATCACGTCGCTAGAATCAAAACCGCCGCGCCCCCTTTCGGGAACGCGGCGGCTGGTGATGCCTCGTCCGAACGATCAGCTATTGCGCAGGCCGTCGGCGGCGCGCTTCCACTGGGCGACGTTGTCGGCGATCATGCGGGTCGACTTCATCGCGGCCTGGCTGAGCTGGGCGTAGCCGGAGATCTCGCGCTGGACGCGCTGGCCTTCGGCATGGAGCAGGTCGCGCAGGCTCTCGAGCTCGGAGATCAGATTCTCGATCTCGGCGAGTGAGGTGCCGGCGACGCGCTGGATCAGCGAGTTGACGTTGGTGACGGTGGCTTCCGCGCTCGGATCGAGCGGCGGCGCATCGGTCGTCGTCGCGGCCGGCCGGCGCAGATAGGCGATGTCGTTGCGGACGAAATCGCGGATGCCGGCTTCGACTTCCGTCACGGCGGCGAGGTTGCTGTCGACCGTCTCGGTCTCGGCGGCTTCGGTCTTTTCCGGACGCATGGCGTTCATCGTTATTCCCCTGTTCGCGTTGAGCGCAGCGCGAGTGTCCCCGCACGACGATGTGTGTCAGGCCTGTGCATCTGTGCGCCCGATTTTGACCGCAACGGGGCCAAGATGCGGCAAGGGCGGACCATTCGGGGGTTTTGCCGTGGCGTATGGTTACGGGAATCTAAAGAAGCTTCACCAGCTCTTCTTGAAACCCGCGGTCAGGCTCTTGTTGATCGCGCCTTGCGCGGTTTCGCCGACCGAACCGGAGACGGTGACGTTGTCGAACAGCTTCTGCTCGGCGCCGACCTTGCGCAGCCATTTGTCGTCGGTGGTCGACATGGTCTGGCCGGCGATGATGCTGGTGCCGGTGTCGGTGATCGTGACCTTGGCGGTCTGGTCGGTTTCGTAATTGCGGTTGATGTGGCCGCCGACGCCGGGCAGCGCCGCGGTGCCCTGCTGATTGACGCTGTAGCCGTTCTGGAGCGTCAGCGAATAATCGCTCGACAGCGGGACCGATTTAGTCAGCGACGCCCCGAGCTTGCTCTGTTCAGTGCCGGGATCGACGCGGGCCTCCACCGCGGTCTTGTCCCAGACCGGGCCCGCGCCCGGCGCCGTCGCGGCGGCCCAGGCACTGCCGGAGGATTGCGGCAGGTTGCCGCCATTGGCGGCCTTCTCTGCCAGCAGCTCCGACATCGTGGTCGGCTCTTTCGCCACCGTCATGTCGGCGCCGATGCGGGTGTCCCAGAACGAGGAGACCGACTGCTTCACAGTCACGGCCGAGGAGCCATTGGCGTTGGCGTTGGACGACCAGTTCATGCCGCTATTGGCGGCGGCCTTCGCGCGCTTCTTGGCAGCGATGATGTCATTGAGCGAGCCGGCGTCGATGGCGAGCTGGCTCCAGTCGAGCTTGTCGACGTCGATGCCCTTGAGCACGTCGGGGTCGTTGACGTCGGGGGTCTCGGCAGCCTCGGCCTCCTCGTCCTCAGGCGTGGTCGCGGCGGGGGCGCGGGAGAACGGCGGAATGATCTGCGCTTGGGTCGTCAGCACCGAACCAAAAATGAACGCGGCCGCCAGCAGCAGCCTGCTCCAGCCAAAACCTGTCGTGAATTCCATTGCCCTTGCCCGCGAGCCCAGTTCGCGCGGAGAATGCGGAACTATCGTTGCGAAATTGTGGCATCGAGAATGACGAACCAACGGGCCGCGCGCAAATCGCGCGCGCCCGATGACGAGCTTCTCCACCACGGCGTCCGGCGGGGCTGGAGGCCAGAACGCGTCGCGGGAGCATCAGTCGATCGGTCCCGAATTGCGGAGCCCGTTGGTGTCCCCTCAGCCGACGCCGGCCATCTTTGGCAGATGAATGGCGCGGCCGAGTGCCTGCTCGACCAGATCGAACGTGTCGATCAGCACGCGCATGTTGATGAGCCGGTCCGCTTTGAACTGGGCGAACTGCGCGACGCGCAAGCTGATCGGCTTGTCAGAATCCAGCGCTGTGAGCGAATAGCGCAGCATCGAGGAGGCGGAATCGACGCCCAGCATGATGCTCTCGCGGTCGAAACGCCGCACATGGAAATTGTCGGCGAGCTGGCAGATGACCTGGAGCACCGCCGCCTTGCCCTGCCGCGCGCCCAGGAACGGAAACATGTCGATCGGGCCATAGACCGCCCAGTCGACGTCCTCGTCGATCAGGGCCTCGATATCCTCGAAGTACCTGTCGTTGATCGCGCGGTGCAACGCACGCGAGAAACGCCAGAGGCTGTGCTCTGTCATTTTGGGCAGTCCTGAAGCTGGCTTGCAAAAAAAGAAAAACAACCCCCTGCGCTGGAAGCGCTGCGGGGTCGTTCAATTCATTGGTGTACGAACAAATACGGGATTGCGGCGAAAACGCAATTCACGTTTTCGCAATGCACAATTGAGCGCGAAATGTGAGATTTACAATATAACCCCGTATTTTCCCCGGGGTCCCGGCCGTTTGCCGGCGCAAGCTCACCATGGGCGTTGAGCATGGGAACCCATTCCGCTCGTGCCCGTTGAGACGTCGATATTGCAGGAGCCTCGATCATGAAATCCCCGCTCATCGCCGTCACCGCTGCGCTTCTTGTGCTGGGTGCGACCTCTCCCGCCGACGCTAAGGGCTGCATCAAGGGCGCCATCGTCGGCGGCGTTGCCGGCCATTACGCCGGTCATCACGGCATGCTTGGCGCCGCCGCCGGCTGCCTCTACGGCCGCCACCACGCCAAGGAGCAGGAGAAGCAGCAGCAACAGCAGAGCCAGGTGAACGGGCAGGGCAAGCTGTAAGCCATTGTCATTCCGGGGCGTGCAAAATCGCGACCCCGGAATCTTTTCCGCTCTTTGATCAGGCACAGGAGTAGGGCTCGAGCCATCTCAAATCGCGACTCCGCCCTTAGTGACCGGACAACCTACCTCTTCTTCCACCCTCCGCGATGTCCCGGCGCGCCGCCGCTGGAGCGCGGCGCGGGTCCGAACTCCGGGCCCGACTGCCGCGAATCCGTCGGTTGGATGATCCGGCTGGTGCTGCCGAACGGCTTTGACGGCAGGCTCGGGCTCTCGCGGTAGGGCAGCGATTCCGGGCCGTGCATCTCATCAAGATGCGGCTTGTGCACGCGCGAACCTTTGC
This sequence comes from Bradyrhizobium diazoefficiens, assembly GCF_016599855.1. NCBI lineage: Bacteria > Pseudomonadati > Pseudomonadota > Alphaproteobacteria > Hyphomicrobiales > Nitrobacteraceae > Bradyrhizobium > Bradyrhizobium diazoefficiens. The sequence goes on along the minus strand of NZ_CP067041.1, from coordinate 6,352,979 downwards.
CGCTACCAACCTTGAGCGCGGTTGCAGCGCTCTTGTTCTTCATCGCGCTGACCGGCAGGTTGGCGGCGTCGCCGTATTTCTTGGTGCCGGCATAGGCGCCGGCCTTGCCTGCGACGGTGCGTTGCTTGACGGTGGGATCGTCGACCACGGCGAGCTCGGTGGCGCGCAGGCGCTTGACTTCGTCGCGCAGGCGCGCGGCTTCCTCGAAGTTCAAATCGGCAGCGGCCTCGCGCATCCGCGTTTCCAGATCGGCGAGCACGGCCTCGAAATTGTGGCCGATCGAGATGACGTCGTCGGTCATGTCGTGGCCGCCGACCTCGACCAGCACATGGTCGCGCTCGTAGACGGAGTTGAGGATATCGCCGATGTTCTTCTTCACGCTCGCCGGCGTGATGCCGTTGGCGGTGTTGTACTCGACCTGCTTTTCGCGGCGGCGGTTGGTTTCGGCGATGGCGCGCTCCATCGAGCCCGTCATCTGGTCGGCATAGAGGATCACCTTGCCGTCGACGTTGCGCGCGGCGCGGCCGATGGTCTGGATCAGCGAGGTCTCGCTGCGCAAAAAGCCTTCCTTGTCGGCGTCGAGGATCGCGACCAGCGCGCATTCGGGAATGTCGAGGCCCTCGCGCAGCAAATTGATGCCGACCAGCGCGTCGAACGCGCCGAGGCGCAAGTCGCGGATGATCTCGATGCGCTCGATGGTGTCGATATCGCTGTGCATGTAGCGGACGCGAATGCCCTGCTCGTGCAGATATTCGGTGAGGTCCTCCGCCATGCGCTTGGTCAGCACTGTGATCAGCGAGCGGTAGCCGGCCTGCGCCGTGGCGCGGACTTCGCCGACGAGATCGTCAACCTGGGTGCGGGCGGGGCGGATGTCGACGGGCGGATCGATCAGTCCGGTCGGACGGATCACCTGCTCGACGAAGACGCCGCCGCTCTCGTTCAGCTCCCAGCCGCTCGGCGTCGCCGACACCGCGATGGTCTGCGGCCGCATCATGTCCCACTCTTCGAAGCGGAGCGGGCGGTTGTCCATGCAGGACGGCAGGCGGAAGCCGTATTCGGCCAGCGTCGCCTTGCGGCGGAAGTCGCCCCGGAACATGGCGCCGATCTGCGGGATGGTGACGTGGCTTTCGTCGGCGAAGATCAGCGCGTTGTCGGGCACATATTCGAACAGCGTCGGCGGCGGCTCGCCGGGGCGGCGGCCGGTGAGATAGCGCGAATAGTTTTCGATGCCGGCGCAGCTGCCCGTCGCCTCCATCATTTCGAGATCGAACGTGGTGCGCTGCTCCAGCCGCTGCGCTTCCAGCAGGCGCCCCTGGTCGTGGAGCTGGTCGAGCCGCTGCTTCAATTCGAACTTGATCGACTTGATTGCCTGCACCAGCGTCGGCCGCGGCGTCACATAGTGCGAATTGGCGTACATCTTGATGAATTCGAGCTCGTCCTGCTTGTGGCCGGTGAGCGGATCGAACTCCTCGATCGTCTCGATGGTGTCGCCGAACAGGTTCACGCGCCAGGCGCGGTCTTCATAGTGCGCCGGGAAAATGTCGACGACGTCGCCGCGGACCCGGAAGGTGCCGCGGGTGAAATCGGCCTGGGTGCGCTTGTATTGTAGCGCGACGAGGTCCGCGATCAGCTGGCGCTGGTCGATGCGCTCGCCCTTCTTCAGCGCGAAGGTCATCGCGGTGTAGGTCTCGACCGAGCCGATACCGTAGATGCAGGACACCGAGGCGACGATGATGACGTCGTCGCGTTCGAGCAGCGCGCGCGTCGCGGAGTGACGCATGCGGTCGATCTGCTCGTTGATGGACGAGTCCTTCTCGATATAGGTGTCGGTGCGCGGGACGTAGGCTTCCGGCTGGTAATAGTCGTAATACGAGACGAAATACTCGACCGCGTTATCAGGAAAGAAGCTCTTGAACTCGCCATAGAGCTGGGCGGCCAGCGTCTTGTTCGGCGCCAGGATCAGGGCCGGGCGCTGCGTCGCCTCGATCACCTTCGCCATGGTGTAGGTCTTGCCGGAGCCCGTGACCCCTAACAGCACCTGCGAACGGTCGTTGCGATTGATGCCCTCGACCAGCTCGGCGATCGCGGTCGGCTGGTCGCCGCGCGGCTGGTATTCCGACTTGATCTCGAAGCGCACGCCGCCTTCGGACTTTTCCGGGCGGGGCGGGCGGTGCGGCATCCACACCTTCATCGAGCCGTCGTCCTTGCGGAACTCGGGCCGGCCCTCGCGGATCAGCGATTCCAGCGCGTCGGCCGTGGCCTTGACGCCGAGCGCCTCCATCTTGCTGCGCGGCGGGCGCGCCAGCGCCTCGGCGTCGTCCTCCTCGGTGGGAAGGCCGAGCTGACGGGCCAGCTCCGGATCGAGCGTCGGAATCGTGGCTGCGGTTCCGTAATTGGCTTGCGGGGCTTCGTCAAAACCACCGGCGTCTCCGCTCCCTCCTCCCTTGCGGGGAAGGGTCGGGGAGAGGGATAAGCCGCGAGTCGCGCTGCCCGATGCGACGTCCTGCGGAAACTCCTTCGGCGTCGAGGCGCGCGCCCGATGCGCGGCGGCCTCGCCCCCGGCGCGGCGGTCGCGCGAATTATCCGGCGGCGGCTGCAGCCCGGTGCCCGATCCCAGCCCGGCATCGCCGCGATTGATCGCGGGATTGAGCAATTCGGCCAGCGCCGGCCCGATCGGCTGCACATCAGGGCGATGCGCTTTCGAGTTTGGCGCCTTCGAGTTCGGAACCTTGGATTTCGGGGATTTCGGGGGAGCAGTTTTCTTCGCCATGCCCCGAATATGGGACGAGTCCGCCCTTCAGGAAAGGGCGAATGCCTGCCGGGTCAGGCTGCTGACAGCAGGTTGGCAGCAGGCCGGCGCTAGCCAATGCGGCGAGGAGCGCCAGCCTGCGCCGCTCAGTTCGCTACCATGGTGTGATCGGCGAGATTCACCGTCACCATGTCGAAGCGCGACTGGGCCAGCGTCCGCACGCCGACCTGATGGAAGCCGATCTTGAGCTCGTCCTTGTCGACGTGAACGCGCAGATAGCCGTAATTGTGGTCGTCGTATTTCTCGAGTAGCAGCTGTTTGACCCACGCCGGCGGGTGCTTGCCCTCGAGATATCTGACGTCCGAGCCGGCGTTCGGCTCCTGCGCCGAGTGGCCCCGCGCGGCTCGGACCAGAGGGTTGACGTTGTGGCCGCCATCACCGCAGACGATGAACGGCACATCGATCTCCTTGCCGCCGAACTCGATGATCCTGCTGTAACGCTGGTAGTTATGGGCATGTGCCGACAGGAACGCGTGCGGATAGACACCTTCATCGTGACAGACCTTGTCGATCTGCTCGAGCATGACCGTGCTGCATCCGTGATTGCCGCCCGCTCCGCCGCCGGCACTTTGCGGCGCGTAGCTGAAAGGCGGGTGATGCGTGGCGAGCAGTACGGCGCCCTGGTAGTTCTCGTCCTTGATCCTCTTGAGTTGGGCGTGCAGGAAATCGATCTGTACGTTGGAAACCGTCGGCCAGTTATAGTCGAGATTCGAGATCACGCCCGGATCTTCCAGCGCGTTGCTGAACAGGCCGATGATCCTGACGAACGGGGCGTCCAGCGTGAAATAGACCGAGGGCTGGATCATCGCGGTCCGGTGCAAGGATCCCGCTTCCCGGGTGATGGTGCGCTCGGTCGCGCAGAAATTCCGCTGGAACGTCTCTAGCGGAGTCCGCCCCTCCGGGGTGTCCGGAACGACGAAGGAATCGTGGTTACCGGGAATCGCGAAGATCGGAGCCGGATAGTTGCGGAAGGGATCGTAGAACTGATCGTAGTAGTACTGCGCCTCGCCGAAATTGTAGACGACATCGCCGAGATGGAACAGGAACGCGGGCCGGTTGCCGCCAGATGACGAAGCTGCATCGAGCGTCACCTGGTCGGAGACGTGGAGTTCATCGGCGTATTTCCGGATGTTCGATGCTCCGGAATCGCCAAGCGCATGGAAGATGATCTTCCCGGCGTCCTCGATCAGCTTGTTGACTTGCGGGCCGTGGCTCCCATAGGCCACAGCCAGCGGGAATACCGCGTCGGCCGCAATGCGCGACTGCGGAATGGCGACCACGTCTTTCTTTAGGAGATCCCCGATCTGCTTGTACAGCTCGGAGTCACTCGGGTGCGCGGTGGAAAACCCGTTGGGATCCGGCAGATTGTCGACTTCGCCGAACACGGGTTCATGAAACACTGGATCAGGAAGATGGGATTTAGCGGCTCTTGCCATGGCAATGTCTCCCAGCTGGCAGATTTGCGAGAGTACGTGCCAAATATTACAACCCTAAGAAGTCGCGCCGCGTTCTACGCTTCGCAAGATGGATTTGTTGGTCGCATGGTGCAGCGGAGGACGCCGGCAGCCAAAAACGGAGATCACGCCGCCGGCGACGGCCCCTGACCGTCCTCGGCCGCCAGATGCGGCTCGAGGATGTCGAGATGGAGAGCGCCGCAATCGGTGCAGCGCATGGTCCAGTATTCGCAGCCGGCGCGGCCGCCGATCACGCGGAGCACCGCGAGATCGCCGTCGCATTCCGGGCATATCGACAATACCTCGCGCGAATAAATTCGCGGCCGCGCAGCGTCGTCGCATTCGATGATTGACATGAACCGGTGTCCCCCTGATACGCCACGTCCTGTTGCGGGTTGCGTGGGTCTATTCGTCGTCGCTGTCGTCGGCGCGCCGGCGGAAGCGGTCGATGTGATGCTTGGCATCGGCGATCGCGGCGTCGGGATCGGGCCAGGCGAAGCCGACTTCCATGGCCGGAAACAGCACGCCGTCGATGGCAACCGGGCTGAAATCGGCGCGCCGGATCCGGGCATGCCACAGTCCCTTGCCAGCTTCGAAGGATTCGATGTCAAAGCCGTCGTAAAGGGTCGTCATTGTCGTCCCCAAATGCTCTCTTCTCGGAGGGTTAGAGGACCACGTTTGCGGACTTCGGAATGTGAAGCCGTTCACAAGCGGGCGGCTTTTTCACCCGATCGGGGTGATGCGTCAGTTCCGTCCGGCGCGTCCCAGCCGCCGCGGACGGGTCGCGGGTTCCGCCGCGGCCCGCATGATCCAGCGGCGGAACGCGGCGAAGTCGCGCTGCTCAGTCTGGAAGTTGCGATAGAGCAGGTACCAGCGCATGCCCTTGGGCACCGAAAGATCGAACGGCGCAACCAGCCGTCCGGCGGCGAGGTCGTCGTCGATATAGGGCCGGATGCCCATTGCGATGCCGAGCCCGTCGGCGGCAGCCTGCAGCGCCTGGCCGTAAAATTGAAACTCCGGCCCGCGCGGATTGATGCGGGGAAGGCTCGCGGCCCTCAGCCAGATCGGCCAGTCTTCCGGCGAATGTTCGACGCGGATCAGGCTCGGACCTTTCAGATCCGCTGGACGCTTCAATGAAGTGGCGAGGCGCGGTACGCAGACCGGCGTCAGGTCGCCGGCAAACAAGGGCTCGGCGACGAGCCCCGGCCAGTCGCCGGTGCCGAGCTTGATACCGCAGCTCCAGTCCTCGCCGAACGGCACCGCCGCGCCGCCGGTAGTGAAGCGCACCTCGATGTCGGGCTCCTCGCTGCGAAACTCCGACAGCCGCGGGATCAGCCAGCGCATCGCAAAGGTATGTCCGACGCCGATCGTGAGCACGCGGACGCCGGAGGGGGCCGTCACCTGCGCGGTGAGGCTCGCCAGCGCGTCGAAGATCGGCGTCAGCCCGCTCTGATAGGCCCGGCCTGCCTGCGTCAGCACCAGCCGGTTGGCCTTGCGCTCGAACAGCGTGACGCCGAGCCGCTCTTCCAGGATGTGCACCATGCGGCTGACGGCCGCGGCCGACACGCTCAGCTCGAGCCCGGCCGCAGCAAAGCTGCCGGTTCGCGCCGCCGCCTCGAATGCCTTGATGCCGTTGAGAAAGAGCAGCCGCCGCAAATGCGTGTACCCTCAGGAAAGCTGATGCCAGGGCAAGATAACTCAGTTTGCGTGAAAGGGGCAAGCAAGGCACGTTCCCCTTCGCCTCTCCCCGCGTGCGGGGAGAGGCCGGAATTTGCGGAAGCAAATTCCGGGTGAGGGGGAGCCTCCGCGAGTCCAACTCTCACCGTGATTGCCGAGACAGTCCCTCACCCCACCTCTCCCCGCAAAAACGGGGTGAGGGAGTGAAGCAGACTTTCGCTGAGCCCCACAGGAGAACCCCACGTGACGCCCATCATGATCGCTGCCCTCGGATTGCTGATGGTCGGCACCGCGTTTCTGTCGGGACTGTTCGGCATGGCGGGCGGGCTGATCCTGATCGGCGTGCTGCTGGCGTTGATGCCGCTGCCGGCAGCGATGGTGCTGCATGCGATCACGCAGATGGCCTCGAACGGTTGGCGCGCTTTTTTGTGGCGCGCGCATATCCGTTGGCGGCCGGTCGCGAACTATATGGTCGGCGCTGCGATCGCGCTCGGCGCATGGTCGCTCACCCGCTACGTGCCGGACAAGCCGATGGCGCTGCTGCTGCTGGGTGCCACGCCGTTCATGGCGCGGCTGCTGCCGGCCAATATCAAGCCCGACCCTGATAGCCTCTGGCAGGGCACCGTCTATGGCACGATCTGCATGGGCTTGATGCTGATGACCGGCGTCTCCGGTCCGCTGCTCGACACCTTCTTCCTTGGCGGCGATTTCGGCCGGCGCGAGAAGGTGGCGACGAAAGCGATGTGCCAGCTCGTCAGCCACTTCACCAAGCTGATCTATTTCGGCGGCGTCATCGACCAGGCCGCGAGCCTCGATCCTGTGCTCGCGGGCGTCGCAATCGCAGTCTCGATGCTCGGCACCACGCTGGCGCGACGCATCCTTGAAGCCATGACCGACCAGCAATTCCTGGCCTGGTCGAACAAGCTGATCACCACCATCGCCTGCTACTACATCGCCTATGGCGGCTGGTTGCTGGTTCGTGTGCCGGTGCTGGCGGCCTTTGCCAAAGGAGGCCTGCAATGAGCTGTAACGCCGATCCGCTGGTGCTGGATTTCGTCGAATGGGTCGCGCGCGAGCCGCGCGCCTATGCCGAGGTGATCTCGACCTGGAAGACCTCGTGCCCGCGCCTCACCATCTGGGAAGACGCCGCCGATCGCGGCTACGTCGCGCGCGAGACGCTGCCCGGCATCGGGCTGATCATCGCGGTGACGGAAGAGGGCGAAAGACTGCTGCGAACGAACGGGCGGTGACGCGCTTCGTCATAAAGCGCGTCGTGCCGGGCAATGCGGAGCAGGTTAGAACTTGTAGGCGAGGCCGAGGCGACCAATGTCGCTGCGCAGCTTGGCCGAGACGTTGAATGTCGCGGTGGCCGCATTGCCGGTGGTAACCAGAGCGGAGGTCGAGACAGAGCCGAGGTCCACGTGCAGATATTCCCCGCTCACCACCCAATTCGGCGTGATTGCGTAGTCGATGCCGGCGCCGGCGGTCCAGCCGACCCGGGTCTGGCTCACCGAGGCCGCCTCGAATTCGAAGCCGGCCCCGAGCGGCGAGAAGCCCACATAGCTGTTCGAATATCTGACGTCGCCGAGGGCGACACCGCCGGTGGCGTAGAACAGCGCTTTCTCGACCGCATAGCCGACGCGGGGACGTATGGTCGCCAGCCAGTTTGTCGAAACGCTGGTCGAGAACGCCGTCGTCCCGGCGGGGAAGGTCAAGAACGGATTGCCCGATGTCGCGGCCGTTTGGTTGAAGTGAAACCACGAAATGTCGCCTTCGATGCCGGCGACGAAGCTGCCCCATTGCTGATTGTAGCCGGCCTTGGCACCGACGATTGGGGTGGTTGCTGATAAACCGGGCGAGCCGATGGCGTTCAGCCCGGGAATGTCCGCGGGAAAGTAAAGCGGAACCGCTCCATTAACGGCACTCAGCCCTGTATCGGCCTTTGTCCAACCCGCGCCGGCGGTGGCCCCAACATAGAAGCCGGTCCAACTGAACGGTGCGACCGCTGGCGGCGCCTTGTAGATCGGAGCCCGCATGTCCGCTGCCAATGCGGTGGTGGCCGACGCCATCCCGCCGATAACAGCGAAGACCGCAAGTTGCGAAAAGCCAAGTCGTGTCATTGGGAAGCTCCAAACGATAAATCTCGGGCTTTCATACCAAGGTTTTCGCGCATTGCGTGTACCTCGAATGTCACATCGCGCCTGAAGGCACGTGCCTGCAGCGACGCCGGGCGGCGAGATCATGCTTGCGGCGACATCCTCATTGCGAGCGGCGGCGAAGCGCTCCAGAATGTCTCCGCAGCGGCAGGCTGGATTTGCTTCGCTGCGCTCGCAATGACGGAACTCCTGCATGTCACTCAAACTCTTCGAACTCGTCGGCACCGACGCCTCGCGTCCCTTCAGCCCGTATTGCTGGCGCACGCGGATGGCGCTGGCGCACAAGGGCCTCTCCGCGGAATCGCTGCCGTGGCGCTTTACCGAGAAGAACGCAATCGCGCCGCACGGCTCGGAGAAGGTGCCGGTGCTCTTGCATCAAGACAAGCCGGTGGTCGATTCCTGGGCAATCGCGAACTATCTCGAAGACGAGTTTCCGGATCGGCCGTCGCTGTTCGGCGGCGAGGGCGGCCGCGCTATGGCGCGCATGCTCAACGCGTGGGGCGACATCGCCATCGTCGGCGGCATCTTTCCGCTGATTATCGCCGACATCCCCAAGAATCTGGCTGAGGTCGACGCCGCCTATTTCCGCGCCTCGCGCGAGGCGCGGTTCGGCAAGAGCCTCGAAGAGGTCCAGGCGAGCCGCGAGGCCGGCATCGTTGCGTTCCGCAAATCGCTGGAGGTGATGCGGCAGACGCTCAAGACGCAGCCCTTCATCGGCGGCAGTACGCCAAACTATGCGGACTACATCGTGTTCGGCGGTTTCCAGTGGGCGCGCGTGGTGAGCCCGTTCAAGCTGCTGGAAGCCGACGATCCGGTCTATGCGTGGCGCGAAAAGCTGCTCGATGCGTTCGATGGCATGGCGCGGAAATCGCCGGGGCATGCGGTGTGAGTTTCGGGTGGGCAAAGGCGCAAAGCGCCGTACCCACTATCTCTCCACCCACGCAATGAAAATGGTGGGCACGCTTCCGCCGTCGCTCTGTGAGCTATGGCGGACAAGTCGCTTTGCCTCCCCTACGATACTGCCTCCGCCGCCGCCTTGCGTAAACATTCCCGGCAGAGGCAATCCTCGCTCTTGACCGGCATCGGCAGTTTGGCCGTCTCCTCTGCGCACCAGCAATTGCCCGACAATTCGCAGCCGAACTCGGTGCCGCATCGGGAACAGGCGAGGCGGCGCGGGGCCGGTTGCGTGAGCGTGATTCCTTGCGGATTTGTCATGATTTACGCAAAAGCTTCGCCGTCATTTTCATGTCGGGTTCATCTCCGGCTGCAGTATATTAGGCGCCGCGCAGCGGCCAGGGAAGCGGTTGGCACCGCGCGGAGGACATATCGATGGCCCGCGATTCGCAAGGCGCCCTTGTCGCGCTGAACCGCTTCGGCTTCGGCGGCCGCGGCGGCGCCTCCGGCGATCTCATCAACGCGGCCTCCGATCCCAGGGGATTCGTGAAGGCGGAACTGGCGCGCCCCTATGGCGTGCTGCTGGAGGCGCCGGGCCTGCAGTCGACGCCGCAGCTCGGCCAGGCTGTGTTTGCCTATCAGGATCAGGTCAAGCAGGCGCGCGAGGCGGCGAAGGCCGCCGCGCCCATCGAGGCGCCGCCGGTTCACGCGCCGACCGATCAGAAGGCGGACAGCAGATTGCGCCGCAATCTCTCACTGAACACCGTCGCGACCGAGATCGCCGGCCAGATGGCCGAGGCAAAGCCGGCCGACAGCGCAACGAAGCCCGACGCGATGCAGCCGACCGCAGCCGCGCCGGCTGCTGCAAAACCGTCGCAACCGCTCAACGTGATCCAGAAAACGTTTCGCGCCGAGGCGCTCGCACGGTTGCAGCGCGCGATGATGGTCGATTGCGGCTTTACCGAGCGGCTCGTCGCGTTCTGGTCCAATCATTTCTGCATCTCTGCAACCAAGGGCGAGCTGGCGCGGATGTGGGCCGGCGCGTTCGAGCGCGAGGCGATCCGCCCGCATGTGCTCGGGCGTTTCGCGGATATGCTGAAGGCCGTGGAGCAGCATCCGGCAATGCTGTTCTTCCTCGACAACCAGCAATCGCTCGGGCCGGACTCGCGTGCCGGCCAAAACCGCAAGCGCGGGCTGAACGAGAATCTGGCGCGCGAGATCATGGAGCTGCATACGCTCGGCGTCGGCGGCGGCTATACGCAAGGCGACGTCACCTCGCTCGCGCGCATCATCACCGGCTGGACCTTTGCCGGCCGGAAAGGGCAACTCGGGGCGCCCGGCTCCTTCGCCTTCAACGCCAATGCGCACCAGCCTGGGCCGCAGGTTCTGCTCGGCAAAACCTATGAAGCGACCGGCCTTGCGCAGGGCGAGGCTGCGCTCGCCGACATCGCGCGCCATCCTTCGACGGCGAATTTCATCGCCACCAAATTCGTCAGGCACTTTGTGGCCGACGATCCGCCGCCGGCGCTGGTGGCGCGGTTGCGCGATGTCTTTGTCAGGACCGATGGCGATCTCAAGGCGTTGGCCATAGCGCTGGTTGATTCCAACGAGGCCTGGCAGGCGCCGCTGACCAAGATGCGCTCGCCTTACGATTTCCTGGTCGCGAGCGGCCGGCTGCTCGCCCGCGTGCCCGAGGATCCTGGTCCCTATCTCAACGGTCTGAACCTGCTCGGCCAACCCTTATGGGCACCGGCGGGACCCAACGGTTTCCCCGACACCGCCGCGGCCTGGGCCGCGCCCGAAGGCATGAAGCTCCGGCTCGACATCGCTTCACAAATGGGCGCGCGGCTCGGGCCGAACATCGATCCGCTCGACCTCCTGGAGTTCGCCGCAGGAGAGGCGGCGTCAGTCGAAACACGGCGGACCATCGAGCGTGCCGAATCGCGCCAGCAGGCGCTGGCGCTGCTCTTGATGTCGCCGGAATTGCAGAGGAGATGAAGATGATCGACTGCGTCGAAAACCGGCTCCTCACCTCGCGCCGCGGTCTTCTGCTCGGCGGCGCCTCGTTTGCGGCCTGGGCCTATTTGCCGAAGTTCGCGCGCGCGGCCGACGGACGCGATCCCAGGCTGGTCGTGGTGATCCTGCGCGGCGCGCTCGACGGGCTCGCGACCGTCGCGCCGATCGGCGATCCCGATTATGCCGGCCTGCACGGCTCGATCGCGCTTGCCGTAGATGGTGCGCATCCCGCGACCAAGCTCGACTCTTTCTTCGCTCTACATCCGGCGATGCCGGAATTTGCGCGCATGTATCGCGCCCAGCATGCCGCGGTGATTCATGCCGTCGCAACGTCTTATCGCGATCGCTCGCATTTCGACGGCCAGGACGTCCTCGAGAGCGGCTATGCGGGTCCGGGCCGCGTGCAGTCCGGCTGGCTCAACCGCGCGCTCGAAGCGCTGCCGCGGGGCGAGCGTGTGTCGAGCGGTCTCGCGGTCGGTCCCACCACGCCGCTGGTGCTGCGCGGCAACGCGCCGACCGTCGGCTGGGCGCCGGTCGCGCTGCCGCAGGCCGGCGACGACACCGCGATGCGGCTGGTCGATCTCTATCGTCACCGCGATCCCGCTTTGGCCTCGGCGCTGTCGCAGGGCCTCCAGTTGGAGAAAGCCGCAAGCGGCGACGACATGAAGCCGAAGCCCGGCAACGCGGTCGCGCAGATGCGGCAGGTCGCGGGCGGCGCGGCAAAACTGATGGCGGCCGACGACGGTCCGCGCATTGCCGCGCTCGCCTTTGACGGTTGGGATACGCATGCCAACGAAGGCGGTCCGGTCGGACGTCTCGCCTTCCTACTCGGCGGTCTCGACGGCGCTCTCGTTGAATTCGAAAACGGTCTCGGCGAGCGCTGGCGCGACACCGTCGTCGTCGTCGCCACGGAGTTCGGCCGCACCGCGCGCATCAACGGCACCGACGGCACCGACCACGGCACGGGAACGATCGCGCTGCTCGCCGGCGGCGCCGTGAAAGGCGGCCGCGTCATCTCGGACTGGCCCGGCCTCAAGCCCGCCAACCTCTATGAGGCCCGCGACCTCAAGCCGACCACCGACCTGCGCTCCGTGATCAAGGGCGTGCTGCAGAGCCAGTTCGGCCTGTCGGATCAGGTGCTAGCACAGCGGGTGTTCCCCGACAGTGCAAACGCAAGGCCGATGAAGGGGTTGGTTGTCTAACCCACAAACGCCGTCATTCCGGGGCGCGCCTCTTGGCGCGAGCCCGAATCTATTCATCACCGGGCTTTGTCGCAAAATGGATTCCGGGCCCGCGCCTTGCGGCGCGTCCCGGAATGACGACATGATTGCCTGAGCGTCAGGAGAGACAAAGTCATGTACATCGCCATGAATCGCTTCCGCGTCGCCAAGGGCTCCGAAGCCGCTTTCGAGCAGGTCTGGTTGTCGCGCGACACTCATCTCGACACAGTGCCGGGCTTCGTCGAATTCCATCTGCTGCGCGGCCCCGAGCTTGAAGACCACACGCTGTACGCCTCGCACACGGTGTGGGCCAATCACTCCGCGTTCGAGGCGTGGACCAAGTCGGAGGCTTTTCGTGCTGCCCATCACAAGGCCGGCGACAACAAGCCGCTGTATCTCGGTCATCCCCAGTTCGAGGGTTTTGAAGTGATGCAGACGGTCGGGCGCGGCGCGAAGTAGCGCCGCGTCGCAAACGATCAGCCCTTGGTGATCTCATCGATCTCGGCAAGGTCATCCGCGCTGAGCTGCCAGGCGATCGCCTTGACGTTCTGCTCGACCTGCTCGACGCGGGTGGCGCCGGCGATTACGCTCGACACCTGCGGGCGCGCGGCGAGCCAGGAGAAGGCGAGCTCGAGCATCGAATGTCCGCGCGCCTTCGCAAAGGCCTGGAGCTTCTCGACGATGTCCTCGTTGCGCGGCGTGACGTAGCGGTCGCGCAATGCCGGTGCCTTGCCAAAGCGCGTGTCGGCGGGGGCAGCTGCGCCGCGCTGGTATTTGCCGGTAAGTAGGCCGCTCGCCAGCGGGAAGAAGGGCAAGAGGCCGAGCTTGTATTCCTGCGCGGCCGGCAGCAAATCCTTCTCGATGTCGCGGACGAGAAGGCTGTACTCGTCCTGCGCCGAGACGAAGCGGCTGACATTCATCGCGCGCGCGGTGAACTCGGCTTCGGCGATGCGCCACGCCGGAAAGTTGGAATGGCCGATATAGCGGACCTTGCCCTGGCGGACGAGATCGTCGAGCGCGCGCAATGTCTCTTCCATCGGAGTCAGCGGATCATAGTCGTGCTGCTGGTAGAGATCGATATAGTCGGTCTTGAGCCGCGTCAGGCTGGCCTCGACCGCGTTCATGATGTAGCGGCGCGAGGCGCCCTGCTTGGTGCCGTCGGCGGCCATCGGCTTGGAATATTTGGTGGCGAGCACGATGTCCTTGCGGCGGTCGCCGAGCACGGTGCCGAGCACCGTCTCCGAACCGCCCTGGCCGGCATAGATGTCAGCGGTGTCGAACAGCGTGATACCGAGATCGATCGCGCGATGGATCACCTTGCGCGAGGTCTCCAGATCGGTGCGCTGGCCGAAATTATTGCAGCCGAGCCCGACCGCCGACACGCGCAGGCCGGAGCCGCCGAGGTTACGAATTTCCATGGGAGGCCCTGTCAGAGGAAAGCAGGCCCCATTGTGACCGCAGTGCGATGCTGCGGCAAGCGCCTGCCGGCGTTGCAGCCATGCTGACAGGAGAGGGCGGCCAAAAAAAGCGGCCCCTGTCAGACGCGGCGACTGACGGGGACCGCTTGGGGCGCTTGATAGGTGACGGGGGGCCTGATCAGACGCAACTACAACTTACTCCCGGTGTGTTACGCGCGCGTGACAGGTGGAGTTATCCACAGGCCGTGCCCGCGCAATGATCAGAAGATCTTGCGGTAGACGATGAAGCCGGAGCGCTCCGCGACCTTGTCGTAAAGGCTCTGCGCCGTGACGTTGGTCTCGTGCGTCTGCCAATAGACGCGCGGCGCGCCCGCGAGCCTGGCGCGGTCGTAGACGCCATGGATCAGCGCCGAGCCGACGCCCATGCCGCGCGCGGCTTCGAGTGTGAACAGGTCCTGCAGATAGCATGATGGCTCGATCGCCGTGGTGCTGCGATGGAACAGGTAATGCGTGAGCCCGAGCAGGTGGCCATCGCTTTCGGCGACCAGCGCATGCACCGGCTCGTAGGCATCGAAGAAGCGCTGCCACGTCACGCGCGTGATCTCGGGCGCGAGCGCAGTCGGACCGGAGCGGCCATAAAAGGCATTGTAGCCATCCCATAGCGGCAGCCATTGATCGTAGTCCTGCCGTGTGACGGAGCGAATGGTGAGCAACATCTGGGAATTCCGCGATCGATGAGGCGTCCTTCATACGTGATGCTGGGCGCCTCGATCAATCGCGCTGTCGCGCGTCATTCCGCAACGCGTAAGTATCGGATCAACTTGCGCCCCGTGGAATCGCGGAGCGAGCGATAATAGTCGGCGCGGGCTGGCGCGTCGGTGTGGCGCACGAGGTCGGTCACCGGCGTATAGCTCAGCATGCGGCCGCCGTCGGGCAGTGCGGTGCAGACGAAACGCAGCACCTCTCCGTTCCGCAGGCGGATGTTGATCGGCGTGGCGTCGCCGGTCCGCACCATGTCGATGCGCCGGGCGATGAAGATGCCCAGTTCGTCCTCCGGCGGCTCGAATGCGCCGGTGTCCCGGCCGTGATACATCAGCGCGATGAAGGGCGGCTTGTCGTCGGCCTTCTCGTCGGGCAGCGCGAAATAATCCCGGAATGCGCGGTTGATGAATTCGGCGCGGGTTTCGGCATCGAGCAGCACGATGCCGATATCGACCTGGTCGAGTGCCGCCGATAGCCGCGCGGCAACGGCGTTATTGTGCCGCTCGGCGGCGAAGGCATCGAGCAGGCGCTCGCGCATCAGGCCGGTGATGCAAGCGGTGCCGGCGGTCGTGAGCGCCGACAGGCCGAGCTGCGCGAGATCAACCGCGGCAAAGCCGGGCGCGGTGCGGTGGCTGAGCGCGAGCAGCGCCGCGCCGATCACGGTGATGATGGCGCTGCCAAGTGCGGATGCAAAGCCCGAGAGCGAGCCGGCCAGCGCGACGAGGCAGACGAACAGCGGTGCGAGCGAGAGAGCGGGAGCATGACGGTCAAGCAGGATCGCCAGCAGTGCAACCGCTGCCGTCAGCACGGGACCGGAAATGGCACGCCATCCGAACCGCATGGGGCCTCGCTCGCTCCTCCCTGAACGAGATAAGGCGGTCAGACTGACCCCTGGTTGCACAAGCGCCATCCGGTTTCGCGCGATGTGCCTAAGCGCTGCTTGCCTGGGTGCTCAAAGCTTTCGGATGATTTTAGACCAAATGTGCGTGCCTGACGCGCTGTTGCAGCCCAGGCGCATTCCATGTCGATGTTCGCGGGCCCTTGCGAGTGCCGACGAAAATCAAGAGCGACGCCGCGACCAGGATGGCCGCGGTCAGGGTGAGTGCAACGATGACCACAGGCGATTTCATCGGTGTCCTGTCGCGATGCCGGTCGACGCGGGTCCTGCGGCGCCGTGAAGGCTGGTCCAGGCTGAACGGGGATCAGACCGGCAGGCCCATCGCCATGGTCGCCTTGGTCGACAGCACCGTGAGGGTGACGATCAGGCACAGCGAGAGGGCGGCGACGGCAAGCGAGGCTGCGACCGCGTTGGTTAGCCGGGAAGACGAGACGGTATCGGTTTTGCTCTGAAAACCGACCGTGCCGGACGCCCGAATCATGGTCTAAATCCTTCAACGTGCGGGCGAATCACCCGTGACGCCAAACAACTTCACAATTTCAACTGGCAATATTGCGGCGGCTATCCCGCCGAAAATGGCGGGAATGGGGCAAAGTCTAACGCTATGCCCGCTCTTTCTTGACGCCGCACCGGTTTTCAGGCGCCGGCGGCGATGCTGGCGGGGTCGTCGATGTCGGCCGGACGCCAGTCCATCGCCACGAAACCGGGCGCCGCCTCGACACGCTTCAGCCAGTTCCGGATTGCCGAGAACGGCGACAGGTCGAAATCGCAGCGGTCGGCGAGGTGGGTGTAGCCGTACAGCGCGATGTCGGCGACCGTAAGCTGGCGGGCGGCGAAGTAGGCGTTGGTCTTGAGGTGGTTCTCCATCACCTGGAGCGCGCCATAGCCGCGCTCCATCCAGTCCTCCAACGCATGGACCTGGAGATCGCGGCCGCCCTTGACCAGCGACAGCCAGAAATAGGCGGCGCCGATATTCGGCTCGAGCGCGTGCTGTTCGAAGAACATCCATTGCAGCGCCTCGGCGCGATCGATCCGGTTCTCCGGCGCGAGCGGCGTGCCGATGGCGACGTACCACAGGATGGCGTTGGACTCGGCGAGATAGCGGTTGTCGCCGACTTCGAGCAGCGGCACCTGGCCGGACGGGTTCTTGGTCAGAAAGTCCGGCGTGCGGCTCTCGCCGCGCAGAATGTCCACCTCGACCGCTTCGTAGGGTAGGTTCAACAGCGCCAGCGCAAGGCGGACCTTGTAGCTGTTGCCCGATCGTTGCATCGAATAGAGCTTGTACATTCTGGGAGTTCGATTCCGAAGGAATGGAAGGCGCGATGCTTGTTGCCCCGCACCGCGGCTAAACAATGATGCCGATGCGAATCCGCCGCAAGAGCCGCGCAACAGAAAAGCTCGAAAGGCCTACCGCACTGCAGCGCCGAGGAAGATCATGTTCGTGCGACCTGCGAATCAGATCACGCTTGCGTCAACGCGGGTTCGGCATTGCTTCGCGCGATTGTGTGCGCAACGGTGTCGTGATTTCGATGCGGGCTGCCGCTCGGTCGCAGGCCTCGCGCGCCAGCCTGCAGCCCCATGGCGTTCGGCGCAAAATTGCTCCGAGGACAAGCCTTGCCGGATGTGAGGGCCTTGCCCGGCAAAGTTGCGGAATATTGCGTCTCCAAGCGCACGAAATCCGTAAACTTTTTCGAGATCAGGCCGAAGTTTCTTGCGGCGCAGCGGCGCACGTTTTAGGGTGGCTCATTCCCACAATCAGAGTCGTGAGGCCCAAGGGTTCACGACGCTTGTCAGGAGATGACGATGTCCTTCCTTGCCGCTGCGCTCGACCGTGTGAAGCCGTCCGCGACCATCGCGGTCACGGATAAAGCACGCGCGCTGAAAGCGGCGGGCCGCAACGTCATCGGCCTCGGTGCCGGCGAGCCCGACTTCGACACGCCCGCCAACGTCAAGCTGGCGGCGATCCGCGCCATCGAGGCCGGCAAGACCAAGTACACGGCGGTCGACGGCATCCCCGAGCTGAAGGACGCGATCATCGCGAAGTTTCAGCGCGAGAACGGCGTCGTCTACAAGCCGAACCAGATCATCGTCGGCACCGGCGGCAAGCAGGTGCTCTACAACGCGCTGATGGCGACCATCAATCCGGGCGACGAGGTGATCATCCCCGCGCCCTATTGGGTCAGCTATCCCGAGATGGTGGCGCTCGCCGGCGGTGAGCCGGTGCCGGTGGTCTGCACCGCTGCGACCGGCTTCAAGCTTGGGGCCGAGGCGCTCGAGCGCGCGATCACGCCGAAGACGAAATGGGTGATCCTGTGCTCGCCGTCGAACCCGACGGGAGCCGCCTACACCAAGGCCGAGCTGAAGGCGCTCACCGATGTGCTCGTCAAGCATCCGCATGTGTGGGTGA
The DNA here is from genome assembly GCF_016599855.1 of Bradyrhizobium diazoefficiens. NCBI lineage: Bacteria > Pseudomonadati > Pseudomonadota > Alphaproteobacteria > Hyphomicrobiales > Nitrobacteraceae > Bradyrhizobium > Bradyrhizobium diazoefficiens. The sequence goes on along the minus strand of NZ_CP067041.1, from coordinate 6,335,268 downwards.
TGACCGACGACATGTACGAGCACCTCGTCTATGACGACTTCCAGTTCACCACCGTCGCGCAGGTCGAGCCGAGCCTTTACGACCGCACGCTCACCGTGAACGGCGTGTCGAAGGCCTATTGCATGACCGGCTGGCGCATCGGCTATGCCGGCGGCCCGGCGCCGTTGATCAAGGCGATGTCGACGATCCAGTCGCAGTCGACCTCCAACCCGTGCTCGATCGCGCAGTGGGCTTCGGTTGAGGCGCTGAACGGTCCGCAGGACTTCATCCCTGCCAACAACAAGGTGTTCAAGGAGCGTCGTGACCTCGTTGTCTCCATGCTCAACCAGGCGAACGGCATCGAGTGCCCGCGCCCCGAAGGCGCCTTCTACGTCTATCCGTCCTGCGCCGGCACGATCGGCAAGAAGGCGCCATCGGGCAATGTGATCTCGAACGACGAGCAGTTCGTCACCGAGCTGTTGGAGACGGAAGGCGTTGCCGTCGTGCAGGGTTCGGCCTTCGGCCTCGGCCCGGCGTTCCGCATCTCCTACGCGACCAAGACCTCGGACCTCGAAGACGCCTGCAAGCGCATCCAGCGCTTCTGCGGCAATCTGCGCTAAGCTCGCAGTAACGATCCGACATGAAAGGGCCCGCGCTGAGCGGGCCCTTTTTCTTTCACATCCGCGCGATCTGGCACGCCCATGACTAATGTGGCATAGACGGTCATACGGCTTCCTGCCGCGCCCTCCAATGCTCGCATCACATTTATAGCCGGAGACATTTCATGCGCCGTTCGTTCGTCTTTGCCGGGCTCACCGCCGCGAGCCTCGTCGCCTCCATTGCTGGCGCCAGCGCGCAGCAGCGGATGGTGCGGGTCGGCGTGCTCGAATGCCGCGGCGGCGCCAGCGTTGGTTTCGTGGTGGGATCGGTGACCCATCTCGGCTGCGTGCTGCGCGCCGATGGTCTGCCCGAAGATCGCTACGTCGCGACGATCCGCAAAGTCGGTCTCGACATCGGCATCACCCAGGAGACCACGCTCGCCTGGGGCGTGTTCGCGCCGGTGGACCGGCTCGGCCCCGGCGATCTCTCCGGCAATTATGCGGGCGCGCAAGGCAGCGCCTCGGTCGGCGTCGGCCTTGGTGGCAACGTGCTGGTCGGCGGCTCCAATAATTCGATCGCGCTTCAGCCGCTCAGCGTGCAGGGCCAAGTCGGCCTCAACGTCGCGGCCGGCCTCGAAAGCCTGGAACTTCGTCCGGGCCGTTAAGCGCCAAGGGCAGTGCTGCGTTCACCTCTCCCGTAGGGAGAGGTCGGATCGCATCGACAGATGCGATCCGGGTGAGGGGTTACAGTCTCACCGAATGCTGCGGCCCCTCGCCCGGATTGCTCAGGCGCGCAATTGCGCGCCAAAGCAATCCGACCTCTCCCCGCTGGGGCGAGGTGGAACACCGGCCGCACCAGCAATAAGCCTTCGTCTAAGTGCCGACGCACCGCAGCGACGTTTGATGCTTGCCAAATCCCGGGGACGGGCAGAGCATCCGCGTTTGCCGACCCAATCATGGGCCGAGCTCCACACCAAGGAGGCGGCGAATGGGACAAGACGTCAGAAGTCCCCGAGGTCCACGGTGCATTGCGCTGGTGGGCCCTTTCCAAAGCGGTAAAACCACACTTCTCGAAGCGATCCTGGCGCGAACGGGCGCAATCCCGCGCGCCGGCAGCGTCGACGCCGGAACCTCCGTCGGCGACGCCACGCCTGAGGCCCGTCATCACAAGATGACCGTTGGCCTCACTGCTGCCACCACGAGTTTCATGGGCGACAGCTATACCTTCCTGGATTGTCCCGGTTCCGTCGAGTTCGCCCACGACATGCGCGCCGCGCTTCCCGCGATCGACGCCGCGGTCGTGGTGTGCGAGGCCGACGAGAAGAAGCTGCCGCAGCTTCAGATCATCCTGCGTGAGCTGGAGGAGCTGAAGATCCCGCGTTTCCTGTTCCTCAACAAGATCGACCGCGCGAGCCAGCGCGTCCGCGAGACGCTCGCGATACTGCAGCCCGCCTCGCGCGTGCCGCTGGTGCTGCGCCAGATCCCGATCTGGAAGGGCGAGCTGATCGAAGGCTTTGTCGATCTCGCGCTGGAGCGCGCCTTCATCTATCGCGAGCACAAGGCCTCCGAGGTGGTCGCGCTCGACGGCGGCAATCTCGACCGCGAGAAGGAGGCGCGCTTCTCGATGCTGGAGAAGCTCGCCGATCACGACGATGCGCTGATGGAGCAGTTGCTCGAGGATATCCAGCCGCCGCGCGATGCCGTGTTCGACGACCTCGCCCGCGAATTGCGCGAGGGGCTGATCTGTCCCGTGCTGCTCGGCGCCGCCGCGCGCGAAAACGGCGTGCTGCGTCTGATGAAAGCGCTGCGCCACGAGGCGCCCGGCATTGCAGAGACCGCAAAACGTCTCGGTGCGCCCGAGACCAAGGATGCGCTCGGCTTCGTCTTCAAGACGCTGCACTCGCAGCACGGGGGAAAGCTGTCGCTGACGCGGCTGCTCTCGGGCCATCTCGACGATGGCGCCACGCTGCAGTGCTCCTCCGGCGGGGCGAGCCGCATCTCCGGCATTCTCGCCGTCAACGGCGCTTACGACAGCAAGCGTGCAGCGGCCGAAGCCGGTGACACGGTGGCGCTGGCCAAGCTCGATCCGGTCAACACTGGCGACACCGTCTCGAGCGGCAAGACCGCGCCTGCGGCGCTCGCCGTCACGGAGCCGACCCCGCCGGTGCTCGCCATGTCGGTTGCCGCTACCGACCGCAAGGATGACGTCAAGCTCGGTCAGGCGCTGACGCGGCTGCACGAGGAGGATCCGTCACTCATCGTCGTGCAGAATGCCCAGACCCACGACACCGTGCTGTGGGGGCAGGGCGAGATGCACTTACGTGTCGCGAGCGAACGGCTGCGCGACCGCTTCGGCGTCAAGATCGCCTCGCATCCGCCCGCGATTGGCTATCAGGAGACCATCCGTAAACCGATCGTCCAGCGCGGCCGCCACAAGAAGCAGTCCGGCGGCCACGGTCAGTTCGGCGATGTCGTGCTCGATATCAGACCGCTGCCGCGCGGCGAAGGCTTCAAGTTCGCCGAGAAGGTTGTCGGCGGCGCGGTGCCGCGCAACTATATCGGCGCGGTGGAGGAGGGCGTCGTCGACGGCCTCGCACGCGGGCCGCTCGGTTTCCCCGTCACTGATGTGGAGGTGACGCTGACAGACGGCTCCTATCACAGCGTCGATTCGTCCGACCTCGCTTTCCGCACGGCGGCGCGGATCGGGCTCAACGAAGGCCTGCCGCACTGCCAGTCGGTGCTGCTCGAGCCGATCCACATGGTCGAGATCGTCTGTCCGACCGACGCCACCGCCAAGATCAACGCGATCCTGTCGGCGCGGCGCGGCCAGATCCTCGGCTTCGACACCCGCGACGGCTGGAGCGGCTGGGACTGCGTCCGCGCCATGATGCCGGAGGCCGAGATCGGCGAGCTCATCGTCGAGTTGCGTTCGGCCACGGCAGGCGCGGGCAGCTTCACCCGCCAGTTCGACCACATGGCTGAAGTCACGGGCCGCGCCGCCGACCAGATCATCGCCGCGCACCAGCACGCGGCGTGAGCGGTTAGGCGGTCAGGCACGCGCACTCTCCCTCTTCCTCTCCCGTTCTCACGGGAGAGGAAGATGTGAGGCGATGCTTCTCCACTTGTCGTTGCGAGCGAAGCGAAGCAATCCAGAGTCTTTCCGCGGAGGGATTCTGGATTGCTTCGCTGCGCTCGCAATGACGGAGGAGACGGACTAACAATGCCTCGCGTTCGGACTCGAATGATGTATTTTACATCATCGTATAGATTTGATATATCACATATAACTCCTGATACGTGAGGCCACGGTGATCACGTCGTTCCAAATGCGGGCAGCCCGCGCGCTGCTCGGCATTGACCAGAAAACCCTGGCCGAGCTTGCCGGCGTGTCGTTGCCGACCATCCAGCGAATGGAGGCTTCTACCGGCAATGTGCGCGGCGTGGTCGAGACCTTGATCAAGGTGGTCGAGGCGTTCGACCGGGCCGGCGTCGAGTTGATCGGCGAACAGGCCCGCAGCGACAGCGGCGGACGGGGCGTTCGCCTGAGGGAGCCGGGGCCGCCGCGCAAGGTGGGAGCATGATCTGCGGATGATCGTGCTCGAGGGCGAAATGGACTAGCGCATCGTCGCGCCGGAGCACACGGCCGCACGATGCATTGGAGCATTGTGGGGCATGAGCATCACGGGCGAACACGCGGGCAAGCTGCACCAGTTTCGTCAGCCGACCTTTACCGAACTCTATCTGCCAAAGCTCGTTACCGTGTGGCGCGAGGGTTATGGCTTGTCGGATCTCCGCGCCGACGTCTTCGCGGGCCTCACCGTTGCGATCGTCGCGCTGCCGCTGTCGATGGCGATCGCGATCGCCTCGGGCGTGACGCCGGACCGCGGGCTCTATACGGCCGTTGTCGGCGGCTTCATCGTGTCGTTGCTCGGTGGCAGCCGGTTCCAGATCGGCGGGCCCGCGGGCGCCTTCATCGTGCTTGTCGCTGTGACCGCGGAGCGGCACGGCGTCGACGGCGTGATCCTCGCCACCATGATGGCGGGCATGGTCCTGATCGCCGCGGGCCTCCTGCGGATCGGCACCTACATCAAGTTCATTCCCTATCCCGTCACGGTCGGCTTCACCGCTGGCATTGCCGTGATCATCTTTGCGAGCCAGCTGCGCGATCTCTCAGGCATCACGCTGGCGGGGAAAGAGCCGAGCGCGTTGGTGCCGAAGCTCGTCGCGCTCGCGGGTGGCCTGAACACCATCAATCCGTCCGCGCTTGGCGTCGCGCTCGTCAGCATCGCCATCATCGCAGCTTTACGGATCTGGCGGCCGTCTTGGCCCGGAATCCTGATCGCGGTGGTGCTCGCGGCGATCGCAACCGCTGTGCTGTCGCTGCCGATTGAGACCATCGGCAGCCGCTTCGGCGGCATCCCGCGCGCATTGCCGTCGCCGGCGCTGCCGGCGTTTTCGTTCGAGAAGGCGAAGGCGGTGCTGCCGGATGCGATTTCGTTCGTCCTGCTCGCCGCCATCGAATCGCTGCTGTCCGCAGTGGTCGCCGACGGCATGACCGGGCGCCGTCACCGCTCCAATTGCGAGCTCGTCGCGCAAGGCGTCGCCAATATCGGTTCGGCGCTGTTCGGCGGCATCTGCGTCACCGGTCTGATCGCGCGCACCGCGACGCGCCGGCGCCCGGGGGCCGCTCGCGGGCATGCTGCATTCGGTCTTCCTGCTGCTGTTCATGCTGGTCGCAGCACCGCTCGCAAGCTACATCCCGCTCGCTGCGCTCGCCGCCGTGCTCGTGGTGGTCGCCTGGACCATGGCGGAGAAGCGCGAATTCGCAACGCTGCTGCGCTCGTCCTGGGGCGATGCAATCGTGCTGCTCGCAACTTTCCTGCTCACCGTCTTCCGCGATCTGACCGAAGGCATTCTGGTCGGCTTCTCGCTCGGCGCGGTGCTGTTCATCCATCGCATGGCGGAGATGACCGGCATCGAGGAGCGCTCGCCGCTGGTCGCGGCCGATCGCCCCGACGACGGCAATGGCGAGCGCGTGCCTTACGACCCCGGCCTCGCGCTCGATCGCGACGTGCTGGTCTATCGCATCACCGGCGCGTTCTTCTTCGGTGCGGCATCCGCCATCGGCAACGTGCTCGACGGCATCGCCGAAAGGCGCAAGGCGCTCGTGATCGATTTCGCGGCCGTGCCATTCCTGGATTCGACTGCGGCGAACGTGCTGGGGCGCGTCGCTGCCAAGGCCCAGCGTCAGGGCGTCCGGCTGTTCATCACCGGCGCCTCGCCTGCGGTGCGCCGCGCACTGCTGACCCACGGTGTGGGCCCGCAACGCGCGCGCTATGGCCAGACCATCGAGCGCGCGGTCGCCGACATCAAGGCGGCTCCCGGCCCGACCGAAGCCGCGGTGTAGCGCCGCCTGCTTGACAGGGTCGGCGGGACGCGAAATGGATCGCCCTCGACACGATTTGAGGGAAGGATGACGGTAACCAAGACTCCCGCAGCCTGTTTGATCGGATGGCCGGCCGCGCATTCGCGTTCGCCGCTGATCCATCATTATTGGCTGCGCACGCTCGGCATCGAAGGTGGCTATGTCATCGAGGCCGTTCCGCCCGACGATCTCAGAGATTTCGTGCTGCGGCTGTCGCTGCGCGGTTTTGTCGGCGCCAATGTCACCATCCCGCACAAGGAAGGCGTGCTGGCGCTCTCCACGCCCGATGCGCGTGCCAAGGCCGTGGGCGCCGCCAACACGCTGTGGTTTGCCGATGGCGAGCTGCGTTCGACCAATACCGATGTCGAGGGTTTTCTCGGCAATCTCGACGCCAGCGCGCCCGGCTGGGACAGCGCCGACGAGGCGCTGGTGCTGGGCGCTGGCGGCTCCTCGCGCGCGGTTGTGTTCGGCCTGCTGGAACGCGGGGTCAAGCGCATCCATCTCGCCAATCGCACCGTCGCGCGGGCCGAGGCGCTGGCCGCGCAGTTCGGGCCGAATGTGCGGCCGCTAGCCTGGGACGGGATCAACGATGTGCTGCCGCGGGCAAAACTTCTCGTGAACACGACCTCGCTCGGCATGCACGGCCAGCCCGCGCTCGAGGTCGATGTGGCGCGCCTGCCGCAAACGGCGGTCGTCGCCGATCTCGTCTATGTCCCGCTCGTGACGGCGCTGCTCGCGGCCGCCAGGGCCTGCGGGCTGAAGACCGCCGACGGACTCGGCATGCTCCTGCACCAGGCCGTGCGCGGCTTCGAGCTGTGGTTCGGCCACAGGCCGCAAGTGACCGCCGAGCTGCGCGCGCTGGTCGAGGCCGATCTCACAAAGACTTGAGAGAATAGGCAGCCGTCTCCGGCGTTCTATCCCCGTGGGGATAATCGGAGACCATCATGACGATCCAACGTGCCAATTTCACGCGTCCGCTCATCGCTGTTGCGATGGTGGCTGCTTCTACCTTTGCTGCCGTTGCGCAAAAGGCGCCGGTGCCGACTCGCGTGCGCGGCACGATCGAGAGCGTCGATGGTGACACGATGCAGGTCAAGTCGCGCAGCGGCGGGGAGGTCAAGCTTCACATCGCACCCGACGTTCGCGTGGCCGGCGTCACCAAGATTTCGCTCACCGATATCAAGGTCGGTTCCTTCGTCGGCGCCACCACCGTGCCGGGACCTGGTGGCGCCCAGAACGCCGTCGAGGTGCACGTGTTTCCGGAGAGCATGCGCGGCACCGGCGAAGGCTCGCGCTCCTATGATCTCAAGCCGAATTCCAGCATGACCAATGCCACGGTGTCGGAGAGCGTGGTCGGCAATGACGGCCATACGCTGCTGGTGAAGTACAAGGACGGCGAGAAGAAGGTGTTCGTCTCCGATATGACGCCGGTCGTGACGTTCGTGCCCGCCGACAAGTCCGAGCTGAAAGCCGGAGCGAAGGTGGTCGCTTTCATGAAGCAATTGCCCGATGGCTCGTTCGAGACCAACCGCGTCAGCGTCGGCCGTGACGGGCTGACACCGCCGATGTGAAGGAGCGTGGCTAAAAGCGCGCAATTGCCGCCACAAACTCCACTGTCGTCCCGGATCTGCGCGCGCTTGAGGCGCGCTTGTCCGGGACGATGGCCGCTATTGCTGCTGCATCCCGTCAGGAGTCTCACACCGCGATAACATGATCGTCGATCTCGTCGATCCGGTTGACGCCGCACAGGCCCATGGTCGTGAGCAGCTCTTTCTGGATGATGTCGATCGCCTTTGCGACGCCGGCCTGGCCGCCCGCGCCGAGCCCGTAGGCGTATGCGCGGCCGATCATGCAGGACTTGGCACCGAGCGCGAGCGCGCGCATCACGTCCTGGCCGGAGCGGATGCCGCCGTCGAACATGATCTCCATCTTCTCGCCGACCGCATCGACGATCTCGGGCAGCACCTCGATCGAGGACGGCGCGCCGTCGAGCTGACGGCCGCCATGGTTGGAGACGACGAGGGCCTGCGCGCCGGTCTTGGCGGCTTCCTCGGCGTCCTCGACGTCGAGGATGCCCTTGATGACGAGCTTGCCCGGCCAGATGCTGCGGATCCAGTCGACGTCCTTCCAGTTCAGCGAGGTGTCGAACTGCGATGCGGTCCATTCGGCGAGGCGGTTGAGATCCTCGGTGTTCTTCACGTGACCTGCGATATTGCCGAAGGTGCGGCGCTTGCCCTGCAGCACGCCGGAGACCCAGGCCGGCTTGGTCGCGAAGTCGATGAATTTCGACAGCGTCCATTCGGGCGGGATGGTCATGCCGTTCTTGATGTCGGCATGGCGCTGGCCGATCACCTGGAGATCGACGGTGAGTACGAGCGCGCTGCACTTCGCCGCGACCGCGCGCTGGACCAGGTCCTTGATGAAGCCGCGGTCCTTCATCACGTAGAGCTGGAACCAGAACGGCTTCTCGACATTGGCCGCGATATCCTCGATCGAGCAGATCGACATCGTCGATTGCGTGAAGGGGATGCCGGCGGCCTGCGCCGCGCGGCAGGCGTGAATCTCACCGTCGCCGTGCTGCATGCCGAGCAGGCCGACCGGTGCCAGGATCAGCGGCATGGTCGATGGTTCGCCGAGGATGGTGATCGAGGTGTCGCGCTTGGAGACGTCGACGAGGATGCGCTGGCGGAACTTGATCGCCTGCATGTCCTCGCGATTGGCGCGCAGCGTTTCCTCGGCATAGGAGCCGCGGTCGCAATAATCGAAGAACGCCTTCGGCACGCGGCGCTTATGCAGCGCGCGAAGATCGTCGATACAGGTGATGTGCTTCATGAACGTTCCCCGCCCCGTCTGTATCAGAAGTCTTGCATCGGAAGATTGAGGGGTCATCTAGCATGGTTGGATGCACAGCCAAATCGTTTGCGAGAGGGACGCCATGACCAGACCGCACGGCGAGCCGACGCCGGAACAGAAAAAAGAGAAGCGCCGCCTCGACGAAGCGCTGGAAGAGGGCCTGGAGGAGACCTTTCCGGGCTCCGATCCCGTCAACGTCGTCCAGCCACCGCCGAGCCGCGGGGACGGACATATCAAGCGGAAGGACTAGGAGACGGTTCCCTCCCGTTCCTGAGCTCCAGCAGGAAATATAATGTTAACAATAAGTTACCGAGGGCGGGGACGACCCAATATCCGTAATGATTAATCACATTTTTTGAAGCCAAATTGGCCGCGATGGCTCTATAACACCTTAGCAAATCAGGGATGCGAGGCGCGTAGCCCGTGGTTGTCGTGGGGATCCCTGGTTGTTGCGTGGGGGACGATATGAGCCGCAAATATTTCGGGACGGACGGGATCAGGGGCCGCGCCAACGGACTGATCACGCCGGAGCTCGCGCTCAAGGTTGGCCAGGCCGCCGGCCTTGCGTTTCAGCGCGGTGACCACCGCCACCGGGTCGTGATCGGCAAGGACACCCGCCTGTCCGGCTACATGATCGAATATGCGATGGTCGCGGGCTTCACCTCGGTCGGCATGGACGTGCTGCTGGTCGGCCCGATGCCGACGCCGGCAGTCGCGATGCTCACCAAGTCGATGCGCGCCGATCTCGGCGTCATGATCTCGGCCTCGCACAATCTGTTCGAGGACAACGGCATCAAGCTGTTCGGCCCGCAGGGCTTCAAGCTCTCCGATGACGTCGAGAAGCAGATCGAGCAACTGCTCGACGAGCCCATCGAGAAGAAGCTCGCACAAAGTGCGAGCTTGGGCCGTGCCCGCCGCATCGACGGCGTGCATGACCGCTACATCGAATTCGCCAAGCGCACGCTGCCGCGCGATCTCTCGCTCGACGGTCTGCGCGTCGTGGTCGATTGCGCCAATGGTGCGGCCTACAAGGTGGTGCCGGAAGCGCTGTGGGAACTGGGCGCTGACGTGGTGCCGATCGGCGTCGAGCCCGACGGCTTCAACATCAACAAGGAATGCGGCTCGACCTCGCCTGAAGCTTTGGCGAAGAAGGTGCGCGAGATGCGCGCCGATATCGGTATCGCGCTCGACGGTGATGCCGACCGCGTCATCCTGGTCGACGAGCGCGGCCATCTGGTTGACGGCGACCAGCTGCTGGCGGTGATCGCGCAGAGCTGGAAGGAAGACGGACGGCTGTCGCGTCCGGGCATCGTCGCGACTGTGATGTCCAATCTCGGGCTCGAGCGCTTCCTGAAAGGGCAGGGGCTCGATCTCATCCGCACGCCGGTCGGCGACCGCTATGTGCTCGAGCAGATGCTGAACGGCGGCTACAATCTTGGCGGCGAGCAGTCCGGCCACATCATCCTGTCCGACTATGCCACCACCGGCGACGGCTTCGTCGCCGCCTTGCAGGTGCTGGCGGTGGTGCAGAAGCTGCGCAGGCCGGTCTCGGAAGTCTGCCACCGCTTCGATCCGCTGCCGCAGATCCTGAAGAACGTCCGTCACAAGGGCGGCAAGCCGCTCGACGATTCCGACGTGAAGCTGGCGATCTCCGACGGCGAGAAGCGGCTCAACGGCCACGGCCGTCTGCTGATCCGCTCCTCCGGCACCGAGCCCGTGATCCGCGTCATGGGCGAGGGTGAAGACCGCATCCTGGTCGAGGACATCGTCGACACCATCGTCTCCGCGCTGGGACACGCTGCCGCTTGAGTTTCTTGGTATCCTTCAAGGCGGCCTCCTCGATACGGTAGGGTGGGCAAAGCGACTTGTCCGCCGTAGCTCGAAGAGCGAAGGCGGAAGCGTGCCGACCATTTCTATTATAGTGCTGTATCGATGGTGGGCACGGCGCAAGTGCGCCTTTGCCCACCCTTGTCTTAGCGGGCTGGATTAGAATGGGCTCGTTCCGTGAGGAATGGCCCAGCCCGGGTGGCCGCCCGGGCTGGGCCGCCGATCGATCGGATCGATGCCCACCGAAGCCTTGAGGGCTGCGTTTCGTAGCAAGATCGCGGTCGGCACTTCATCGGGACCCGGATGGTTGAACGAACTTCAGGTTCGCACAGACAAGGGAGGGTCGAGGAAGATGGCCAAGCGTATCACGATCTGTGCCGGGATCGATACCGGCAAACGTAAGCTCGATGTGGCGCTCGACGGTAGTCTGGAGCGGATCCAGGTCGATAATAAACCGGAAGGCTATGCAGTGCTGCTGGAGTGGCTGCGGCGCCACAAGGTCAGGCGGGTCGGAATCGAGGCAAGCGGCGGCTATGAGCAGGCTATCGTCGCCGAGCTGCGGCGCCAACGGTTTGTGGTCGTCGTGTTTCAGCCGGCCCAGGTGCGCGCTTATGCCGAGTTCCACCAGCAGCGCGCCAAGAACGACAAGATCGATGCCGCGCTGATTGCGGCCTGCACCGCGGCGGTCAAGAAGATCCATCCCGCTCCCGACCCCCGGCTGCTGCCCTTTGCCGAGCATCTGACGATGATCGATCAGATCACGGAGGACATTGCCCGGCTGAAGAACCGGCTCGAGAGCTGCCGCAACGAGCGTTTCCAGACGCTCTGGAAGGAGCAGATTGCCCAGATTGCCCTCTTGGCCAAGCACAAGCGCGCCGAGCTCAAGGCTCTGGTCGCAGCGATCCGCAAGCATCGCGATCTCGCTGCACGGCTCGATCTGATCGAGAGCGTCGCTGGCAGCGGCCTGCCGACTGCGGTTGCTGTCCTGGTCCGGATGCCGGAGATCGGCCAAATCACGCGAGAGCAAGCCGCAGCCCTCGCGGGGCTTGCGCCCTACGATGACGACAGCGGCGATCGCGTCGGCGTCCGTCACATCGAAGGCGGCCGCGAACGCCTGCGACGGGCGCTCTACAACGCCGCGCTACCGGCATCCTTCCGCTGGAACCCGCAGCTCATGGCTCTGTACCAAAGGTTGATCGCTGCCGGTAAGGGCCACAAGGTCGCGCTCATCGCCTGCGCCAGGAAGCTGCTCGTCATCATCAACGCCGTCGTCGCTCGCGGCACATCGTGGTCAGCCGACCCTCCTGCAACTGCGAGGGCGTCAGCCATCTGATCCTGTTTCTTTGTTCGGCCGAAGCACCGTTTCTTCGTCCCGACCTGCCGTGCCAACGACGCCGCGCGCCGCGGCGGTCAAGGCTGGCCGTCGCTCCGGCCTCGCCCTAACTCCGCTGTCGCCAGGCCACGCCTTGACGGCCGCAAGCACGGCGTCATCCTCGCGAAAGTCAGGGCGTCGCTTTAATGGTTGCTACGAGACTCCCGGTGCGGAGGGGCAAACCTGCGCATCCCAGCCATTTGCGATTGACGCTGGCTTGGCCGCCGCCAGCATCGTAGCTGTGAGGTCGCGGCAATCTGCCGCGTCAGGATCGCCACAGTGAACAAGCCTGTCGTCGTCTCAGAGGAAACGCTGACCGAGCCGGTCGTCGTCAGTGACGTCGCGCCGACCGCTGCCACCGCGTCCGCAGGGCCGGCCTACATCGTGCTTGCCGGCATCAGCTTCTCGCACTTCCTCAACGACACCATGCAATCGCTGATCGCCTCGGTGTATCCGATCCTGAAGGACACCTATGCGCTCGACTTCGCGCAGATCGGCATGATCACGCTGGCCTTCCAGTTCACGGCCTCGCTGCTCCAGCCGGTGGTCGGTCACTACACCGACAAGAAGGCGCAGCCTTATTCGCTGTCGATCGGCATGGCCTCGACCTTCTTCGGCCTGCTGCTGCTCAGCGTCGCGCAGCAATATCTCGTCATCCTCGTTGCGGCCGCGCTGGTCGGTCTCGGCTCCGCGGTGTTCCATCCGGAGTCGGCGCGCATCGCCCGGCTCGCTTCCGGCGGCCGTTACGGCTTTGCGCAATCGGTGTTCCAGCTCGGCGGCAGCTTTGGCACCTCGATGGGGCCGGTGCTTGCGGCGCTGATCGTGGTGCCGTTCGGGCAGGGCAGCATCGCCTGGTTCTCCTCGATCGCCTTTCTGGCCATCATCATCCTCTGGCGCATCGGCCGCTGGTACGAGCCGCAGGCCAAGGCGAAGAAGATGGTGGCGGTTCAGGCTCATCCCGAGGCACCGAGCTCGCGCCGCGTCGCGATCGCGCTTGCCGTGCTGGTGGCGCTGCTGTTCTCGAAACAGCTCTACGTCTCGAGCCTGTCGAGCTATTACATCTTCTATCTGATCGACCGCTTCGGCGTCTCGACGCAGACGGCCCAGATCTATCTCTTCGTCTTCCTTGCGGCGAACGCGGTCGGCGCGTTCTTGGGTGGACCACTGGGAGATCGCTTCGGCCGCAAGATTGTGATCTGGATCTCAATCCTCGGCGCGCTGCCGTTCACGCTGGCGCTGCCCTTTGCCGGTCTTTATGCGAGCGCGGTGCTGTCGGTCATCATCGGCCTGATCATCTCCTCGACGACCTCGTCGATCATCGTGTTCGCGCAGGAACTGGTGCCGCATCGCTTCGGCATGATATCCGGCGTGTTCTTCGGCGTCGCCTTCGGCATCGGCGGCCTGGGTGCCGCCGTACTCGGCAAGCTCGCCGACCACACCTCGATCGAGTTCGTCTACCAAGTCTGCGCCTATCTGCCCGCGATCGGCCTGCTTGCGGTGTTTCTGCCGAAACTGCCGCGGCACGCGCATTAACACATCCTCTCTCGCCGCATTGCGGCTTCATACTTTGTTAGCAATTGCGGCGCGCTGGCGCCGCATTTTTGCAACGCCCGTGCCGCATCCACGTGTGCAATCAGAAAAAATCAACCTTAAAAATTAGGGTTAAGTGGCGCTTAAGCATTTGGTGGCATCGTCCGGCTCGTGAGTTTCCAGAACGTGAGGCGCTCGTATTTTGCCTCACTGGCCATAAGGACGAAGCCAATGCGTAGCGTTAAGTCTCTCCTTGCCGCGGGCGCGGCATCACTGATCTCGTCGATGGCGTTCGCCGCCGACATGCCGATCGCGGCACCGCCCCCCATGTACGCGCCGGTTGCCCCGCCCTCCGACTTTGGCGGCTGGTATCTCCGCGGCGACGTCGGCATGACCAACCAGAGCGCCAAGCGCATCGACAGCGCGACTGCGGCTGCATTTCCGACTACGACGAATGGGCTCGGTTTCGACTCCTCTCCGCTCTTCGACCTCGGCGTCGGCTATCGCTTCAACAACTGGTTTCGCGCGGACGTGACCGGCCAGTATCGCGGCAAGGCCAATCTGCACGGTTCGGACAGCGTCGTGCTCGGCCCGACCGACGTCGAAGCCAACACCTATACCGGCAGCAAGTCCGAGTGGGTCGTGATGGCCAACGCCTATGTCGATCTCGGGACCTGGTGGTGCATCACACCGTTCATCGGCGCTGGTGTCGGCGGCTCCTACAACAAGCTCTCGAGCTTCCAGGACAACGGCGTCCGTTACACCGCCGGCGCGCTGTCCAACAGCGTCACCTATTTCGGCGACAACGGGAAGTGGAACCTGGCCTGGGCCGCGCATGCCGGTCTTGCTTACAAGGTCAACCCGGGCTTCACCGTCGAACTGGCCTACAGCTACATGGATCTTGGCGACGCTGCGCCGGGCAACTTCCGCGCGTTCGACGGCAGCATCTCGGGCGCATCCACGATCAAGGTCAAGGACATCACCTCGCACGACGTCAAGCTCGGCGTGCGCTGGGAGCTCAACAGCCCGCCGGTCTACGCGCCGCCGCCGCTCGTCACCAAGGGCTGATCGGCAGGCTGATCGGTTAGGATTTCCTAACGGCGCGGGATCATCCCGCGCCGTTTTGCTTTGCAGATTTTTCATTGCTCGCGCCGATGAAAGCGCCGGACGCAACCATTGGTTAAGGTTAACGAGCCATGATCACGAGCGAAAAGTTCGAGTTCGATGGAGCGTTGCGATGCGTAGGCTTTTGTTGGCGGCAGCGATGTTGGGGACCGTGTCGGCCGCACACGCAGCCGATCTCTCCGATCTTCCCATCCTGCGCGGCAGCTTCACCGACGGTCTGTCGAAGACCTCCCAAAACTGGGACGGCTTCTATGTCGGCGGTCAGTTCGGCTTTGCCACGACCGATATCGATTTCAGCCACGCTCCGAAATCGATGACCGACTTCATGCTTCGCAACAGCATCCTCCAGGCGCCGGTCGGCGGATGGTCGCTGCTGCCGAAGAACCACGTTCAGTCGACCGGGTTCGGCGCCTATGTGGGCAAGAACTGGCAGCTCTACGATGCCGTGATGGGTGTCGAAGCCAACTACAGCTACATGAACAACATATCGAGTACGGCCAGTGACTCCATGATACGGATCATCGCCGGCGAAACGGCTCCCACAGGCCATACCTACACCTACGTCACCACCCTCGGCGGCGGTGCTTCGTTGAAGCTCAAGGACTACGCCACCTTCCGCGGCCGGATCGGCTGGGACGGCGGCGACTTCATGCCTTATGCTTTCGCCGGTCTGGCGATCGGTCGTGCCGAGGTCTCTCGGTTCGCGGCCGTGTCCTACATCAAGCATGACGACTACGATACGTCGGTCACGGTCGGCGGCGTCACCACGACGACGCACCATCAGGACACGATCGACACAGGCGCGTGGTCGAGCGTCGAGCAGCGCGTGAACGCGTTCATGTACGGATGGACGGCCGGCATCGGTGTCGAATACGCGATCTGCGGCAACTTCCTGGTCCGCGGCGAATGGGAGCATGTCGGCTTTTCGAACGTGAAGGACATTACCGTCGGCCTGAACAACTTCCGCGTCGGTGCCGGCTACAAGTTCTGAGTCGTTCGCCGCGTGTTGACAGGTTTCGCCCGTCCTGATCCTCTGTCGCTCCAAAATAGGGCGACGGCGATGAAGATCTACGGCGACAGCAACTCCGGCAATTGCCTCAAGGTGAAGTGGGTCTGCGATAAGCTCGCGCTGCCTTACAATTGGATCGAGACCGACACCCGCAAGGGCGACACGCGTACGCCGCAATTCCTGGCAATCAACGGCGCCGGCCAGGTGCCGACCGTCGCCTTCGACGACGGCCGCACGCTGGCGCAGTCCAATGCCATCATGCGCTATCTGGCCCGCGACAGCGCACTTGTCCCGCGCGATGCCTT
The DNA here is from genome assembly GCF_016599855.1 of Bradyrhizobium diazoefficiens. NCBI lineage: Bacteria > Pseudomonadati > Pseudomonadota > Alphaproteobacteria > Hyphomicrobiales > Nitrobacteraceae > Bradyrhizobium > Bradyrhizobium diazoefficiens. The sequence goes on along the minus strand of NZ_CP067041.1, from coordinate 6,319,244 downwards.
CGCGGCGGCCAAGATGGATGAATGGCTGTTTTGGGAGCAGTACAGCCACGAACCTTATATCGCAGTCTGCCGCTTCCAGCTGGTCTATCTCGGCAAGGATGCCTCCGAGCTCGACCCTGACAAGGTCAAGCGCGGCTATGCGGCGCTCGACCGCATGGAGCAGCATCTCGCAACGAGCGGCTTCTTTGCAGGCGAGGCGGTTTCGCTCGCCGACGTCTCGCTGCTCGCCTATACGCGCCTCGCGCATGAAGGCGGGTTCGGTCTCGGCCGTTATGCCGCCATCCGCCGCTGGATCACTGAGGCCGAGGCCTATCTCGGTCTAGCGCCGGCGCGCTGACTCCCTCGCGCAGAGTCCTGGAGTTTCCTTTATGAACGCGAAGCCCGTCTCCATCCGCCCCGCGCGCCGCGAGGACGTTCCGGCGATCGTGGCGATGCTCGCCGACGACCATCTCGGCCGCGCCCGCGAGCGCGTCGAGGATCCGCTTCCGGCGGTCTACTACGCAGCGTTCGAGCAGGTCGAGCGCGATTCGAACCTGAGGCTCGTCGTCGCCGAGAGCGAGGGCAGGGTGGTCGGCTGCCTGCAACTCGCGATCCTGCCCGGCCTCAGCTCGCAAGGTGGCATCCGCGGTCTGCTCGAGGATGTCCGCGTTGCCAGTGATTGCCGCAGCCGCGGCATCGGCGAGCAATTGGTGCAATGGGCAGTGGCAGAGGCAAAAGCGCGCGGCTGCAATCTGGTCGAATTGCTGACGCATTCGAGCCGCCTCGACGCGCAGCGCTTCTACAAGCGTCTCGGATTTTCACTCAGTCACGCCGGCATGACTGTCCGCTTTTGAGCCAGCTCATGCCAGACCTTGCGCAAGCTGCACAATCGGATTGCGCATTCGTTCATCTTAACAGCTGATAAACTACCCGTCCGTCGTTCACGTTTCTGCAGGAACGAACGGTGCTACGCAGCGTCAGAAGCCGGGCTCGGTCGGTTCGGGGATTTCAATGACAAGCTATTCCATAATCAAGGTCGGCAACGACTACGTTGTGCTGGCCCATGACAAATGCATTTTGAAAGTCGGCAGCCGCCGTCGCGCCGCGCAATTAATCAGCGAGGCCACGGACTTGCTGAACGCGCTCCCGGTTGTCGACTCCCCGGAAATCGCGCCGGAAGCAAGCTCACTCCGGCGTGAGGCGCTGAAACTTTCTTGACTGGTCTTCCCGATTCCCGTATCAGCCGCGGCGGGACACCTCCCCCCAACGGGAGGCTTACTATCTGGAAGGGTAGATGATGACTGTAGCGAAGCCCGCTTCGCGGCCGAACGTGCCGCATTTCTCCTCCGGCCCCTGCGCCAAGCGCCCCGGCTGGAACGCCCAAAATCTCAAGGACGCAGCGCTCGGCCGTTCGCATCGCGCAAAGGTCGGCAAGACCAAGCTCAAGCTCGCGATCGATCTGACGCGCGAAGTGCTTGAAGTCCCCGCCGATTATCGCATCGGCATCGTGCCGGCGTCCGATACCGGCGCGGTCGAGATGGCGCTGTGGTCGCTGCTCGGGGCACGGCCCGTCACGACGCTCGCCTGGGAATCCTTCGGCGAGGGCTGGGTCAGCGACATCGTCAAGGAATTGAAGCTCAAGGACGTCACCAAGCTCAATGCAGCCTATGGTGAAATCCCTGATCTCTCCAAAGTCGATCCCAGGAGCGATATCGTCTTCACCTGGAACGGCACCACCTCTGGCGTGCGCGTGCCCAACGCCGACTGGATCAGCGCGAGGCGTGAAGGCCTGACCATTTGCGACGCCACTTCGGCTGCCTTCGCGCAAGCCCTCGACTGGGCCAAGCTCGACGTCGTCACCTTCTCCTGGCAGAAGGCGCTCGGCGGCGAAGCCGCGCATGGCATGCTGATCCTCAGCCCGCGTGCGGTCGAACGGCTCGAGACCTACAAGCCGGCCTGGCCGCTGCCAAAAATCTTCCGCATGACCAAGGCCGGCAAGATCAACGAAGGCATCTTCGTCGGCGAGACCATCAACACGCCGTCGATGCTCTGCGTCGAGGACTATCTCGATGCGCTGAACTGGGCCAAGTCGATCGGCGGCCTCAAGGCGCTGATCGCGCGCGCCGACGCCAACACCAAGGTGCTCGCCGACTGGAAGGCGAAGACTCCGTGGATCGACTTCCTGGCCAAGGACGCCGCGATCCGCTCCAACACCTCGGTGTGCCTGAAGTTCACCGATCCCGCGATCACCTCGCTCTCGGACGATGCGCAGGCCGACTTCTCCAAGAAGCTGGTTGCCCTCGTCGAGAAGGAAGGCGCCGGCTACGACTTCGCCTATTACCGTGATGCGCCGGCGGGCCTGCGCATCTGGTGCGGCGCCACCGTCGAGGCCAAGGACGTCGAGCTGCTGACGCAGTGGATCGACTGGGCCTTCGCCGAGACCAAGGCGCAGCTCGCCAAGGCCGCGTAGTTTTCTCTTTCGCCTCTCCCCGTTCTTGCGGGGGAGAGGCCGGGTCGCCCCCGGCGATGCGAAGCATCGTCCGGCTCGATCCGGCTGAGGGGCTCTCTCCACGGGCACTTCGCCTGTGGCTGCCCCTCACCCCAACCCTCTCCCCGTAAGAACGGGGCGAGGGAGAGCAAAAGCTTCCGAGCAATTCCTCATTCCGGCCCTCGGGCCGATCCTCCCTTAGGGACGGCGAAGGACACTTCCATGACCAAACCCAAAGTTCTTATTTCCGACGCGCTCTCTCCCGCCGCCGTGCAGATCTTTAGAGATCGCGGCGTCGAGGTCGACTTCCAGCCCAATCTCGGCAAGGACAAGGACAAGCTCGCCGAGGTCATCGGCAATTACGACGGCCTTGCGATCCGCTCCGCGACCAAGGCGACCGCCAAGATCCTGGAGAAGGCCACCAACCTCAAGGTGATCGGCCGCGCCGGCATCGGCGTCGACAATGTCGAGATCCCCGCCGCCACGGCCAAGGGCATCATCGTGATGAACACGCCGTTCGGCAATTCGATCACGACCGCCGAGCACGCCATCACCCTGATGCTGGCGCTGGCCCGCGAGATCCCGCAGGCCGACGCCTCGACCCAGGCCGGCAAGTGGGAGAAGAACCGCTTCATGGGCGTCGAGATCACCGGCAAGGTGCTCGGTGTCGTCGGCTGCGGCAATATCGGCTCGATCGTCGCCGACCGTGCGCTCGGCCTGCGCATGAAGGTGATCGCCTTCGATCCGTTCCTGTCGCCGGAGCGTGCCAAGGACATCGGGGTCGAGAAGGTCGAGCTCGATGACCTGCTCAAGCGCGCCGACTTCATCACGCTGCATACCCCGCTGACCGAGAAGACCAGGAACATCATTGACGCTGCCGCGATCGCCAAGATGAAGAAGGGCGTGCGCCTGATCAACTGCGCCCGCGGCGGCCTCGTCGACGAGCAGGCCGTGGTCGATGCGCTCAATTCCAAGCATATTGCAGGCGCTGCCTTCGACGTCTTCGTCGAGGAGCCCGCCAATACCAACGTGCTGTTCGGCCATCCCAACGTGATCTGCACGCCGCATCTCGGCGCCTCCACCACGGAAGCGCAGGAGAACGTCGCGCTCCAGGTCGCCGAGCAGATGTCGGACTATCTGCTCACCGGTGCGATCTCGAATGCAGTGAACTTCCCCTCGATCACCGCGGAAGAGGCGCCGAAGCTGAAGCCGTTCATCGCGCTCGCCGAGAAGCTCGGCTCGTTCGCCGGCCAGCTGACCGAGAGCGGCATCCTCAAGGTCGAGATCACCTATGAGGGCCACGTCGCCGAGATGAAGATCAAGGCGATCACCTCGGCCGTGCTGTCGGGCCTGCTGCGGCCGATGCTGGGCGAGGTCAACGTGGTGTCAGCGCCCGTCGTCGCCAAGGAGCGCGGCATGGTGGTGGACGAGATCGTGCGCGCCGCCCAGAGCGACTATGAAAGCCTGATCACCGTGACCGTCGCAACCGAACGCCAGGAGCGCTCGGTCTCCGGCACCGTCTATCACGACGGCAAGCCGCGTCTCGTCGACATCAAGGGCATCCGCGTCGACGCCGAGTTCGGCAAGTCCATGATCTACGTCACCAACGAGGACAAGCCGGGCTTCATCGGCCATTTCGCTGGCCTTTTGGGCGACGCCAAGATCAACATCGCGACCTTCCATCTCGGCCGTGTCGAGCAGGGCGGCGACGCCATCGCGTTCGTCGAGGTCGACGGCGCTGTGCCGGCGGACGTGCTCGCCAAGGTCCAGGCGCTGCCCCAGGTCAAGCAGGTCAAGGCGCTGACGTTCTGAGAGTTCGTCATTCCGGGGCGCGCATAAGCGCGAACCCGGAGATTCCGGGTTCGATGCTGCGCATCGCCCCGGAATGACGGGGATCATATATTCCGACGCACGGAACAACGCCGCCTTCTCGCGAGGGCGGCGTTTTTATTTTTCCCGCGACCTCCGGAGTTTGTGTACCAATGGCGACCGGGACGCTCCGATCAAAATCGTTCGACAAGGGAGAAAACAATGCGTGAAGCCGTCATCGTTTCCTACGCGCGCACGGGCCTCGCGAAATCCGGCCGCGGCGGGTTCAACATCACTCCGCCGATGTCGCTGGCGGCCCACGCCATTCACCACGCGGTGAGCCGCGCCGGCGTCGACAAGGACTATGTCGAGGACTGCTATCTCGGCAATTGCGCCCACGGCGCACCGAACATCGGCCGTCAGGCCGCGCTGCTCGCCGGCCTGCCGAAGTCGACCGGCGGCGTGTCGGTGAACCGCTTCTGCTCGTCGGGTCTCCAGACCATCGCGATGGCCGCCAATTCGATCCGCTCGGACGGCGCCGACTGCATCGTCGCCGGCGGCGTCGAAAGCATCTCGATGCCGGGCGGCGGCATGCCGAAGGAGACGATCGATCCGGAACTGCTCAAGACCGCCCCCGACATCTTCATGGCGATGATCGATACCGCCGACATCGTCGCCGAGCGCTACAAGGTCAGCCGCGAATACCAGGACGAATATTCGCTGGAATCGCAGCGCCGCATGGCGGCCGCGCAACAGGCCGGCAAGTTCAAGGACGAGATCGTCCCGATGAAGACCAAGATGAAGGTCGTCGACAAGGCGACCAAGGCCGAGAGCATCGTCGACTACGTCGTCGACCGCGACGAGTGCAACCGTCCTGAAACCACGCTGGAAGGATTGGCAAAACTGGAGCCGGTGAAGGGTCCGGGCAAGTATGTCACCGCCGGCAATGCCAGCCAGCTCTCCGACGGCGCCGCGGCCGTGGTGCTGATGGAAGCCAAGGATGCGGAGAAGCGCGGCCTCAAGCCAATGGGGCGTTTCGTCGCCTGGGCGGCGGCGGGCTGCGAGCCCGACGAGATGGGCATCGGCCCGATCTTTGCCGTGCCGAAGCTGCTCAAGCGTCATGGCCTGAAGATCGACGACATCGATCTCTGGGAGCTCAACGAGGCCTTCGCCAGCCAGTGCCTCTACTCGCGCGACAAGCTCGGTATCGACCCTGAGAAGTACAACGTCAACGGCGGCTCGATCGCGATCGGCCATCCCTTCGGCATGACCGGCGCGCGCCTCACCGGCCATCTGCTCCAGGAAGGTGCGCGCCGCAAGGCCAAGTGGGGCGTCGTGACCATGTGCATCGGCGGCGGCCAGGGCGGCGCTGGTCTGTTCGAGATCTATAGCTGATCCGGACCGCGGGAATGCGAAAGGCACGGCGCTTGCGACGCGCCGTGCCTTTTTTGTTTGAGCAGCGGGTGTGCGTGTTGCTCGTTGCTGCCAGCACCCGCAAACCGCGTCGCGCAGGCGGTTTACATCCAGAAATGCAGTAATTTCATCGAGATGAACGCCCGATTACCCTCGTGACTCCTGTTCCCCCTCAGGCGCGCGTTTGCAACTTTTTCTCCTCGCTAATGTTGGCCCGATGTCTTGGCGCGAGACGCTGAGCGCTTGTTCGGGCCGATGTCTTCCGGCTTCGGCCGGGAGAGTTCGACGTGCGCGGTTACAACGAGATGGAACCGCGCAAGTACCTGCACGAACGGAAGCTGGACACCGGCGCTCCGTTCACTGCAGGGGCTGAAAGCTCGAACGAGGCTCGTCTGTCTCGCGTCGCTTGAGAATATCCGTCGAGATATTGCAAACCGAGGAGGATCAGATGAACACGAGCAAGAGTAAGTTCCTGCTGACCACAGCAGTGCTGCTCGCCGGCGTCAGCTTGGCGTCGGCGCAAGGCATGCGTGAGGGTGGCAGCGGCGGAATGAGCGCTGGCGGGGAAGCCAGCGGAGGCGCTGCGGAACACGGCCGCGCCGGCGGTGAAATGTCGCATGGTGCAGGTGGTGCCGCCCACAGCGAAGGAATGACGCAGGGCCGCGCCGGCGGTCGGGCGGAGAATCCCGCTGCGGCGCACGATAGCGGCCGAGCCGCCGCCAATGGCGAGCGGCAGACCGTTGGTGAAGGCCGCGGCGAGCGCGACAACGCGCGCCAATCCCAACCCGGATACGAGAAGCATGGCAAGGACCAGACCGTCGGCCAGGGCCGGAGCGACCGTGACCAGGCGCATCAGTCCCAATCCGGATATGAGAAGCATGGCAAGAACCAGACCGTCGGTCAGAGCCCGAGCGACCGCACACGTCAGTCTCAAGGCACGGAGCAGAACAAGAGTGCGACCAGCGGCGCCAATACCAAGGACAACGCCCGAGACAAGAATGCGCAAGACAAGAACGCTCTAGACAAGAACGCTCAAGGCAAGAACGCTCAAGGCCAGAATGCGCGGGGCAAGAACGCGCAGGGCCAGAGCACGACAACGACCGGCGCGAACACTGGGAACAATGCGCAGGGCCAGCGTCCGCAGCAGACTCAGGGCACGACGACCGGCGCGAACACCCAAGGACAGGCCAACACCAACACTCAAGCCAATACCCAGGCGCAAGCCCAGGCTGGGACAACCCAGAGCATGTCCGGGCGGGTGCAGGTGAGCGCGCAGCAGCAGACAAGGCTGCAGCAGTCGGTGCTGAGTTCACGCAATGTGGAACGCGCGCGGGTCAACGCCGATGCCATCCACTTCCGCGTCGATGCCGGCGTGGTCGTGCCACGGAACTTCTCCGTGGTCGCCGTGTCGGAATTCCCGGCGCTGATCGATCTCTATCCGGCCTACCGCGACGACAGCTTCTTCGTCGTGGATGACGAGATCGTCGTCACCGATCGAAGCCGCAGGATTGTCGACGTCATTCCCGCCGGCCCGCGGACGCACTTTGCCCACCGCGGCAGCGGCGGCGCCAGTGTTGCAGCGCTGGATCTCAGCCCCGACGAGATCCGCGTCGTTCAACGGGTGCTGATTGAACGTGGCCTGCTGTCTGGCGAAGCAGACGGCGTCCTCGGCTCACGTACGCGCGAAGCGCTGATCACCTTCCAGAGACAGGAAGGCTTCCAGACCACCGGCTCGATCGATACCCGCACGGTCGCCGCCCTTGGCGTGTCCAACCAGATCCGCGCCACGCAGGGCCAATCGACGACCGTTGGTCAGGGCCGCAACGGCGAGTCGACGCAGCAGAATACGAGCGGGCAAAGCACCGGTCAGACCAATGCGCCGGCGCAGCAGAACCAGACCACCGGCCAGGCCGGGGAGAACCGGCCATCGACCAGCGGTCAGGTTCAGCAGAACCAGCCGACGACGTCGGGTCAGGCTGGCACACGGCCGCCGTCGGGCCAGACCACCGGACAGGCCCCGGCGCAAAACAACAATCCGCCCAGCAATCAGCCGGGCACCAGCCAGAACACGCAGTCCGGACAAACCAACCAGAACAATGCCCCGCCGCCTTCGACGTCGGGACAGCCGGCTCAAAACCAACCCAGCCGGTAACGCCTGCTCCTAGCCCCGCCACCGGCGGGGCTCTTTTTTGGCCTGATCTCGCCTTACGCCCGCGCCACCACCGGTGCGAACACCACTTCGATCAGCGTGCCTGAACTTCCTGCGCTCTTGATGTTGAACCGGGCGCGGTTGGCTTCGACCAGGGCCTTGGTCAGCGACAGGCTCAGCGCCGAACTGTCCGCGGCATCTCCGGGCGGCGGGGTGCGGAACGGCTCCATGGCGGCGGCGACTTCCGTTTCGCTGAGGCCGTGGCCGGTGTCGCGGATGCGCAAGCATACTTCGCCGCGGTCGGACAGGGCGGTCGAGACGATGACCTGGCCGCCGGCGCTCGCAAGCTTGATCGAGTTCGAGATCAAATTCATGGTGACCTGCCGCAGCGCGCGCGCATCTGCCGCCACCTGCGGCAGCGCATGGCCGAGCGAAGTGCGGATGATGATGCGCTCGCGGTTGGCCTGCGGCTGCATCACGGTGACACAGGCTTCGACGAGGTCGTTGAGATTGAGGTTGGCGAAATTCAGATCCAGCTTGCCGGTTTCGATCCGCGACAATTCCAGGAGATCGTCGATGATGGTGATCACGCGCTCGCCGGAGGCGCGGATGTCCTTCATGTATTCGCCGTAGCGCTCGTTGCCGAGCGCGCCGAAACGCTCGGAGATCATCACCTCGGCAAAGCCGATGATGGCGTTGAGCGGGGTGCGGATCTCGTGGCTGATCCGCGCCAGCATGTCGGCCTTGGCGTTGGCGGCGCCGTCGACCAGGCGCCGCGCCTGCGTCAGCTCGCTCTCGCCCTTCTTCGCGTGCGAGAGATCGCGGAACACCGCGAAGAAGTTCGGGCCGTCAGGCCGCGTGCGGCCCATGATCATGGCGAGCGGAAGCACGCCGCCCTTCTTCTCGCGTCCGAGCACCTCGCGGCCGTGGTCGAGCAGGCTCGCGATGTCCTGGCTCTTGATGCTTTCGAGATAGTCGAGAACGATCTGCTGGCTCTCCGGCGCAAACAGCGTCACCAGATTCTGCTGCAGCAGCGCTTCGCCGTCATAGCCGAACAGCGCCTCGGCGCTGCGGTTGCAGGCGTGGATGTTGCCTTCGGCATCGAACATCACGATGCCCTCGGCCGTGGTGTCGAGGATCGCGGCGAGATCTTCCGCATCGGCATCGCCGGCCTCGGGCTCGAGATCGGGCGCGTAGGGGAAGGATTCAGCGACGATCGTATCGGCCGCAACGGACGGCGCGACCACGGGCGTAACCGGCGCGGCTTGCGGCAGCGCGCAGATCAGCGCATGCGCGCTCTCGCCATTCCAGTCGATCGTGTGCAGATGGGCTTCGGTCGTTCCCAGCGGCTGCTCGCCATTGGCAATAGTCGCGCTGATCGTCACCGGCGTGCCTCGTTGCGAGGTGCTGCTGGCGGCGGAGACGCCCGGCTCAACATAGAGCGCGTCGAGCCCGCCGGCATCTTCCAGCGCGCCGAGGTCGCTGTAGCCCATGCGCGTGAGGAAAGCGGCATTGGCGTAGAGCAGGCGATCGAGCCGGTAGATCAAAATGCCTGAAGGCAGCAGATCGAGCAGCGTGCGGTCGCGCGCACTGTCGCCGCGCGCGGGCGGCGCGGGCTCGGCCAGCCATTCGGCTGCGGCTGGCGATGCTTCAAGCTCCGGCGCAGGCGCTTCGTGCGTGATCTCCCCTGCCGGCGGCTCGGTCGCAATCGATGCCATCGACTCGCGGTCGCGTTCGAGCCGTTCGGACAATTGCCGCGCGAGTTCGTTGAACGCGCTGTTCTCGACCGGCGTCAGCGTCGGCGGTCTCTGATCGCCAGGGCTGCGGAACGGCACGACATTCGGAGGCGTTTCCACTGGCGTTTCCGGATCGGTTGGGTGTGAAGTCGCGTCGGTTGCAAGTTCAGGCGGTTCAGGCTCGGGCGGCGGTTCGACTGCAGGAGCCTCTGCCGCGGGCTTGGCCTCCAGTTCGGGATCAGGCTCGACCACATCGGCCGACAGGCCGTGCTGCGCGACCGGTTCAGCGACCAACTCGTAGCGGCGGAGCGCATCGAGCCGGTTGAGGGCATCGAGATCTCGGCAGACGCCAAAGCCCTTGAAGCCGGCAAAATTGCGTGCGCTGTCGTAGATCGGCAGGCCTGCAAGCTCGACCGGCAGATGCTCGCCGCCATCGGCCGGCCAACTCACGGTGATTCCGGCCCAGGTGTCCTGGCTCGCCAGCGCCTGCGCGACGCGCCCGTCGGGATCCAGCGAAAATTCGTCGGCGATCTCGCTCCAGGGCCGGCCGAAGCCGGCTGCGGTGTGCGGGCCGATCAGGCGGATGAACTCGTCCGAGCCGAGCACAAAGCGCCCCTCCGCATCCATCTGCCATAGGAAGCGCAGCGGATGCTGGCGCGGTGTCTCCGCGTGTGCAGACGGCGGCTGCGCGTGTCCAGACCGCGGCTCCGCGTGTCCGGACCGCGGCTGCGCGTGTCCATTCGGCTCGACCATGGTGCTCGTGATCGGCGCGGCTTGCGGCGGCACGATGGCCGCGGGCGGGTTTTCAACCGGCGTTTCGGGAGCAATTTCGATCGTCGGTTCAGGCGCGGGCGTGATCGTCTCGGCCTTTGCGGGCGTCTTGTCCGGCTCGGCAAATGGATCGAACAGCGCGATGTCGGCGTCGGGCTGCGCGGGAGCCGGCGCCATCTCGGGCGCAACATCCGGCACGCTCTCGGCCGCAGGCGCAGCCTGCGCCACCGCAGGCTCGATCAGCGCGACCAGGCCGATATCGGCCCCCGCGCCGACCCGTTGCAGCACCATCTTGCCGATGCCGATCGGCAGCTCGACGCGGCCTTTCGCCAGCGCCTCACTGCGCGCCTGCTCCATTCCGGATTCGCTGAGATCGCGAAAGCCGAGCAGGGGGCGCGCCGCCTCGCTGGCGCCGGCGAACATTCCGTCCGGCGCGAACGCCGCCATCGGCGTGGTCGCGCCCTCGACCAGACGATGCAGCCGCTCGACCAGCGGCATGGTGCGCAAAGCGGGGTCCATGGCGCTGACGAGCACGCCTTCGCCGCCATCCGCAAAGCTGAGCCGCGCGCAGGCGCAGGTCATCAGTGTGCCGAGCCGGGCGCCGAATCCGCGCAGCCGTTCGAGCCGGATAGCGCCGTTCGCCGACAGCTGGCGGGCGAGCCGGCTGACCTGGCGGCGATGCGTGTCGGCCGGTCCAAAGGTCTTTTCCGCGAGGGCCGCTCCATGGGCTGCGCCGAACAGCTTGGCGCCGACCGCATTGGCCCACAGCACGCGGCTGCCGTCGAGCGACCAGAGCCACGCCGGCAGCGGCGAGGTCGCATGCACGGACAGCCTGGGATCGCCGACGCCCCGCAACTGGAAATCCGAACTCGTCATCCGACCGGCTTTAAGTCTCGCTGTCACGCTTCACGTCAAAGGCCGCCGGGAATGGCAGCCTTAAGAAAGGGTTAGTATCGCGCGCGGGCGCGGGCAGGTCCACGGCCCCAGCCTAGGAGGAGAGGCCTAATGCCGCGATAACCTTAATGTGGCTGAACCGGCAAGCGGCCGCCTCGTTGCATCCGCAGGATTTTGTGCGGAGCCGGCGTCATACCGGCAATACCGTCCGCGGCTAGGCTTACGCTGGGCGGGCGGAACGGCCAAGCGGCCGGCAAAACCAGCAACACAGCACAGGCAAGGAAAGAGGAGTCGCAGCCATGACCGATCAGTCCCACGATCATTTCGAGATTCCGCCGGAAATGCGCAACATGGCGGAATCCAGTCTCAAGCAGGTCCGCGACGCCTTCGAGAAGCTGCTGGCCAATGCCCAAGCCGCCGCCGGCTCCCTGGAAGAGCACGGCGCCAGCATGCGCGCCGGCGCCAAGGACATCGGCGCAAGGGCGATCGCCTTCGCCGAGACCAACGTACAGGCTTCGCTGAACTACGCCCAGTCGCTGGTCCACGCCAAGGACGTCAGCGAGGTGATGCGGCTGCACAGCGAATACGTCCAGGCCCAGATGAAGGCCTTGGCCGAACAAGCCAGCGAAATAGGCCAAATCGTCAGCCGCGCCGCAGTGGATGCGACCAAGCCGAAGCATTAGCGCCGGCGCATTTCCATTGGCTTGAACCTCATTGAGCCGCAGGCTCGGTCACCTCTCCCGCTTCCGGGAGAGGTCGCGCCGAAGGCGCGGGTGAGGGCTCTCTCCTCATCGGGGCTGTCCCATGGCGGATGCACCCTCACCCCAACCCTCTCCCGCAAGCGGGAGAGGGAGCGACCGCTTTCTTGATCGGCACTTGGCTTCTTCAACCCCCGGTTCCCCATCCCGGGAACCTCACCCTCCGAGATAAAATTCTCGCGACGCACCCCAAACCCGCATTGCGCTGCACAATGTTGACATGTTACGGAGCAATAGTGCTGGGCGCTGGACGAGCCATCTCGTTGTTTTGCGTTTCCAGTCTTTCGTACCCGCCAGTTCGTAACAAGAAATGGCCCCGGTTGGCCGGCGGGCGCGCCAGAAGGCCCACTTCATTTTTCATTAGCGTTGAGGGACAACCATGACAGGTGCGACTGATCCGTTTTCTGCCTCGATCATTCCGTTCGAGGTTCCCGAGCAGATGCGTGCGTTCGCCGAAAAGGGCGTTTCGCAGGCCCGTGAGACCTACGCCAAGTTCAAGGACGCCGCCGAAACCCATAACGGCACCGTCGAGGCCGTGTTCGCCACGGCCTCAAAGGGCGCCAGCGAGTACACCGCCAAGCTGATGGAGTTCGCGAAGGCCAATACCACGGCCCATCTCGACTTCACCCAGGAGCTGCTCGGCACCAAATCGCCGACCGACGCCTTCCAGCTCTGGACCGGCCACGCCCGCCAGCAGCTCGAGACCTTCCAGGCCCAGGCCAAGGAGCTCGTCGAGCTGACCCAGCGCATCGCCTCCGAGACCGCCGAGCCGATCAAGGCCGGCGCCTCGAAGCTCTATCCGCCCGCCGCCTGAGCGGACCGGCACTGAATCGGTGAAGAAACCCGGGCCCCGCGGCCCGGGTTTTTTTCACCTCTCCCGCTCGCGGGAGAGGTCGGCGCGTAGCGCCGGGTGAGGGCTCTTTCCTCTAGGGCAATCTCTCGACAAGCATGTGAGGGCAGCAGAACGACCTTATGGTCGCCATCAAGCCCGATTTGATCGGGCTAAAGGTGATTTGCCCCGGTTTTTCGTCCGTTTGCGGCCTTGCCAAAAACGGCCATTGCACCTAGTTTCCGCCCCGTCCAGCCCCCTTAGGTCGACGGCCGTTTCCACGGCGCGCCCTTAAGGCGCGGCTCGCAAGGATGCAGTTGTAGCTCAGTTGGTTAGAGCGCCTGTCTGTGGAACAGGAGGTCGGTGGTTCGAGCCCACCCAACTGTACCAACGCTGCGGATAAGTCCGCATTGTCCGATCGTAATGGCAACCAAAATCGGAATTGCGCTAACAATGCACGAAATGCCACGACATAGGCGACATCAATTTCGTGCACTGTCACCGCAATCTGGCGGCAATCTGACTATGGCTGCTTTTTTCCCGGAGCTATAGAGGAGGGAGATGCGGGCGTTGCTGGTGTCCGCGCAGGCAAGGCTAGCGATCCTTGCGCGGCCGGGTCCGTCGCCATCCGCTCCCGATCTTTCTTTCTCTCGAACGAAACGCCCCCGAACGCCGCGAGCAAGATCGAGGTGATGAACAGAACGGCCATCATCGATTTGTAAAACAGTTCGAGCTTGCCGTCCGAATGGAGAAGGCCGTTTTCTTTAAATCCTTTGTGGCGGACGAACAGTTTTGCTCCGAACAAGGTGATCCCCTCGGGCTTGAAGGAGCTCTCCTTTCCAATGTGATCGCTGAGTCCTAACTCAGGTAGCTGATTTTTGTATCTTCTCTCGATTTCAATCGCGTGATTGACAGAGCCTTTGAGGAGGCGATGAAACCAGTAGCGATCCATCAAATAAAAAAGCATTGAGATGAATATGCCGAAGAGTGGCATGATCGTCGCGAATTGCACATTGACGGGACCGAGTGACAGTGAAAGCTTTTTATCTAAGAGAAAGCCGACCGATGCAAACAACGCGAGAAGAATTGTTACGAACAGTCCGCGAATTCGCATGCCGATATCATTGAAGTGCATCTGCACTCCAACCACCGCTTTCCAAGCGTCGGTTATCTGCTTAGCTCGTTCGTCCCGCAGGCGAAGATTGCTAGCCATGGAAATCTCCGAACTCAAATGTGCTCAGGAGTTGCGAGAAGCTTTCATCTAATACATGGGTCGGGTTGATATCTCGTTGCTTTATAAGTTGTTCGCGTTGCACTTCCTCCGGCGGCCAATGTGTGACATCGATCAATAGATTGTATTCGGAGCGCCGATGGGCTTGTCCATATTTGGCCCAAGCGTCTTCTACGCCGCAATCGAGAGCCATGGCGACGTCTTTGTGAAGACTGTCTCCGATATACACACACTCACGCTTGTTCAACTTCAGGTCTGCAATGATCGACTCCAGCACGGCAGTAGCCGGCTTTTTTGAACCGCGTGGTGTGAACTCTTGCTCGGTACATTTAAGCGCGTAGTGAGAGGCAGGGTAGTTGCGGAGGTCTGCTTCGCTTAGCCCGTCGGGCAGCGTGTGGTCCTCTGGACAGAAGACGTAGTCGAGTACGCCATCCAGTCCGAGACGTCGAATTCGATAGTTCGAATAGAAGGCCATTGACTCGGTATAGCCAATGATCCGCGTGCCTTTGCCTTTGATTTGGAGCAAGGTTTCAGCAACGGTGGGAAATAGCTTCAGGTGCTCACGTCGTTTGCGCCGGTAGATATCGATCGCGGGAGCAAACACATCTACAGCGCGGCGCCCCCGGAGCGTATTCTGAAGGGATGGGATTTCTTCGATCAGGAATGAATACTCCGACGTTCCGTGCCTTCGATGCACGGCTGCGATCTCCGGAATGAGCTTCTCTCGGGTTATTCCACTAATCTCTGCGATGCTGTCCAACATCGAGGAAAAGCAGTTGAACCAAAGGTCCACCCAGTCAAAAAGCGTGTTGTCGAGATCGGTAATAAGCGCAGTCTTTTTCATGTTCGCATGAGCTCATGTTCCTCGGGCGTTTGCAACCCGATTGACTTCCAAGCTGTCGGATCTTGCGATGCATTCAATGGCTCGCGCACGAGCCTCAAAATTGACGAACCCTGCAGTTCGACAGCGATGACAATATTGGCTTCGCTCGATATCATTCGCTATCGGTTTCTTAATGATGCTTGTCGCGATCGTCTTGCTATGCGCTTGGCGCCGAACCCGTCCGCACCGGCAACTAGGCGATCCAATTCGGCCAGCAGCCGTCCTCCTCGTGGCGACCGGTGCGAATAGTGCAGGTCTGATCTAGCAAGCGCTGGCCGACATCCTTCCAGCTCGCATCCGGTCCAAAGTATTTGACGGCATCAGCCTTCTGCATCTCGACGATGCGAGAGCAGCGCGAGCACTCGACGCGCAGCACATGGCGCTGGATGTCAGCGAGGCGGCATTGATGGATTGCCTGCCGGGGCCTGCCGGCCGCGCGCGGGTCGTCCAGCATTGATTGCCACATGGCATCTGGGATCGGGTCAGCCGGAGCTGGATCTGGAGCTGACGGCTTCCGCTGCGGACGGACATCCGAGAGCTTGTCCATCTGCTTTCGCGAGTACGTTCGCCACTCAGCCATCCGTCTATTGACCATTTGCCAATTAGAACAAAACATGAACAATTTGTCTAGCCGAATTCGTAATAGATTTTGGTTAGGCATAATTCAGCGTGTCATGGAGGGTGCCATGGGTGAGACGGCCATCGAATGGACAGATGCGACTTGGAATCCTGTCGCAGGCTGCTCAATCGTGAGCGCTGGCTGCACAAATTGCTATGCGATGGAGATGGCTCGGCGACTCGACGCGATGGATGTCGCGAAATACCGGGGCTTGGTGCGGCGCAGCGGAAAGCGTGTCGTCTGGAATGGGACGGTGCGGGAAGACCGCGCGGCTCTTAAAATTCCATTGCTTTGGAAGAAGCCGAAGAAGATTTTTGTGAATTCCATGAGCGACCTGTTCCATGATCGCGTAAGGGATGCGTTCATTCTGGACGTGTGGGCAATAATGAAGGCAACCCCGCATCACAACTATCAGATACTAACGAAGCGGCCCGAGCGAATGGGCTCTCTGCTACGCTCGAAGATTTCAGAGGTTTTGCCGAACGTTTGGTTAGGGACAAGTGTCGAGGGAGCAGAGGTCGTTGATCGTATCGACCATTTGCGCGGAGTACCGGCAGCAATCCGCTTCATCTCCTTCGAGCCTCTCATAGCGTCAGTCGGTAAGGTAGACCTCACTGGAATAGATTGGGCTATCGTCGGAGGGGAGAGCGGTCGATCTGCGCGGCCCATTCGTGAAGAATGGATCGACGATATCTACGAACGATGCACGATGTACGATACCGCGTTTTTCTTTAAGCAGTGGGGAACGTGGGGCAAGGACAACAAGCGCCGATCAAAGAAGGCTAATGGTCGTCTCTATCGCGGACGCGAATGGGACCAGATGCCGAAATTGGCGCAAACGATTGGCATCTGATTTTTTTGAGCGCTATCGGTAGGGAATGGTTGAGAAGCCGTATTCATGGGAGGCCGGAGCAAAGCTGGAGGAGCACTCCAAGCGCAAGCATAAAGTCATTCGCGAGTACCTGGCTCGCTACCTAGCCGTGCGCTGCCAGCTTCCGCAGCAGGCTCGCTTCCGGTTTGCAATCGTCGATGGGTTTGCAGGGGCGGGAAAATATCAGTGCGGCAGTTCGGGGTCGCCGCTAATCTTCATTGAAGTTCTGCGAGAAGCGATCGACGCATTCAACGTCCGGCGCAGTGCCGAAGGCATGTCACCGCTTGATATCGAATGTTTGCTACTTCTAAATGACTACGACGAAAGCGCTATCGAGTTGCTGAAAAGCAATGTCGCGCCCTTAATTGTTGAAGCCAAGCAGAATGCTCTGCGCCTGCACCTACGAGTCGAATACTACAGCCATCCATTCGAGATTGCCTACCCCTCAATGAAGCAAGTGCTTCAGCAGGGGCGATATCACAATGTAATCTTTAATCTTGACCAGTGCGGTCACAGCCGAGTTGAAGTGGGAACGATTGCAGATATCATCGGATCGTTCCTCTCATCTGAAGTATTTTACACGTTTGGTATCGCGTCCCTTCTTGCTTTCCTCGAACAGAGTGATCCTGCTCGCCTAGCAAGGCAGCTTGGCCCATTTAGCCTTGGGCCGAGCGATCTGTCTCGGCTGGAAGGCGTCATGAACAAGGATGCCTGGCTGGGAACAGCCGAGCGCATCGTGTTTAACTCATTCCAGAGATGCGCGACGTACGTCAGTCCATTTTCCATCAATAATCCCGACGGATGGCGATACTGGTTGATCCACTTCTCCAATTCGGTGCGAGCGCGGCAGGAATACAATAACGTCTTGCATCGAAATAGCAGCGCCCAGGCCCACTTTGGGCGATCTGGCCTCAATATGCTCTCCTACAATCCGCAGGACGAAGGCAATCGTCTCTACCTATTCGACATGTCAGGTCGGGCAGAGGCTAAAGAGCAATTGTTCGATGACATTCCGCGATTGATATCTGAATTCGGAGATGCTGTCGGGGTCGGAGATTTTTACGGAAGCATTTACAATGCGACGCCTGCGCATATGGACGACATTCACTCGGCGATCATCGACAATCCCGACATCGAAGTTACTACGGAGCAGGGCGGTGAGCGCCGAACTGCTAACACGATCAAGCCTGCTGATACTATCCGCTTGAAGCGGCAGCGCAGCTTCTTTCCACTCTTTCCTCGAAAATAGCGAGCCGTCGCCGGACGTCAAAATTACGGTGCACGAAACTTCAACTCGTAATCAGGTCGTCAGGATAAAGCCCGACACACGCGCGGTTTCCGGAACACCCTGAATATCCATTCAAGAAAGTTTCGCGACGGAAACCGGAACGTCACCATGCGCGATTTGTTTTCTCGCCGAGGGGTAACTAACACTGGAGAAGGGAACATGAAGAAGCTGTCTTACGTTCTCGCCGCGTTAGCGACCGTTGCGGTTGCGGTGCCGACCATCGCGAGCGCAGAAGAGTTTGGCGTCCGCATCGGAAGCGATCACGGCTACTACTCCGACCACTATGGCCCGCGTGCGGAATTCTATGCGCATGATCGTGGCTGGCATCGCGGCTGGTATGATCGCGACGCCGACCGGACGGTCGTGATCAAGCGACACCATCACTACGATTGGGACTAACCGGAAAAGGGCTCCCTCAGGGGAGCCCTTTTTGGGCAGCTGCAGCGATGTCACTGCAACTGATGTTCCCCTGAACCATACCATGTGGAATTGATCCGCAGCGTTCCCGCGAAACCCGATTGAAACCTTTGTTGGCTCGCGCAATCGCGAGCGGCGCACGCGGAACGACCGTCGGCGGCAGGGATTGGTCGAGTGTCCGTCGCAAATATGGAGAAGACGATGACGCACTTGAAACGACTGAGCGTGGCTGCCGCGATGGCCGCGATTGTACCGCTCGCCGCATCAAGCCCAAGTCTCGCAGCGGGACGCGGTCCCGGCTGGTGCACGCCAAGTAGTGAAAGCGCCGTTGGCGCCGCAGGCCCCGCGATGAGCGGCGGCCAGCTGGCGGCCGGCGTCGGCCAATGCCGGAGCTACGGAAGCTATCACCGAACCTACAGCTATCGCAGCCCTGGCTATGCGTATGGCTACGCCGAGCCCGGCTGGGCAGCACCGGTCGACGAGCCGGATTACTGGTAATCGAACCAGGCGCTATGGCGCACAGCGCGGCGTGGCCGACACCGGCCGCGCCGTCGCCGTAGCATTAGGATGACATTGAACTCCCGATCCGGCAGAGCGTGTGCTAGCACGCTCCATTGTCAGTGATTGCTAAGGATGCGTACAAGCTCCACTTCGAGCTTTAGGCCGGGCGATTGTTTTGCGAATCCTGTGCAGGACGTAGATAAGTCGTCGACCGAGCGGCCTGACACGACGACGTCGATCTCATCCAATCCAAAGACACCGGGCGGCCCTGGCGCCACGCGTCGGGCAGAAAGAGTGGCTTTGAAGTGCTCGCCGTTCTGCGTCCAGACTCCCGCATAGGCGAACGTGGAATCGCCGCCGCTTAGTTTCCCGTCGGAGCCGAATTCGACCACGCCAGCGCCTTCGCCGACGGGCGTTTTGAACCAAACGGAATATTGGCCCGGGGTGATCACTGAAGCCCACCATATCGACGGGTTATCCAGGATCAGTTGAGCCAGATCAAAATGGCCATCGAGTGGCGGATGCGTGTCTCTCGAGTTACTTCGCCCATGCCACCACCATCACCACCACCGGCAACGTCACTGCCGCCAGCAGCGTCCCCAGCGCCA